>NZ_QQWI01000006.1 GCF_004125825.1 Fusibacter sp. A1 | reverse complement strand
AGTGTCGTTAGAAAACACTAGATAATATGATAAATCTTATAAAACAATCACATGAGTATGTTGCATCGAATAGTACTGATGTCTTTAATTAGTGAAAAAACCGCAGTTTAGTGCGATACGGTGAACCATACCACAGTATCAGAGCAAACTGCAGCTGGCTCTGAAGAAATTAGTGCATCTACAGTGCAGCAAACTGAAAATCTGCGCTCAATAAGCATGGAAATGGGTGAGAAGAGAAAGCAGCTTTACGAACTTAATGAATCGCTTGCGGTATTCAAGCTGTAGAAAATTTAGAATCAGAGCAAAAGAAACAGCGATAGACAAATGGTGTCCGTCGCTGTTTTTGATGTTCAGTTTAAGCTTGTAGAATTACCGATGCCAGATAGAAGAGTATGAAGCCCGGAATCATTATGCGAATGCCAAAGTTTAGCCTGTAAAACACGTCTTCTGGTTTTACAAACAACCTGAAAGGCGAGAGTTCATACTTGACAAACAATAAACCCAACGACACGAAGAACAAACCAAATACAATGGCAAGAATGCCTATGGCTGTCGTCAAATGGATCACTCCTTTTCAACCATTATATATTAACAGGACTAACTTTGAAGTTAAAGACTTTTCTTAGTGTCCCATTTTTGTATCCTCGGCATGCAGCTGATAAACACCTTCCTTGGTCAGATTGAAATCATAGTGGACTGTATCTCCGTAGAAAACCAATTCCGACCAGGAAATATTGCCGCCTAATTGTGTCAGTCCGTTGTATTCATTCATTTTGGAATCGAAATCATCTGCAAGGGTATCCGGATCAAGCGTCATGATCAGAGCCTTTGCATATAGCAGCATGTCATCCAGTTCAACTTCGATATCCGATGTATCGTAGCTTATAATGAGAAATCCGTTGTCATATTGGATCGTGTGCCTTTCATTAACCAGATAAACCGCATCCCAATGGGACTGATCTTCAAGCCGCTCATAAGCAGCTGGCAGATTAACTTCAGCAAGATGGTCCATATACGAGGTTATAAAGGTGTCGATATCAACATGCTCAAAACTCGGAACAAAATCAGGGTTGCCTATGATGGTGCCCTTGTCTTCCAATAAGGAGCATCCGGAGATTATAAGAGCCAGCATCAGAAATAATATCAGGGATTTACTTCTCATGAATGATCACCTCAGTCTCAGCGATGTACTGCGGATTTGTCTGCTTATAAAATCCGTACAGCTCGACTTTTAAAACGCCGGGTTCTGTAGGATAATAAATGGCTACCCGACTTATATCAGTTATTTCCTTCCCGAATATCTCATTGACTTCCTCCTGAGTGTAAGTTTCAAGGATCGTCTCTCCCTCAAACAGATTGTCCATGAGCTTGGCATCTAAAGATTCGTCGACGTAATGCAAATCCCACATGAGACCATGGATATCCTGAAGTTCTTCTGGGGGCTGGAACTCCAAAGGCAGTGGATCACCTTTATAATATGTCCTTTCTGAAACGATGATGTCGCCGTATAACTCTGTATGATCGGATGCAGCCATTATCATGAGCAGGACAGAACCAATCATCAATACCATGTAGGCAACACAGGCAACGGCGGCTGCTATAATACCCAGTTTTACAAATTTCCATAACTTGCTGTTGTTTTTAGTCATCTAGATCACCTGTGTCTCCGAGGGTGCCTGTTGAAGGGGGAACGTATTTCTTAGGTTTGAATGGCTCGTCATTTTCAAGGCAGTGAAGCTCCCGAACCATTTCA
Organism: Fusibacter sp. A1; assembly: GCF_004125825.1. Classification (NCBI taxonomy): domain Bacteria; kingdom Bacillati; phylum Bacillota; class Clostridia; order Eubacteriales; family Fusibacteraceae; genus Fusibacter; species Fusibacter sp. A1. The sequence goes on along the minus strand of NZ_QQWI01000006.1, from coordinate 365,492 downwards.
TCCAATGTGTGGTTGTGTTTTCCGTATTCGTTTGGTCTGGCACTGTTTCTGCTGTACTTTGTGAATTTAGGCTTGACCCTTGCCGCTATGTCATATGCGCTTTCACCCTTGTTGTTTCGGAGTTTAACATTCGCATTTCGTTCTATCAGCTCGTGAATAACTGGAAGGTTCATTTGAGCTACAGCAGACATGAGAGGCGTATTGCCCTCATCATCGGTTACGTTCAAGTTGGAAGTATGATTGGCAACCGCACTGAAAACAGACAAGTCACCGTAAGTTGCCGCCTCAAACAAAGGGGTTCTTCCTCGTGAATCCTTGGAAGAAGTGTCGGCACCTGTTTTGATCAAGTACTCGACAACATCCGTATTATATGGCTTTGCCGCAGCATAGGCCAATGCCGTTTTTCCGTTCTCCAGAGAGCGCGCATTGACACGAATTCCGGTTTTGAGCGATTCCTGAATGACCCTGAAAAAGCCTTCTCTTGATGATTTATGTATTGGCCTCTCATCGCAGGCGATCATGAGAATTGTTCGTCCACGTTTGTCGGTGTGTTGCTGTTTGCCGCTGTGAATCGCTTCGAGCAGTTCGGAAATCTTGGCTTCGTCCTCGTTCAACTGGAATTTTGAGCTGTTTCTTTTAAGTATTATGAGCTGAACGACCAGCAAAACAATAAGAGCTAGAAAAATCATTATACTCATTAAGCTAACCCCTCTTTCGTATCGACCTTTGAACCACAGCCTCCGCAGAATCGATGATCAGGCTCAATGAGCTCACCGCAGGACTGACATACAGATTGCATCTCAACTTTTGAGCCACAGCTGCTACAGAACTTAGCATCTGCAGGAATGACTTCATGACAACTCTCGCAAATGTGATTTTTGGACAACGTCTTAAGTGGTTTCTTTTCAGCATTAGGCGTATTGTCAATGAGTTTAGCTCCGCAGTTTGTGCAGAACTCTTGCTCATCGCCAACGATGCTGTGGCACCTAGGACACTTGTCATCAACATCGGTTAAATCGTCCTTCAGTGAAAGCTTGTAATAATTGGACTTAACTTTCTGTTTTTTCTTCTTCTGATTCAGCTTGAACAGGATTATGTTTAGCATTGCAAATACAAGAATCAGAACAGTGGCAGCCATGCCTTCCTCTCCGCCCGTTAACCATGAGCCTAAAACTATGATGGCAAACACAAGGAGTATCCCGACAAATTTCAGACAGCCTTTTTTGTCTGTTTTGTAGTTCTTCTGAATTTCAGCGATTTTTTCCGGAGTCAACTCTTCGTTGGTCATTGCCTTGCAGCTAGGACAGTAAAGGTCTCCGGGCCCCATTTCATGTCCGCATTTGTGACAGAAATTGCTCATGATGTTTCCTCCAATCCGAATTTAGGTTCCTAAGGTTTGTTTTACCCACTTTTGTGAATAAAAATGAATATTCTTAGTAGGATATGCCATAAAAAAGATATAATAAGTATATACTATGAACGGACTGTTATGAAGGGGGATATATGGGAAATAGCAAATTTTGCACGATGTGCGGCGAGCCACTTGAAGAAAACTCGAAATTTTGTGGTTCCTGTGGGAGTCCAGTTGCTGGTATACATACTCAGGATGCTGAAACATCAGCGCAAGCTGACCCGGTTGGAGTAACTGAGCAAGAACGTCCATCATACTCAGAATTGGTGCAAGGCTCAAGTGTTGAGACAATTACAGATGAAACCATTCATGAAACCAGGGCGGGGAAAAAGAAAAAGTCTGGAAGACGCAAAAAAGAAAGAAAAAGGGAAAAGAAAAAGGGTGGTTGCCTGAAGAAGGCTCTAATAGGCCTGGTGCTTGTGATCGCAGGATTCATTGGACTCGTGATGCTTTTGCCAGACAGTGAGGGGCCTTATGATGGTGAAGACGTATTTACTTCAGGCAATCATGGCACAGGAGATAATCAGGACACGTCTGGAAGCGGTGGTGCGGATTCAAGTGATGGAGTCTCTGACAGTGATAGTCTTGGCGGCGGCAACGATGGAGGCAATAACAACTCAAGTGATCCTGCCGGGAAAGCAAAGTACACCTTTATGGTGTTCATGAATGGTACGGATCTTGAATCTGATGGGGGTGCCGCCACGACAGATATCCTGGAAATGGCAGCATACGGTTCAAGCCGTGACGTCAACATAATTCTTGAGACCGGCGGAACGAAATACTGGCAAAATGAAGTCGTTGATGGTTCTCAAAATCAGAGATTCAAAGTAACGAAGGACAGTATCGAGCTTCTTGGAAATGAAGGCTTGAAAAACATCGGCGACCCGGATACCCTATATGATTTTATAGTCTGGACAGTTGCCAACTATCCCGCTGAGAAATACGTCCTTGATCTATGGAACCACGGTGGAGGGCCACTGTACGGATATGGAAGCGATGATCATTTTGAAGTGGAAGACCAATCCTACAGGTATCCGGATCATTTATCCATCGACGAAATCGAAACGGCTCTTCGTCGAGCCAAGGAAGCAACCGGTGTGGAGCTTGAGATACTAGGATTCGATGCATGTCTGATGGCTACGGTTGAGGTCGCATTCATGGCGCAGCCATTCGCTAAGTACATGGTCGCCTCGGAAGAGACAGAGCCGGGACACGGCTGGGATTACAAGGGCATTTTTGCAGCTCTGAATGCCAACCCTGATATGGGTGGTGCGGAACTGGGAAAAATCATATGCGACACTTACCAGAAGCATTCAGAGGCAAACGATACAGACAGCATGATCACACTTTCGGTGGTTGATTTATCCTATATAAGCGATGTGGTCCTGGCCCTGGAAGACATGTCAGTAGAGTTCATGATGAATATGGATGATGTCAGAACCTTCAACACTGTTTCATACGGTCGCAACAATGCCGAAAGCTACGGCAGAAACAACATGTTCACAGGCTACACTGAATTAATCGACCTGTATGATTTCGCGCGACATATTGAAGGCGATCAGGCATTTAGAGCAGAAGAGCTCATGAAAGCAATAGACTTGGCCGTTGTCTACAAAATCCAAGGCCCTGAAAGATACTACAGCGGCGGACTGTCCATATTTTTCCCATATATGGACAAGGCGATGCTTGAGGAAAACCTCGCTGCATATAGGGTTTCAAACCCCATTGACATGTATGAAACCTTTGTTGAGGAGTTTATAAGTGCAGAAAACTCAGACACGAGAAGTATCCTTTTCGAAGCCTCTGAACCGGAAATGACAGATGACAATGTGTACTCCATCATCATTTCAGAGGAAGATGCCAATAACATCGCCAGCATATATAATTACCTTGGACTGGTTCTAAATGAGGAAATGACAGCGGTCATGTCTCTTGGCATGGATACCAATGTAAACTATGATCCCGAAACAGGAATCGTATCGGATAACTTCCAGGGCTACTGGACCGGTCTGAACGACCACCTTGTGACGATCTATGTCGTTGAGGACACCGCAGAATACAACTTGTATAACATACCTGCATATATCAACGGACAAAGAGCAGATATTGTTGGAAAATGGACTTGGGATGAGAGCCATGAGGATGGCGGCTACTACTCGGTAGTGGGCGCATGGGCTGTCACCGACGATGGAGAGATCATGGCTGATAAGGACTTCTTCCAGCTTGAAATAGGGGATACCGTTGAAGCGATCTTTGAGGCATACAATTCAGAAACCTATGAAGTCAAGGAAGCATTAGATGATCCGTTTGTTTTGGAAGAAGAAGCGTACCTTGATTTTCTGGAACTGCCGACGGGCGAAACGTTTATGTACGGGTTTTATATCGTAGACTACGCCCAAAATGGAGACTTTTCAGGTTTTGAGATATTCAATTATAAAGATTAGAGAGATTGATCAGCTACAGGAGGCTTTATGGACAAGTCAGCTTTAGAGAGCAAGTATTGGGAGTTGAAGGGAAGGTTTTTAAGCAGCAAAATAGATCGAATAACCTTTGATGAAGAGGTCAGGAAACTCAAGTTTCAGGATGAGTTAGGCAACTGGAATCGATTGGGTTCTGAAGATGGAGAATGGTATGTCTTCAATGGTGATGAGTGGATCTTGAATGTGTCGCAGTCTGAAAGCACTGCTGAAACGCAGATGATATCCGTGAAAGAGAAAGCTGGCATCCAGACTGATAAACATGAGGATATGGATGACGAGGGCTTAACAATGCTGGATGTCCTTGAAGAGGATGATGTGAGCTATGCAGAGTCGCCTTTGACGCCAGAGTTCGAGGAAGCTCTTCTGGATGTGACGTATCCAGAGGGATTTGAGCCGCCTTCTGAGTCAGCCGGCAGGAAACTGTTCAACGATGAAAATCCGGGCACTTATCAGTTGGCGTTGGAAGGTCCGAAAGATTATTTCAGGGCCTACGAGGATGAAAGAGTCAAGGTTTGGGAAGCGAGCCAATCGGCGATTGACAGGAACACGACTCCCAAGCCTGTTACAGCTGAAGGTGTGACAGGCTTGCGGATCAGGGGTGACATGCCCAAGACGCCTGATACTGCAGAAATATTGAAGCTGTTTTCAAAAGCGGCACAAGCGGTGAAGAACATTTCATCTTTAGTCGAGCAAGAGGGCGAAAAGAAAGAGGCAGCATCAGATAAAAAGGTCATGGAAGACAAAATGGCATCTGAAGATGTAAAGCCAGTTAAAGGTGTGAATACAGCAAAAAAACAGTTTTGCACTCAGTGTGGAGCAAAGCTTTCTGAAAGCTCAAAGTTCTGTACGCAATGTGGACACAAGTTATAGGAGGTGAGATTCTTGAAGACTAAGAAAATGGCAGCGATCGTACTGATCCTCGCCTTGGTGCAGCTGGTCTGTCTGCCTGCATTTGCAGATGCCTGGCTTTCCTATGAAGACATAAGTGTTGAAGAGCGGCAGTCGGGAGCAGATTTTCTAGGCATTTTTACTGCAAGTGCAGTTATGGATGGTGAGGAACCCAATGGAGCCATAATACTGCAGAAGGCACTCGATCTAGAAATTGTAAGGTTGAATGAGCCGAATTTCGTGGAAGACAACTCCTATCTAATATACGATGAAAACGGAAAAAGCTTTGAGCATATGATCCCGGAGTATGTTGCATTTTTGCAGACCCATCGTGACAAGGGCTTGAATCCTAAGGAGTACATAAAGGCGCGCGAGAAGTTCATTGACATCTTTACTTACCCCAACTGGGTACCGGCGGGAACTCAGTATCTGGACGAGAATTATGAGATTAAGGAAGTAAAGGAAAGCCATTACAGCTCAACGCTGGATACAAACTCAGTAAAAGGTATTGCCCTGCTTCTTCTGATATGGGAGGATCAGAATCCGGACAAGATCGCTAAATACATGAGCGGGTCTGATTCCGGTGGATTCATGACGGGTGTGCTTGGCCTCATCGGTATTAGTGGAGCCATAGTTGGCTTAAGTGTGCTTCGAAAGAAGAAAACAGGCAGCAAGAGGTTTGAAAAAAAATCCAAGCCGGTAAAGGAAAAAAAGAAGAAGAATGACAGGAACCAGACGGATGACAAAGATAAAACGGATGATGAAGAAGATGAAAACCAGGCGGAGCTGAAAGTGAAATCCCGTGGTGTTCTCATTTACAAGAAGAACTGTACTTTGACACTCACTCCGTTCATTTCAAATTCAAATGGTAAAGTATGGATGTTTACCGTTAATCAGGATAAGACTTTGCCACAGATCCCAGTTACTATCACTTCCTTGTCAAGCGAGAAGGCAAGAATCGAGCTTCATAGTGCAAAGTCTCATTTAAGTGAGGGTGAATCCAGAAAAGAGTACACCATCACAATAGTTGCAAAGTGTGAAGGGGAAGTCCTGGAAAAAGCAGTCATCATAACGGTGGCAAGAGAAGGTATGTTTGTTGTATCAGAGGAGCCAAAAGTTGTATATGGCGACAAAACAACCGTAACTGAGCTGAAGGTGACAGCTGTAAAAGAGTTTGACGGCAGACTCATAACGGATTATCCAGTTCTTGAAAATATCAAGTTTGAACTAAAGACGTTTGATGATGTCAGCAGGAACGTATACTCCATTGCCCAAATAGATTTTGAAGTTCTTCCTGATTGGGAAAATGTTCGAGAAGCCATCGACAGCCAGAGTTCAAATGATACCTTTGCCAGAGTGGTATTCAAGCTTAAAACAAAGGAGCCGATCACATCAAGAAAGAAAGACAAGGATCAGCCTGTATCCTACGAGTCTGAGCTTGTCATAAGGTCTGAAGTTAGAGGCGAAAAGCATGAGAGGTCAGTAAAGCTATGCCTGATGCCTCCCATGGAGCCAGTCAGGTCTCTGGACCTTGAAGAGGAGTATGCCTTTACAAAGCACATCATTGAGACATATGTCCCAAACAACAATGGATACCGTGACAAGTTCTTGAAGGATCTGGACACATACAAGTATGTCTGGGGTGCAGACCTGATCTATGAGTACCGGCATAAGATTTGGAGCATCACACAGAAGCTGATCGAAGCCAATGGACTTGAAGGCTACAGGGAAATGCTGAACGACATCGAGACTTATGATGAAATCCGATTCTGGACGCAGTGGGTGGGCGATATCGCACTCGACGGTGTTCTGATGATTTACATGGGCGTAACGCCTGGGGCGGCATTCGGTCAGGCTGCAATTGGCATGATGAAAAAGACTGTTGTTTCCATAATCAACGACATCAAAGACAAGTTTGAGCTGTATGACAGGTACACCATGGAGAATTTCACCGAATGGAAAGATCAGCAGGTCTATGAGCTTCTTATAACATCACCTGACCATTTGATAACAGCAACCTCAATTCGCGGCCTCCTCTCTGCGGGGAAAGCTACAGCATACATGTTCGGGCTTGTGTTCTTCAGATCGCTGATGATGAACATTGACTGGGACAAATGGGGAGAAAAATGGGAGAACGACCCATACATCAAGCCTGGTGAAGTGATGGTCGATTTGAAGAAGGCTCTGCTGGTTGCGTTCAAGGAAGTGGGCATGGCTCTGACGGCTATGGCATTGAGTGGACTTGTATCAAAAGCTTTAGTTACTTCAGCAATCAAGAACAATCTACCTATGCATGACAGCGTAAGAAAGCAGTATGTAGGCCTGAATCCTGGAAATGAACCAGTCAAGCCAAAGATCAAGCTTTCTGATGAAGTTTATGGCCAGGCGGCAACAAGCATACTTGATGCAAGCGTCATTCCAAGAAAAGTAAATAAGGCATACACAATTTCGGATCTTCCTGACGGCATGCCAGCCAAGAAGTTAATGCTTGAGGTTGAGTCTACCGGTAAAGTAAGCTTTGAGACAATGATGGAAAACTGGAGTGACAACAAGCAGAACTCAATGAGGACTCTGAAGGATGTGGACGCGAAGTACCAGAAAGCCTTCATGGAGACTTACTCAAAACTGAAGACAAAGCGAAAAGATTTCCTGGTTTCCGAAATGAAGAAAATGAAAAACGTTCCTTGGGAAGGCAAGGACATTGATGTCGTAAGCATGAGCAACTCAAAATTCAGTCAGGATGATGACTTCCGAGTGGTGTATAAGGACGATCGTGGAGCTGTTCTTGAAGTCAGTGCGAGACACTGGGCTGATCAGGCAAAATCCTGGTTCAAGGAGAATACGGGCTACAATGCGGACGAATGTCAGCAGGTTGGAATGACCCGTCATGGCGATGAAGCATTTGGCGGTTTTGCAACGCAAAAAATGCACAAGGGCAAGGATGGCGTTTACAGGTATGTCAATGTTGATCCTGAAATACTGAGCGTGTACGCTGGTAATAAGAAGCTGAATGACGGAGCTGGCTATGGTGCCGTTTACTGGAACAAGGTGAACAACTCTGCGAGCGCCGGGGAGATGATTGCCCAGTCAGGCAAGTTTGTCGTATCCTTTAAAAAGGTGTTGAAAAGTCATAAGAAACAGGGATTCAATGTTCCCGAGGTTGACGCATCGTTAAGCCTTGCAATGAATATTGTAGAACGCGTATCGCCGAACTTTGAGTTTACTCCGGATGTTGAAGTCAAGCTGAATAGCCTGCTGAAAAAGGAAACGGGCTATGTCAACGTCAAAGAAGTTGTTAGAGACATGGTGCAGTTGGCGGGAAGACTGTAAAGGCAAAACTAAAAGCGCTAGAAAATCTAGCGCTTTTAACATTTGTATATTATGTGCAGCAAAACACTAATTACTGTTCTGCTTTTGCTTGATCTCAAATGCATATTTTGAATCTGAGTCATTGATATGCTTGAAGATCCATTTGGCAATGAATTTAACCAGGTCAAGGAGTGCTTCCTGCTGATTTGCATCAACCTGCGAAAGATCGATCCCGTCAAGATAGTCAATGAACTGCTGGTGCTCTACCTTGTGCATGTTAGAACCCGAATAGCCGTAAGTATCAAAAAATGCTTCCTCAGAGTTGAAGTGGAAAATGGTGTACTCTTTAAGTTCTTCCACATGGCTGATTATATCATCATAAACGTCTTCATAGTCAACACGATCAATAAGCTCATGAAGATTTGATCCTACTTCAAACAGGTGCTTATGTTGTTTGTCCAGCTCGGGTATGCCAAGTTCGAATGATTCGTTCCAAATAAAAATAAGAATCCCTCCCCATATCAATATATTTGTGGTACTTATATGTTTCATACCCAATTAGAAGGAGATAGAACTTTTTTCATCGAATAGAAAGAGCTAAGATGAAAGTCTAAAATAAAATATTGATAGAGACCTACAATAAAGATCTATAATAAAAAATGAACCATGCCAAAGCAAGGGTAATGGAGTCAGTGACTGAACGGGAGATGGATATGTACTACGCAGCAACCATATACGACAAGGTTTATAAATACATTACAACAAACAAAGAACGGGAGTTCAACAAGGCGAACATTGAGTTCCGCCTGGCGGACAAGGACTTGGGCGTCCATTCAAAGGTTCAGGCCCTCATTACGGGAGAGTTCAACAAGGCAATGCTTGAGGTCTTTCCAAATGTTCGGGCGGTCATAGTGCCTTACACAGGACTGAACGGTCTTGATACTGCTCCTATGCAGTCAAAGGGCATTATGATATTCAACTCCACGGCACACAGCCATTTTGTGGCGGAAAGGGCACTGGCGCTGACCCTTGCAGTTCTGGGGAAGCTCGTGTTCTATAATAATAATCTGATGAAGGGTGACTGGAGCAAAAGGACCGAGCCGGATCGCGTCAGCTGGACAAGCCTGTCGAATAAGCGTGTGGCGATTTATGGATACGGTATTATAGGCAAGGAGATACACAGGCTGATGAAGCCATTTGGAATAGAGGTTGGCGTGCTTGATTACAGGAACAGAAGACCTCATGATGTGCATGTTTTCAAAAGACTGGAAGAGCTTGCCGTGTGGTCCGATGTCTTCGTTATCGCGGTGCCGCTGACGGATGAAACCAATGGTCGTATTGACGAGACCATGTTTGCAGCCCTAAAGAAAAAGGTGCTTATTAATATCGGCAGGGGGCAGATCATCGATGAGGATGCCCTTTATGAATCGCTCAAATCAGGAGATTTGAAAGGCTTTGGATCAGACGTGTGGTTCCAGTATCCTTCGAAGGACAGGAAGATCGTCATGCCATCCAAGCATCCGATTGAGTCCTTTGACAATGTGGTCATGACACCACACTGCGCCGGATTCGAGGATCATTCACTGGAACTGAGGTATTCGGATGTGGCTGATCAGCTCATTCGGATTGCTGGTGGGGATTTTAGGGGGAGGAAGTTATAGAGATCATTTAGTAGATGAAAGTAATTTTGATCCATTGTGAATGCGATGGATCTTTTTATATGTAGTTAGTTCATTTGTGCTGTTTCATAAGGCAGCATTGGATTGGCCGTATATTTCTTGAATTCAGTTTGAGTATTACGATTTGTGCATTATAATAATAGAAACGGAGCACTATCACAGTATGTGATGGATATAATATGAAAACTCTTGGGTGGAGTTGATTGGAAAATGGAAGTAGTCTCAAAGCATTGATTTGAATGTGGTTACAGGGGATTAAACGAGTTTAACAGAATATCCATTAAGTAAACTTTCACCAACTTGGGTTAAAAGAAGTGACTTAACGGAAAAGAAACAAAACAATGTAAAAGAATATGCAATATCCCTTGTGACCTATTATGAAATTTGCTCAGTTAAGAGTTGTTTTGAATATAATCGCTGACAATGATTTTAAGCCATTCAACTAGACATGCAACCAAGAGAGAATGGAGCTTACTGTGAGTCTACTAAATAGCATAGCAATGATTCTAACGACCTACATGGTTCAATTTTTCATTGTTCCGCTGTTCCTACAGATAGGTTCGTCAGACAGTTTAAGAATCAACCTTACAATAGGGATTTCATCGATACTCGTAACTCTGATTTTTATGATGTTTCGTGAAATCAAAGCCAGATACATCTTTTTATGTGTCATCCTCTACTACGGATTAGCCTATCTGTTCAACCCCAATGCAGCTTATGGTATAGGTAGAGGCTTTTTAAACCTTCCTGAACTAGATGTATTGGTACTGACACTTATTGTCCTTTGCTCTCAAATTACAACATGGGTTATTGTAAAGATCTTTAATTTAGGCAAGTTAACGGTAGAACCAAAATAAAAGAATGAGAATGAACGGCGCAAGTAGCTGTTACAGAAAAGGAGAAGTTATGAGAGCTGCATACCAAGTATTGGTGATTCCGTATCGCAAGGTTGAAGATGAATATAAGTTCGCAATTTTTAGTAGATCAGATATGAACTGTTGGCAATGGATAGCTGGCGGTGGTGAAGATTTTGATAAGAGTATATTAGATACCGCAAAAAGAGAAAGTTACGAGGAAGCAGGAATTTCATCAACATTAGATTACATACCACTTGATACAAAGACTTCAATACCAGTATCCATATTCGGTGAATTTTTATGGGGAGATGATGTTTATGTAATCCCTGAATACTGCTTTGGTGTAAAGATAGATGATGTGAGTTTTAAGATTTCAAGTGAACATAGCCAATACAAATGGGTTACATACTCAGAAGCCATAAGGTTACTGAAATATGATAGAAATAAAACTGCCTTATGGGAACTTGTCACTCGACTTGAGAGAAGGTGATTCTTTCAAGCATTTAAAATAAACCGTAATGACCTTGACCTGTATAGTTTATATGAACCTTTTTACCTTATACGACAGTTGCTTTTTCAATTAAGGTTTTCCATATTGTATTTGATAAATATAGTAAAACAATAAATGTACCTAGCAGATTGAAAGTAATGAAACTAAGGAGATCGTATATGAAGTGTTTAGAGATGAATAAAGTTGATAATAATCCCAAATTATTTCTTCCTGATTTAATCAAGCAATTAGCTCATAGTAGTCCTACTTTTACTAGCGATGGATGTGAAATGTATTGGTCTACTGTTAAAGGGGAGGATCATCCAAGGGCGATATTTTTTTCTGTATATGAGAATGGGAAATGGTCTGAACCACAAATCACAAGATTTTCAGGAGTATACAATGATGATCATCCTTTTATTTCTTGTGATGGAAAGGCGCTTTACTTTGCGTCGAACAGACCCTTAAAAGTAGATGGTGAAATGGAATTGAGAATTTGGAAAGTTCTAAAAACTGATTCTGGATGGGATGAACCAATTGCACTAGGAAAACCAATAGGGAGTTGGACACCTTCTGTTACTGAGGATGGCACAATTTATTTTTTAGATTATATAAAAAGCTCCAGCGAGTATGATTCAACAAGGCGATTTGGGATTTTTAAATCTGAATTAGTAAATGGCAAATACATTAGCGCGGAGTTACTTCCTAAGCAAATAAATTTGGACGGTTTTCTTAACTGGTGCCCATTTATCTCCCCAGATGAGAGTTTCTTATTGTTTTCATCTGACAGACCTGGGAGTTCGGGTTGTGGTGACATCTACATTTCATTTCATAATAAAAATGGTGATTGGTCTAAAGCGTTAAACATGGGACCTAGTATAAATACTGAATATCAGGAAAGATTCCCTGGACTTACTCCAGATGGTAAACAACTTTTCTTTACAAGGTCGACAAATTTAGCCAATCATAACGATATGTATTGGGTTGATGCTGGGATAATTAACGATATTCGAATGCATTTGGATTACTTTTGAATCAGCTAAACACAAACCAATTTATTCTTGTGAAGAGGAATGTCCCGAAATGAAGGGCATAGAAGGTATGGACATTAAGAATATTAAGAACATAAGTGACACCATGAACTAAAATACATACTGATGCCGCTCACCAAGAAGCGGTAGAACTTTGCCGTAGATAGATGATCGACACTTATATACGGCATGTTTGTGTCTGGTTTAATATTTTGGGTATGAGAGATATAGTGAAGCGATTCATTTGACACGATTCTCAGGAGGCCTAAGATGACACATCTTCAGATGAACTCAAAAGGCAAGAAGATAATTGCATATGCTGTTGCTGTTTCGGCTTTTCTGTTACTGACTGTGGTCATGTCTGCGCTTCTGTTTGGTTTCTATGAACAGTTGAAGGCTGATCGCGAGTACGATGTTTCTATCCACTACCACAATCTGATTAATGAAGTACAGGATTTCACACATGAGAACACCAGTCTGCTTTCTGGTTTCTCCGCATTCATTCAATTGAATGAAGATTTTACGGATGATCAGATCAATATGTATCTGCACTATCTTTTAAAGGACCACCTTGAAGATATAAAAAATGTCGGCATTTTCAAGGATACCACAGCGATGTGGGTTTATCCGATTGAGGGAAATGAGGCGATTATCGGGATCAATCTTGCAGAAATTCCAGAGCAGGAAGATGACGTCATCCGGGTCAAGGAGAACCTGGAAACGCTATTCACAGGGCCAGTGAACCTTGTTCAGGGGGGCGTTGGATTTATCATCAGAATGCCGCTTGTGAAAAGTGGCGACTATTGGGGCATGGTCAGTATTGTTCTTAAGGCTGAGCAAGCATTTGCTTTCATCGATAGTTTTTCTCAAATAAATCAAGTTGACTATTTTGTGACACATGCGGATCATCCAGACAAAGTCATCTATGGCGACCAGAAGATTCTCACGATGGAACCGCTTAAATTCAGGACAGTGGATTCTTTGGGGGGCTGGGATGTATACAGTGTTCCAAAAGGTGGTTGGAAAGACCAAAGGGGTCTGTTTTTCTTAGCGTTTCTATTTGTTATGCTTATTGGCGTCATCATTTCAAGGAAGACATACACTGGTATTATGAACTATAATCGGATGCTCACGAGCAAGATCGAGCTTGAGCAGAAGTTCATCAAGGACCGGTTTACAGGAATCTATACACGGGAGTATTTTAACCAGAGGGTTTTTGAGGAATTCAGCCAAGCGCTAAGGCACCAATATCCTATTTCATTGGTCTACTTCGATCTCGACCATTTTAAAAATGTAAACGATACCTACGGGCATGCGACAGGTGATAAGGTCCTATTGAATGTGGTTGCCTGCGTCAATGAGTTGATTCGCGGTGAAGATGTCTTTTCAAGATGGGGTGGCGACGAGTTCATCTTACTTTTACCGCATACGGCACTGATTGAAGCAGAACGCGTGGCTGAACGGATTCGCCAAGGAATCGAGCAAATTGAAATTAGCCAGACATCAGGTGTGAGTGCAAGCATTGGGTGCTCGCAGTGGGTTGAGCACGAGTATCTGGAATCATGGTTCCTTCGCACGGACAGGGCGCTTTATGTCTCTAAGAACAGTGGGAAAAACAAAGTGTCAATCAGCGATCATCTCACCGAGAAGAATATTCTAGTCAAAGTCAACTGGGATAATGCCTGGAATTGCAATCACCCTGTCATCGATCAAGAACACAAAATGCTACTCGATAGATTTAACACGATTATTGAAAGCGCACTTGGAAAAAACACATTTACAGAAACACTGCATAGTGTGGATGCATTTTTGCATGAGATCGAGCAGCATTTCACAAGTGAAATAAGCATTTTGAATGCAGTGGGCTACCCAAATGTCAAAGAACACATGGCAATTCATGACTTGCTGCTTCAAAAGGTAAAATCAATTTATGAAAAAGCACTACAGGGCAATATCTCGCCAGTCGAGCTGTTCACATTCATATCGGGCGTAATTCTTGAAGGACACCTAAAAAATGAGGATGTGAAGTATTTTGAGTTCGTCAAGCCGCAGAATCGGGATTAAGTTGCCTTGTTGATTGTTTACTGCTATGGTGAGAACGTTTTTAACCCCAAAAGAGACACCCGACCAAATCATAGAAACCCTCTCAGCGCATATACAGAGAGGGTTTTAAAATGTCTATGGATTCAAAATCAATTGCTTTTCATCATATGCCTTATTTAGAGCTGTATAATAGTCGTCTTTCGAGTGTACAAATCTTGATACTAGCCCAGCAGCACTAGGTAAAAAAGCTTTGTAGTCATATCCTGGCGAGCTGCCAATACCCATAGTAAGATAAATCTAAGAGTTTATGCTTGAAATCTGAAGATGACTCACCAATTCGTGTGGCTTTTCAAATTTGAAAGCATAAACGTCTTGTGTGATTTTCGTGCGTTCTATTAATTTAACTTGATAGAAATCTTTATGCATAGGTCATAATCCTCCTAAATGCATTTTGTCATAATGATAATTAATATCAATTGCAAGATTCGAAGTGTGGCCAAATCAGATAATATTTCTTTCACAGAAAAAGTATTTAAATATCTAAACTTTTATTACTCGAACACTCTTGAATAAAAAAACAAGATTGAGGTGACCTTTTTTAGGTTGCTCAATCTTGTTTTTTTAGTGGCTTTAAACTTTAGATTAGTGTTTGTAAAAAATCATACGTTTCGTTTGTTACTGCAGTGTTTGACTTTTCGAGTGCGTACAGTACTGATCCTGCAACAGGAGGCAGTTCCGGTTTGACTGCATAGGCATCTGGTGCGACCTCTTTTATTGTTTTCATCATTGCATCTAGAAAGTGTGGAGTAGAGCCCTTGTAAACACTGCCTCCAAGAACGACTGGTACTTGATGGTTTGTGAGCTTTGCTTTTGTTAACATGCCTTTGACCATTTCCCCTTGCGTTTTGCCGAAATTAGTTAGTATTTCGATGCAAACAGAGTCGCCTTTTCCTGCTTCTTCAAATACGACAGGCGGTAAGAGCTTAAATACCTTCTCGCTGATCTTAAATGTGGGATAAACATAATCTACAACATCGGTCATCGATTCGAGGACTAGCATAGATGGTATCAAAGTGGAAAGGGAAGTTTGTTTATAGGTTCCTTCATCTGCCCTAAAGGCATAATGTAATGCGGTCATAGCGATTTCATCTCCGCCACCAAAGCCGCCGGTCGCATAGCCAAGTGCTCTTAGAATATGCTTTTTACCGTTAAGTTCAACGGCTCCTGCATTCGAACCTGTACCATATAGTGAAACTACACCCCATTGCTGCTGAAGTGCGCTTCTAAAGACGCACCAGGTATCATTTTCAACTAAATGCGGGATGTCTCCGACGAGTGGAGATAAAAATTGATAGATCGTTTCAAAGTCAGAAGGCAAATCTGCTCCTGATAATCCAAAGTAGATAAACTTAATATCAGCTTTGTTTATGTTACCTGTTAGTGCTTCTAACAAAGCTTGAAATGTTTTTTGAGCCTTGTTTGAACCGATCAATTGGTAGTTTGATGGTCCAACCGTTACATCAGCGATTACTTCACCGGTTAATAGGCTTAAAACACCGCGTGTTTTTGTACCGCCTCCGTCAATTCCTATGACATATTGCACTTTTTCACCTTCAATAGTATTGTATTTCCGTGTTCGTGGGGTTCTACGTATGACTTTGGGCGTAAAGTCGGGGTTATACGTAGGGCAAATACTAATGGTACACAGATAAACCAAAAGTTAAATCGCTTATATTTTACCACGATTCCACCACTATGGCAAGAATGACGGGTAAATCGGAACAATGTTTTAAGCGTTGCAATACCAAGATAAAAGAAAAATGTATCATTTTCGTAAATAAATCATTGACAAGAAGGTAAACGTTTCTTATGACGAAAGTGTAATCGCTTTAACTTTTAAGATATGGTAAGAAACCGTGTTTTATTGTAAACTAATTGGTATGGGCGAAGTAAAAAATTAGGTTTTTTTGAAAGGAACATACGATGAGAGTGAGCATATACGACGTTGCTGAAAAAGCAGGTTTGTCAGTAGTTACCGTATCGAGAGTGTTAAACAATGCATCAACAGTTCGTGAAAGTAGTCGTATCAAAGTGATGAAAGCCGTAAAGGAATTGAATTATCAACCAAGTGCAGCTGCAAGAAGTCTTGCTAAGGGAAAAACGAATGTAATCGGTATAATTTTACCTAATCTTTCGGATTCCTTTTTGTCGGAAGTCGTTATGTCAGCAAATATCGCACTTGAAAAGTATTGTTATTCTTTAGCGGTCAGCGTTGCTGATGACGGTGACTTAGAGTCAAAAGAAAGAGGCAACTCCTTCTTTCAACAGGATCGTTTTGATGGTGTACTAGTGTTGACTCCGATTTTTGATGAGGGTTATTTAGAATCATTAAAGCAAAATCGAGTTCCCTTTGTGATTATCGATAATCAGAGGTATCCGTTTACGGTCCCCTCTGTGGTAGTGGATAATTTCAAGGGTGGTTATGAAGCGACAAAATATCTGATTGAGGCGGGCCATGAACTGATTGCACATGTTGGCGGACCGGAATCACTCCTTTCAGCTGAAGAACGTATGGCGGGATTTAATAAGGCGATTGAAGAAGTCGGAATTGAAGCTTATGGGGTTATAAGAGGAGATTTCGAAATATCTACCGGTTATGACGCAATGTGCGAGTGGTTGGCAAAAGGGCGAATGCCAACTGCCATATTTGCCGGAGATGACAATATTGCTTTTGGCGTCATTGATGCTTTAAGGGAACATGGTTTGAAAGTGCCTGAGGATGTATCTGTGATTGGATACGACGATCACCCGTTTTGTAGTAAACTTCATCCGTTCCTGACTACGGTTAAACAGCCTGCCAAAGAGCTTGCTGAAGAAGCGGTAGAAATGTTACTTAAGGTAATGTCGAACAACTTGAAAAAAAATATGATTGTAAAACTTGAACCGCAATTAATCATTCGGAGTTCTGTCAAAAACCTATAACGGGGGGATTGTTAATGAGAACGAAGAAGGTAATTAGTCTATTGTTAGCACTTGTAATGGTGATAGCAGTATTTACAGGTTGTAATGGCACTGACTCTCAAAAGAGTGAAGTCAGCGACACAAGAAAAGAAACATTATTTGTCACGGGTATGCAGTGGAATCCAGCACAAAACTTCAACTGGTTTTCTGGTTGGCCTGCATGGCCTACGGATTTGACTACGAATCCAATGGTCTATGAAACACTTTTTATGTTTAACACAAAAACAAATGAGATTACTCCGCTATTAGGTGATGAATACATTTGGGAAGATGATTACACACTTGTCATTAAAATGAACCCGAATGCAAAATTCTCTGATGGCGAAGCACTGAACGCAGAAGATGTTCTTTACACACTGGATGCTGCGAACAGAACCTACCTTAACTGGTCAGGTTACTGGGAAAACATCGACAGTTTAGAAATGAAGGATGACTTAACACTTGTTGTCCATTTAAATAAAGAAAACTACAATCGCATGAACATGACAGAAATGTTGACTAATCTTCCGATTCTACCGGAACATATCTGGTCAAAAATCGAAGAGGAAAACAATTTTGATTATGGTGAAATTGGTGCGATCTTTAACGATAATCCAGTCGGATCTGGTCCATACCTTGTAGATTTTCATGATGATACGCAAATCAGGACAAAAAGAAATGAAGATTACTGGGGTAAGGATACGTTTGGAATGCCAGCTCCAAGGTACATTTCTCACTTAATTTATAATTCTAATGATACGTCAAGTTTAGATTTGAAGAATGGTACATTGGATTACTCACAAAACTTCCACTCAAGAATTTGGGAAATGGCAGACAGTGGGGTTAAGTCCTATTTAAGCGATTCACCATACTATATGGCAGAGACTATTCCATCATTCTATATTAATGTTCATCGAGCTGGCCTTGAGAACAAAGAAGTAAGAAGAGCGCTAGCTTATGCTTTGAATTACCCAGAAATCACAGAAAAAGCGATGAGCGGCTATTCTAAAATCATCGAACCAGGTCTTGCTATTTTTGAGTATGAAAAAGAACTATTGGATCAATCTCAAATAGAGGGATTAACATGGGGCTTTGATCTTGATAAAGCCAATGCGATTCTGGATGAGTTAGGAGCTACAGTTGGTGCAGACGGCATACGTGTTTTACCTGATGGTACACGTTTAGGACCTTGGAATGTTGAGTGTCCCGCTGGTTGGACTGACTGGAACGCAACGATTGAGATTGCTTGCCAAAATGCTAAAGCTGCCGGTATTGAACTGGTTCCAACATTCACTGAGTGGGGAGTTTACGACAACAATAAGAATACGGGTGAATTCGATATCACAATGTACACACCTGCTGCTTATTCAACACCGGTTAGCGGTTGGAAACGCGCATATGATCTAATGAGCTCAATTGACTTAGCTCCAATTGGTGAGCAAGCGTTTTGGAACTTTGGTAGATATGAAAACGAACGAGTGAACGAAATTATTAAAGCAATTGGTATGACTGACGATAAAGCCGAACTAACAGCTCTTTACACTGAGCTAAATGTCATTTACTTAACGGATATACCGACAATTCCACTATATTATAGACCAACTGTATTCTTCTCTTATAACGAGAATGTTTGGAAAAACTTCCAAGATGAGAATTCGGATTTACCGGATATGTTATTTGACGGTGCTGGTTTTAGAGGGTTGTTCCAACTATCAAATCAATAGATAAGATAGGGGATTTCAGATTTTCTGAAATCCCCATACTTTTAAAGTGAGGCATATATGAAAGGCTACTATCGTTATTTTTCAAAAAAAATCATGTGGTATGCATTAACACTTATCATTGCTGTGGTCATTAATTTTATGTTGCCTAGATTAATAAGTGGCAATCCTGTAGATCAGATTGTAGCGCGTATTACTAAAGGTATGACGGATTCAGATGTGATTAAAAAGACCTACGAAACATTCTATGCGGAATTTAATTTGGATAAGTCTCTTCCTCAACAGTTTTTTATTTATGTGAAAGACTTTTTAAGAGGAGATTTTGGAACATCCTTTACTCAATATCCTAGACCGGTTAAAGAATTAATCGCAAATGCGGTTCCTTGGACCGTTGCAGTTCAGCTACCGGCAATTATACTGGGTTGGTTGGTTGGTTGGTTGGTAATATTTTTGGTGCGATCGCAGCCTATAAAAAAGGTGTTTATGACAAGATTATTTTTCCCACAGCCTTATTTGTAAGTTCTGTTCCATTTTTTGTACTTTCCATTCTGCTACTGTATGGGCTAGCGGTTGTTGGTGGATGGTTCCCTGTGGGTGGACCTTATGACCGGACGATGATTCCTGACGGATCATGGCTGTTTTACATGTCCTTATTAAAACATCACTTCTTGCCATTTTTGTCGATTGCCATTGTCATGTTAGGCGGACAAGGAATTGGTATGCGTGAAATGGCTCTTTATGAGTTAAGTTCCGATTATGTGAAATATTCTAAGATGTTAGGTATTAGAGAATCGAAAATTGTCAGGTACGTCTTCAAGAATGCAGCGCTCCCGCAAATTACAGGTTTGGCGATTTCACTTGGAACGATGATCGCAGGGGCCTTGATTACTGAAATCGTATTCAATTATCCTGGACTTGGGCTTCAAATGTTTAAGGCGATTCGTGGGCTTGACTATCCTATGATTTCGGCGTGTACCCTGTTAATTACGATAACGGTGCTTGCGGCAAACTTTATTGTAGATATTCTATATGGCTTCTTGGATCCTCGTATCAAGGCAAACCAAATGGAGGAAAGCTAACATGCAGACATTCAATATCCTTCTTAATTCGAACAAGTTTAAAATCGGTGCCTTTATTTTTGTGTTGGTTTTGCTGTTTACGATCGGTTATCCGCTGCTTAACCACGGAGACCCGATTGAAATGGTTGGTGGACCGCTAGAACCACCAAGTCGTGAATTTTTATTGGGGACGGATAATTTTGGACGAGATGAGTTGCTCGCCCTTGCACATGGAACCAGAACCTCACTTATTGTCGGTGTTATGGCAGGTGCGATTGCAACCAGTGTAGGTCTTGTAATAGGTCTTTTTGCAGGGTATAAGGGTGGATTAATCGATGAAATTCTTATGGCCGTATCCAACTTGTTTATTGTAATTCCATCCTTTATCATTTTGATTTTGATTTCAGTAAGTCTAGAAACAAGGTCGATTGTTCTTACTGCGAGCATAATCGGTTTAACCACCTGGCCATGGACTGCAAGAGCGGTTAGGGCGCAGGCTGTTTCTCTTAGAGAAAGAGATCATATCAATATCGCTAAGCTCTCGGGCTTTTCAACTTCTAGAATAATCGTTCAAGAAGTGCTGCCTTATATCATGTCCTATGTTGTTATGGCATTTATCATTCAAATCACAACGGGCATTCTAAACGAAGCTAGTGTTTCGATGCTTGGACTTGGACCTCTTAATACGGTTTCTCTTGGTATTTTGCTAAACTGGGCTATTTTAGCTGAAGCGCCCGGCCTAGGTGCTTGGTGGACCTTTGTGCCAGCAGCTCTTTTAGTTGCATTTACGACATTCTCCCTTTATTTAATGCAGCTTGGTATGGATGAGATCTTCAATCCTAAGTTAAGGAGTTAATCATGAGTGAATTTACATTACAAGTGAAAAATTTGCACGCACGTTATCATACACGATTCGGTGAAGATATTTACGCGGTGGATGGTGTCAGCCTAAATCTTTTAAAGGGAAAAGTTTTAGGTATCGCCGGTGAATCGGGATGTGGAAAATCAACACTGGCCAATTGCCTCATGGGTTGTTTTTTTAAGCCCTTGCATTACACTTCGGGCGAATTGATTATTGATGGGGTAGACGCCGTTGCCATCGATCCAGAGACTTTTCGAAAAGAAGTCTTAGGTAAGAAGATAGCCTATATTCCACAGGCTGCGATGAATACCTTAAATCCCACATTGAAAATCAAGTCTTTCTTGATGGATGTACTTAAAGAGCACAAACCGGAAATGTCCAAAGTTGAAATGATGGAACTGGCGACCGAACGCTTTAAGGCTTTGGGACTGGATCCTAAAGTATTGAACGCTTATCCCAATGAGCTCTCTGGCGGTATGAAGCAACGTACTGTTATCGCGATTTCCACTATACTTAATCCCAAAGTCTTAGTTGCCGATGAACCGACTTCCGCCCTTGATGTCACAAGTCAAAAGAAAGTGATTCTACTGATTAAAAGACTGTTGATCGAAGGGTATGTTGAATCCATTGTCTTTATCACCCACGAACTGCCACTCCTTTATCATGTTGCAGATAAGATCGCAATCATGTATGCAGGTCAGATTGTAGAACGGGGAAGCAGTGAAGATGTGGTCTTTGATGCGCTACATCCATACGCTAAGGCACTGATGGGCTCGATTATTGTTCCCGAACTCGATATGAAAGAACATAAGCTATATGCGATTCCTGGTGCACCACCCAACTTGAAGCAAAAGTTGACTGGCTGTAGGTTTTATGACAGATGTAAAGAAAGACAAAGTTTTTGTAAAGAAACTAACCCGGAAATCAAGACTGTTGAACATCGTGAACATAGATGTTTGATAGTTTGAGGTGAATTACATGGAAAACATTGTATTTGAGGCGAAAAATCTTACTCGTGTATTTGGGCATGGTAAAGATAAAACGATTGCGGTGGATAAGGCGAATTTTAAAATCATGCATGGCAAAGTATATTCCATCGTTGGTGAAAGCGGTAGTGGAAAAACAACGACTGCAAGGATGTTACTTGGTTTACTCAGTCAATCAGAAGGTGAATTGAGCTTTTTCGGTAAAAAAATAAACTTGAAAAAGCATAAGGATAGAGTGAACTACTGGACACATGTGCAGGCGGTTTTTCAAGATCCGTTTTCATCCTTCAATCAATTTTATAAGGTGCAGGATTTGCTCATCAACTGCTTGAAAATGAAAGGTATCAAACTCAAAAAGGAAGAAGAGTATAAAAAACTTGAAGAAGCGTGTGGCTATGTCAATCTGGACTTAAAGGAACTTTGGAACAAGCATCCCTTCGAATTATCAGGTGGTCAAATGCAGCGTCTGATGATCGCCAGAATCTTTTTGATTCATCCCAAAGTTCTAATTGCCGATGAACCGACGTCGATGATTGATGCTTGTTCCAGGTCGACGATTCTTGATATGTTAATGAAACTTCGTGACGACAATGATATGACTATCATTTTTATCACCCATGATATCGGTCTTTCATACTATGTTTCTGATGAAATTTTCATTATGGAAGAGGGGCGAATCGTGGAGCAAGGTGATGCCAGAAGTATCATTGAAAATCCAACCGCAGAATACACAAAACATTTGCTCACTGACGTGCCGACAATTCATAATCCTTGGTTAACGGAGCTTGATGACTTAATTCAAAATAAGCGCACTGTTCAAGGTGCATAGAAAAACTAGTTTATCTAGTGAGTCTGTTGACAAAGTTCACGAAAGTGGGCTTTGACTTTTTTGCTCATCATTCAAATGCAGGGTCTATAGAAGAAATTCAATATTTGAGCCTTGTCAAAGTAGTACTTCAATACAAAATCGGTTTTACTGCGTTCTACGACATCAACGTCAGAAAGCAGATAAATAACTTTCAACATAAGATACTTGAACAGTAGAATAGGGCAATACAGAATACTTGAACGTTATCCCTACATGGATAACCATATAACCGCTCTAGAAAAGAAAAGTTTGATTCCAACTTAGACTATCTAATGCAAGCTGTGGCAGTATTCATTTAAGTAAAGGGCAAAACACCAGATAGATTAATTCCTATCGGGTGTTTTTTGCATTAGGAGTGTCCCCTATAACGTATTTCAAGTTGGTAGTTATAGGATAATGGAAAAAGAAGATTGAAAAGTGAATGGCTTCGTTTGACAATGGTTAAGTTCTTTCACATCGACTTTCATTTCATAGATTGGCGGATCATGTCAAAGAGTCCTTAAAAACCAACGGTAGTCCATAAATATCCATCAAAATTATGTTGATGCAGGGTTTGGATTATATAAACTTCGGCAATTAAATGTTAAAATAAACTATCATTATCAACTATTACTGTCATCGATAGGAGGGCATATCCATGCCACAGAACTTTTTCAAATGGGATAACGATTTTAATACTGGGAATGAGATAATCGATTCTCAACATTTCGCTTTAGTTGAAATGATTAATGATTTACTTGAGATAAGTATCAATAACAAGTTGATCAAAACTGAAACGATAGAGAAGACAAGCAGCAAACTTTCTGCTTATATTGACGAACATTTTTCAACTGAAAAAGCATTGATGGAAAAATACTCAATTGATCATCGTCATCGTGAAGAACACTTGCAATTTCATAAGGATTTTGTCCATGAAGTGACAAACCAATTTGAAATCACAGACAAGCAGATTAATCCAAAAAAATTGAAAGCTATTGTCGAATACTTAATTAGGTGGCTTGCCTATCATATACTAAATACTGATAAAAGTTTAACTCGACAACTTACATATATCGCTGATGATGGAATGACACCGGCAGAAGCATATGAGATGGAAGAGCAAATTACCGAAACCTCAACCGAACCTTTACTTAAAGCACTTAAAGTCTTATATCTACTGGTCTCTAGAAAGAATAAGGAAATAGAACTAAAGAATGTGCAACTTGAAGAAAAGGTCAAACAAAGAACCGCCGAGCTATCTGAAGCAAATGAAAAATTAAGTCAGTTGCTTTATCATGATGTATTGACAGGGTTGCCCAATAGAAGATATGTCATGGCTGAAATTGAAAAACTCTTGAACAACTGGGCGCGCTACCGGGTTCCATTTTCTATTCTTTTTATCGATGTTGATAAGTTCAAATCTGTGAATGACAATTATGGACATGAGAATGGTGACAAGGTTCTGCAATGGATTGCTGATTTATTAAGTTCGACTGTCAGAAAAACCGATATTGCCTGTCGATTAGGAGGAGACGAGTTCATCGTTATTTGCCCAAATACAGAAGCCGATGGAGCCTTTATCGTAGGCAAGAAACTTAATGCGTACTGTAGCAGTGATGATGCACAGGAATTTGAGTTTTGGAACCCGTCATTGAGTATCGGGGTTTCAACAGTGAATGATCTGATTACCACTCCAAGTGAACTGATAAAAACAGCTGACAATGCCATGTATGTATCAAAGTGTAACGGTGGTGGAACAACTTCCTTGTCGAAGGATTAATCGAATAGAATTGCGCCATGTATCTGCTGATTGATTTCACACCGACGAGCCTGAATGGACGCTAGGGTTTATGCAAAATCCTGGTGTCTGTCACCGAAGTATCCTTTGATGTTCTCTAGAAGCTATTTGAGTAAAAAAACAATAGAATCTGATAAGAACAGGTAGAATTAACCCTAACTAGGGTGAATAAGCATAAAAGTATAATAATCAAATGAAATGAAAGAAGCTAAAAGAGCAATCTCTTTTAGCTTTTTTATTAATTTGATTAAAGCTACCCATATAGGGAATAAGAGGATTAATACTGCCTATCAAAAAGGAGGATTTCATGAAGAGATATCTATCATTGGCGCTGGCAATTATCCTAGTGTTGTCACTGGCACTTTCAGGATGCCAACCAAATGAAAAATTGGATGAGTCATCTACAGACGATTCCACTTCAACACCTACCCCTATCATTGATATTCCTGATTTCACATCGGATACGTTTGCTTTTGAAACGCTGACACAAGCCGACATCGAGTTGATATTCGAACATGAAAGCCTAGACGATTATTTGTCAGCGAGTCCCTTCTATACATCCGAAGCCTTTAAGTCTCAATTTATTGATCAAGACTATTTTTTTGAAAGGGAATACGTCATCAGTGAGATCCTCTTTACGTCGACTGTCATGCAAAGTGATGTCGAATTGCTTATATCACAACTTGACACATTAGCAAATTCGACCGTCGCCTTATATGAGAAATTAGCCGATGAGCATTCTGAACTTACACAATATACAGAAAGTTTGATCGATGAATATAGCAATACGATGCTTTACATAGGTATATTAAGTGCTCAAATCGAATCGCTGGAAGAAGATGTTGAATCAGCTTATGACCAGGCGTGGCAAGATTATCTTATCGTACAAAAGCGAATAGAACTTGCAGATCTTGTTGTCACTCAGCTGTCCAAAACCATACAGGATGCGCTTATACTTTACGATGAATACCAGGCATCCTATCAAGATGACTTTGTCATGTCGTTTGAATTCGATCTACTGATGATGGACATTGAATTTACGGAACTTTATGATACGAACATCAACAGTATCTTTGAATCCATCTCTAAAACCTATGATAAACTCAGCAACC
This sequence comes from Fusibacter sp. A1, assembly GCF_004125825.1. Lineage (NCBI taxonomy): Bacteria > Bacillati > Bacillota > Clostridia > Eubacteriales > Fusibacteraceae > Fusibacter > Fusibacter sp. A1. Next base: position 339,920 of record NZ_QQWI01000006.1, on the reverse strand, counting down.
TTGACCTAGCAGATACCTATGCCACCCTATCGCAGTTGTTTTATCATCGCGAACTAGCCGATACAATGCAGCCTCTACTCAATGAAATGACCGAAAAAGAAGGGCTCACAGAAGATACAATCGACTTTTTAAAAGATGCTAATCTGTTAACTATTCAAATCGCAAGTACTGCTGCGGATACCATCATGGACGAGTATCACCTGACCGAGGCGGATCTAGTGGCTGATTCGAGTGTAATCAGCGATGTAGTTCAAATGATATCAAGCCCACTTTATGTGTATGCTGACAAGACATCCTTTACCGATGCCAAAGGAAAAGTTGCCCTTAAAAAGGCGACCGAAACATTGAAGGCCGATCATGCAAAAAAACCGGCTGAACCAAAAGGCTTTTTTAATACCCTATTTACCGCAGTACGAAAAATGCCAGGTGTATTGTTGGAAAAAGCGAGCAATACGGTATATAAGACCACCTTCGACTATTTTGCAAGTGACTACGGCGTGGATAAAGAAGTTATAAAAAAAGAAAAAGAACGTGTAAACCGACTGGAAATGGAGCGTATTAAAGCAGGCACAGCAGGTTCACAAACTACAAAAGATGCCATAGGAATGATTGAACTAGCCGAAGACTCTATCGGCATATTAGCAGAAAAAGCCCTTGGAAAAGACAATTCATTTGCAAAAACAATTAAGGCGAGTTCTAAGTTTGCTGTAGGTTGTTTTACCGGAAGCGCCAAAAGTTTGATAAAAATAATGGATCCTAAGGCAACAGCAGGTGAGATTGCCCTTGCAACTGTCGATGTAGCGCTTACCACGGTCGGAGGAAGTAAGTCCATTGCAAAGGCAATCAGCAAAGGGACAAGTAAACTCACTGGCCTTGTTAAAGGTTTAGGTCAAAGTACCATGTCAAAAGGAAAGGCGATTGTAAAAGCAATCAGCTCCAGCTCGAGTACGATGGCACCTAAAATAAACCTTGCGATAACCACCGCAAACAAAGCCACAGGTGTCATAAAAAATACAGCACTTAAGGTAAGCAAATCATTAATTAAAGTGAAAGATAAGACCAGTTCGCTATTTAAATCAGTAGCAGAAAAAACAAGTAAGTTAAGAACTTCTCTGAACGGTAAACTCGGAGATTTTAATAAAAACGCCTTGCAAAATGATTCATTACTACAAAACGTTTTTAGCAACAACATGACAGACTTTACTGAAAATTATGTCAAGGGAATGCTCTATAGCGAGATTCCAACACTAGTAGATAAAACGATACCAGAATTTTTAGCTTCGGAATCCCTTGATGATTCAACCGATAGCATAGATTCCACCGACCAGCCTGCTACAGAGGACAGTACTGCAATAGCAACAGAACAATCTTCAGAGAATGGATCAAGAGAAGACACGACAGAAAATACGACAGAAGCTATCACTGAAAATACGACAGAAACCACCACAGAAACTACCACAGAAACTACCACACAAGATACACCACAGACAACTGAATCACAGCCTACCACGACACAGAGCAACCAAGGTGCTTCATTGTCAGATACTTATTTTGGATCATACAAAGGTCACTACAACAAAAGCGTTATTGCCGGTATGACCTTTGATTTGAACGATGGTAACAGTTCTATCGAGATGACGGTAGAAGCAAATACTCTAGTCATCAAAACCTATATTGCAGATCCTTTGCTTGACGGCAACGGAATGACATATCGATTCAATAAGTACAACGCTTCAGAAAACACCATTGCAGTCACAAATATCGATGACGAAGGCGACAAACAGATTTTCAGCATTGTGTTCAACAGCGACGGAAGTTTTAAAGCTACAGTAACGATATTTGATTCCGGCGATGCCTTAGGAAACCTGAATGCAGTCGGCAGCAAATCCAACTAAAACTAAAGGACTGATCATTAACCGACCCCTAAGAGTTAGACTAACGTCTAACTTTTAGGGGTCAAAATTTATCGTAGTTTTTTTGTTTGCTAGAATTTGAATTACGTAAAATTAGATATGATATAATTCTAACTAAGAAGCTAATGCAACTATTAAAGATGAGCCAGCAAATCAAGAACGTGATGAGGTGAATGATAGATGGTCAACATGAAAATAAAGTATAATACGGTTACAGAAGGTTTTGATTGGGGACCTGCGATTACAAAACTCGTGGTTCAGATGGATGATAGGCATAGATTGAATATTAAAGACATGAAAACGAACAATTTTGATATTCGTTCATTTCGTCATGTAGGTGATCATCAAGTAGACAGTGGTCAAGTTGACATGACATTTGGTCATGAGTGTGAAGTGACTTGTGTTTATGTTTCTGATGAGAAAGGCGATGAAGACAAGGCGGGGCACTTTTTCACGATTTGTTTGAAAGTGGGTCCTGATCGTATTGAAAACTCACCGCTTATTTATAGTGATCGTGATAATGTAAATCGATTCGTTGATGTGCATTACCAGATTTCATTAAAGTCCGATCACTTTATTGAAGATATGACTGGTGCACCTTGTGTACTCATGAATACGGAACAGCAGGATAAACTTAGAAACTATAATCTTATTTGCGACGACTTTGAACACAATCAGAAATACGCATATGAAGGAAGAAAACTAACATACGCCTCTTTTGCACCAAAAAATAGGACGGACGAGAAATTGCCCCTTATTGTATGGTTACACGGTGCTGGAGAAGGTGGACAAGACACTAAAATCGCCGTGCTTGGCAATCGCGTTACAAATCTCGCCGCACCGCTTGTGCAATCGAAGTTTGGTGTTGGTGGGGCTTATGTACTGGTGCCTCAAACACCGACCATATGGATGGATCTTGATGGTGAGTCGAACTACAATATTCATGTTCCAAATAGTGATGGAAAATCATATTACACAGAAGCTTTGATGCATTTGATTGATGATTATGTAATGGATAATGAGAATATCGACACTAGTAGGATTTATTTGGGTGGCTGTTCAAACGGTGGTTATATGACAATACAGATGCTTGTCAACCATCCCAACTATTTTGCAGCGGCGTTTCCAATTGCAGAGGCCTACCATGTTGATTGGTTAACGGATCAGAGACTTGATGTACTTGAAAAAGTGCCGATGTGGATTACGCATGCAAAAAATGACCCAGTTGTGGTCATCGATAAAAAGTATATCGACAGTGCCTTTGTAGTACTTGACGGTTATATTGGCAACCAAAATGAAAGCGACACCTCTTTGTTGGACCACTTTTCGAATGCCCTATTTGCGCGTTTAAAGGCTAGAGGTGCTAAGGATATTCATTACAGCTTATTTGATCGTGTTATTGATACAAGTGATACCTATAAGGACGAGCTAGGTAATGCATATGAGTATCATGGGCATTTCTCGTGGATTTATGCCTTAAATGATGAGTGTGTACAAATAATCGAAGGAAAGCGCGTCAGCCTATTTGAATGGTTGTCAGCTAAACGCCTGTAGGAAGCATCCGGCATCTGATAAGTTGTGCGAAATATGACCATTTGACTTGATGGAAGACAGCCAATAGTAAAGCAGTAGAGTAGGCATATCGATCTACCTCCAGGAACAGGCGATGTACCATTGACTGTTTTCCAATCCTTGAAGGTGGATGGAATAATTATTGTAACATCACCTCAAGAACTGGTTTCCATGATTGTTTCAAAGGCAGTGAATATGGCCAACATGATGAATATACCGATTCTCGGCTTAGTCGAGAACATGTCTTATTTCAAATGCAGTGAATGTGACCATGAGCATCGAATTTTCGGTGATGCGCATATTGAGGCGATTGCAGAGGAATTTGGATTGTCGATCTTGGCAAAACTTCCAATTGATAAAGGCATAGCTACTCTTTGTGACAAAGGAATGATCGAACTCTACACAGGCGACTGGTTTGACGGAGTCGCTAACAACTTGGAGGTATGATTAATGAGTCAGGTAATAAAGAAAATCGCAGTAGCGACAGAAGCGGGTAATGTGTCCGGTCACTTCGGCCATTGTCAGCAGTTTCATATTTTTGACGTCGATATGGAGCAAAATACGGTGTTAAATGTAGTAGCACATGATACTCCAGGACATAGAGCAGGCTTTTTACCAAGCTTTATAAAGGGATTAGGTGTCAATGTCATTATTTCTGGCGGTATGGGTGGCGGTGCCATTGATTTGTTCAATGAAAACGGAATCGCTGTCGTGCTGGGGGCATACGGTGCTGCTCAAACCGTTGTGGATGCTTACGTAAAAGGCGAGTTGGTATCTACCGGATCAGTATGCGAGGAACACGCAAATCATGGAAACTGTGGTGGGCACTAACCCTTCAAAGACGCATGTCTTAACAGGGGGAGTCAGCCTGCTGTATTTTCCTGTTAGATATGCGGAGACAGATAAAATGGGGATTGTGCACCATTCCAATTATCCCGTTTGGTTTGAGGCAGGACGGACACAGTTCTTCATGGACATTGGTGTTCCTTACCATGAGATTGAAGCAAAAGGTGTCTGGCTTCCGCTATATGATATGAACTGCCAGTTCATAACACCTGCTGAGTACGGTAAGACGATTTGTGTCAAGACTTCGATCGCTTTCTTAAGCCGATTGAAGCTTCATTTCAAGTATGTTGTCGAGTCGGTTGAAACAGGCGCTGTGGTCGCAAAGGGTGAAACCATGCACGCCTTTACAAATACGTTGTTGAAGCCAATCAATGCGGATAAAAAACTGGATGGAGCCTTTGTTCATATTCAGATGGCCACAGTTGAGTCCCTTACATGAGTATCGTGAAGAAAAAAACGAAGAGCTACGCGGAATGAATTAAAAGCCCCACACAAAACTTATTTGTGTGGGGCTTTGTGCTAGTTAGAGAAGAGTGATGCTTAGACCTTAAACTTTTTAATCTCGTCACTTAGGTGAATGGCGATTTCGTTCAGGTCTTGTGCTGATTTGGCGACTTCCTCAATGGCTACGGTTTGTTGAGTCATCGAAGCGGTTACTTCTTCTGCCGCGGCTGCGGTTTCTTCTGATACGGCTGATATGTTTTCGATACTTGACACGATACGTTCCTTATCGTGGTTGACAGCGTCTACGGCATGACCGATTGAGCTGATGTTGGTTGAAATGTGTTCGTATGCCTGCTTAATGGTTTCGAAGGCGGTTTTGCAAGACGGTTATACTGAGATGATGCAGTGGATGACAGATAATCGGCAAAACAGCACAGGTAGCGCATATGAGTTATAGATGAACGATCCTGGCGAGGTAGAACCCAAAGATCTGATCACTAAGATCATGTTTCGATTGGAGTAGTATTTAAAATGCAGTAAGCTACTAATCAACACTGGTTAACGAACACGACGCATAAAAGAACCATTGCGATGAGCCAATGTGGGTATTCCCTGATCGGCTCATCGCATTTTTTATAATTTCAAGTCCTCAGAAGAGTATCGGCATGAACACTGCTTGCATGAACACATGAGTCATGGCGTGGGCAAGTATCGCATAGGACAAGCCATGCCTCCAGTAAAGATAGCCAAATCCTATGCCACCAATGCCGTTTAGAAGAAAACACCTGATAATGATAGGAACCGAAGTACCGATGGTTTGAAATGTGACCGGTAAATGTCCTGCTGCAAAGATGGCGGCGGCAAGGGTGATTGCACTAATGTAGACCCACTTAGGGATGTTCTGGCTGTCGCTTTTTTTAGAAAAGACTTTCCAAAGGATCAGTACCAGCAGCGACATGACAAAGAGTCTAAGCAAAACTTCTTCAATGATACCACCGTATAAGAGCCCGGTTATAAAATAGATCGGTGAGAAGGCATATTGAGTGATTTGTGCCGGTAAGACTGCTGCAAAGATAAAACGGTCAGAAAGCGTAATGACAAGGGCGACCGCCAATCCAACCGCTGCAGATAGCAGTGCACGATTCTTATCGAATGTGAAGTTTAGTGTAAGGTTGACTTTTTTTGCAACCTTGATGCCGATCAGTGCGGTCATGAACGTCAATACCAGGCCTTGCAGTGCTGCGATCGGAATCATCGCTGTTACAGAACCAAGTTGTGCGATGACTTGTGCTTGCATCTCAGGCGAAAGCATTTGCAGCTGGTATATGGCAGCAAACGCACTTGCTATGAGACCTGCTAGTGCGAACAGGAGACTAGTTGTGAAGTCTTTACTTTTTAATATCTTAATCATGTGGATTTCCTCCTAAATGTGTAGCAAGACTTTTAAGTAGTTTAATGTAGTGTGGATCGTCTTTTAAAACGTCAAAAATCGGATTTAGCTTCAGGCTGTCAATCATACTTTGCTTAATGACAGCTTCGCTTCTTGGTGGACCTTCTCCAAGTGCGAACTCAGCGAACCAATCTTCAATTTCGTCAAAAAACTCATCACCTCGCAAAGAAAAGGGGAAGAAATGTGTGATACAAACATCCTTGTACTTTTCTAGATAAGAAAGCGCGTCTGCGTACCTGCCTTTGGTGCAATAGGCTTGTGCGGCCGTCAAGTAAACGATAAGCATGCTGTTCGGGTGCAGGTAATCCAGTTGGAACGCTGTTGCAAGTATCATAATACGGTTTAGGATTTCTTCAAACTTTTCATCATTGATGTGAAGCAAGGTGGTGCAGCTGCTTATCAGAATCAACATGTGCTGATAAATGCTAATTTGTATCACCTTGTCGGCTTCCTTTGCTTGTCCTAACATGATGTAGGCTTGCGCGATTGCCGCATCGTCTTGTAACAGCGGTCTGATCGTTTCACCTAAGAGGCTCAAGGTGTTTTGGGGTTCGCCCTTCAACAGGTAACATGTGGCAGCGAGTGAGACGGCTTCTTTGGATAGGCGTATGTCACCGCTTTCCAGCTCGATCCTTTTACATAAGTCAATGGCTTGCTGAAGCACCTCCGACTGCGTGCTTTGATCCATTGCTAGCATGAAGTGATTGCACAGGAGAACAGCCATCTGCATCAGTAGGGGATAACAGGAGTAGTATTTCTTAATGATGTCCTGACACTGTGGCCAAACTTCTTCAAAGGACTTATTGGCAAAGTCGGTACAGAGCTTATTGTATAGAGCCTTAATCGACTCTTTTGTCAGCTGTGGAGTGTAGCCCATCAAATCATCGATGCTGATGTCGAAGTAGGAAGCGAGCTGTGGTAAAAAGGTGATATCTGGATAACTGTGCCCCTTTTCCCATTTAGAAACGGATGCTTTTGACACACCTATGTATTCGGCTAATTGCTCTTGTGTAACGCCCTTTGCCCTTCTGTGATCAGCGATCACACTGGCAATATTGAGATCATTAAACATTATTCTTCTTAATAATGAACGGTTCTTGGTTCATTATATGCTCCTTTGATTTTTATTATACGGCATTATACACAATAAACAATGGATTTGAAGTTGACTTTACGAGACAAAATCAACCAATGCGATACTTTTTCTAATCGCTGGTTTGCAATAAACAGGCTTTTTTCAGAAGTGTAGCGTATTAGGGCAAAATTTTTATATTACAGTTATCTTAAATATCACATTTTGGCGGTGGTTCAATTATAATGAGTAAAATGATAAGTTCATAATATAAGAACTGGAGATTCTTATACAAAGGTCAACAGGAGGTCAACATGAAATTTACAACATATAAAACCCCAATGCAGTTCTATCCGGTGGTGGAAGAATTATTATACAAGGACGAAGTCACCAATGTGCTGACTATCGGCATCTTAAAAGGCGCGCAAGCTGATGATGATTTTAGCAACTGCTTCTTTGCCTGCGGCGAAGTCGACGGCAAGGTAACTTTGGCACTTGTGATTTATGGACTTCACCTTGTGCTTGTGACGAATGAGGAGGCATACCTGAGAGAAGCTGCAGAGTTTGTGGCTAATAAGAACTTAGTCTATCCCGGTGTGATCGGTTCTCGCCCTTATGTGGATATTTTTGTTGAGCACCTCAATGCATTGGTAGATCATTCAATCGAACTTGCGATGTCCCAGCGCATCTACCGTTTGGATCAGGTGTCTGATATAAAAAGAGCCAAAGGCGTGATGAGACCGGCAACACTTGAAGACCTGGATCTGATCATGGACTGGAGCCGACTATTCGCCGAAATGGATGGCGGCACCTTCAACGAAGATAGGAGTCGTAAAAATCGGATAAAAGGTATCGAGGATAAAAGAATGTTTATATGGGAAGTGGAAGGTGAAGCCGTTACGATGGCCGCACTCGGAAAATCCACACATAAAAGTGTGATAATCAGTCTTGTGTTCACACCTGAGAATCAGCGTGGTAAGGGGTATGCGACAACTTTAGTGGCTGATTTGAGCGAGTATGCTCTTAGCCTGTATGACTACTGCACCCTCTACACCGACCTATCAAACCCTACATCAAACGGAATTTACATGAAGATAGGATATAAGCCTGTAGCAGACTCAGCGATGTACCTTGTAAAAGAATAGGATCAATCTGATTTTGTTGGAAATAAGGAAAAACTGACTTTCTTAGTCATAAAATGATGTAGTGTGTTATGGTTCATTTGACAATCACGCCGATAACTGATAATATTTTTAGGTATTACTTTTAACTAAATATCCCCATGAAATAGATTGTGTCAGTAATTTGGATTATAAGTATTGGTATGTTTTTTGACAGATTGATATAAATTTTCTACTTGATAAATGAAATTACGATCGAAAAATGATTTTAGAACTGGGGTCTGCGCAGGTTCGTGACGGAAATGCGCTATACTATTAAATGGTGGTATAATGTGAGTCTTTATGGCGAAACTTAGGCACTCTAACTCTTTGAAAAAAGGGTTGGAGTGTCTTTTTTATTTTTAAAGGACTATCAAAGCACGTGAGTTTAAGAAAGGAGTTTGTAGTTATGCCGGACAAAATGCAAAAAATTATGGAAGAGAAGCTATACAGTCGAAACTTTAAAAAATGGGGTATGGACATGAACCCAGTGGTTTCGGTTGGGGCTGGACTTATTGTGCTGCTGTTCTCAGCCTATGCCTTGTTTAACTTGGAACAGGCGAATGCTGTGTTCGTGAATGTTAAAACCGCGATTGTAGAAAATTTCGACTGGCTATTCATTTTAGCAAGCAATTTCTTTATCGGGGTATCTTTGTTTATCGCGTTTTCAAAACTTGGAAAAGTTCGTATCGGTGGAGTGAAGGCGAAGCCTGAGTTCAGTAATTTTTCTTGGTACTCCATGCTGATTTCTGCGGGAATGGGAATCGGACTTATGTTTTGGGCGGTGGGTGAGCCGCTTTACCATAGCGAGTTCACACCGCCGATCTTTGATAATGCCAATGCTGCGACACAGTCGCTTGCGACAACGTTTTTCCACTGGGGTTTCCACCCATGGGGCATCTATGCCTTGATCTCACTAGCGCTTGCGTTCTTTGCCTATAACAAAGGATTGCCATTATCGCTAAGATCCGTGTTTTATCCGCTTTTAAAAGATAAGATTTTCGGGTTCTGGGGTGACTTGATCGATATTTTGGCGGTTGTGGCTTGCCTATTCGGACTGGCGACATCGCTAGGGCTAGGTGTCCAGCAGATCAACAGTGGAATGAACTACCTGTTCGGGGTAGAAATCAGCGTGTTCACGCAGGTTCTTCTCATTGCAGGAATTACTGGTATCGCAACCTTGAGTGTCGTTTCAGGAATCGACAAGGGTGTCAAGTTTCTATCTGAACTGAACATCAAAATGGCTTTCGTATTCATGTTGATTGTCTTTATCCTCGGCCCTACAGCCTTTATCCTAAAGACATTCAGCAACAGCTTAGGGTTATACCTGAATAACTTCGTACAGTCGGCGTTCTTCATCTCGACAAGTGAGGACACCTGGCAGGCAAGCTGGTCCGTGTTCTATCTGGCGTGGTGGATTTCATGGTCGCCATTTGTTGGAATGTTTATCGCCCGTGTGTCAAAGGGTCGTACCATACGTGAGTTTGTCCTTGCAGTACTGATTGTACCCTCGCTGTTATCGTTTATCTGGCTATCTGTTTTTGGTGGAACGGCCATTTACCTCAATCAAATGTTCAACGGTCAGTTGTTCGCGACAGTACAGAACAATCTGCCTGTCGCCCTGTTTGAAATGATTCAGTATTTGAATATCCCTGTACTTGAAGGCTTTATCAGAACGGGATTATCTGTTTTAGGTACCGCGCTCGTCATCTCCTTCTTTGTCACTTCAAGTGATTCAGGATCCTTGGTCGTTGACAATATCGTATCTGGCGGAAAACTAAATTCGCCTGTATCGCAGCGCGTTTTCTGGGCGGGTATGGAAGGCTTCATCGCTGCGGTGCTGCTGCTGATCGGTGGGACGCAAGCCTTGTCGGCGCTACAAACAGCGGTAATCAGTACAGGCCTGCCGTTTGCGATCATACTCGTACTCATGAGCTTCATGCTGCTTGACAGTGTAAGGAAGTCATATCTGAAGCAAAGAGAAATAAAGCAACGCGATCATTTCGAGGAAATGATCGATGTGTTCGATATAGTAACTGAGGATAGTGATATTGCTTAGTGTGCAATTCAATCAAGTAAGCAACCATGTGGTTTTTCACATGGTTGTTTTTATAATCGGGCATTAAGATGGATTATGAGTTTAGGATTACAATGATTCAAAACAAAAAGAAGGTCGATTATCGGTACTTAAGGGAACTTTTTCTAATGACATTCGTCTAACTAAGTAGAAAATTCGATTTGATTCAGAAGGAGAAGTGACGATGAAAAATTATGGAGTTCAAATACCAAGTTTGGTTCTACTCGTTTTGGTAGTATTGATTTCACTAGTTGGATGCGCGAAAAACGATGTTCCTATTCCTAGCATAACAGGTGGGGAAAGTTCACTGAATGCTACAAGTCCAAAACTAAGTGAAGATGCAGCCAAGGCCATGCAATTAGAAAAGTCAATTGACGGAATCGTTTCGATAACCTTAAGGGATATCGAAGGCAACGTGATTGATAGAAAATTTACCGAGGATGAAATCAAGGGAATAGAAACTGCATTTAATGAAAGCTTTATTATGGATACAGCCCATATTGAAATGATTACAGGGTATACCATGACCATTGAACTTGAAGATGAAAGAGAAGTCTTTATTAGCAGTTACGGACAAGAAGGCTATATCGTAGCTAGAATTGGCGATGGACAAACTTATCATCTAGGATGTGAAGTGATCGGAAGGATTCTTTTAAGTAAATGAAAAAAGATGGATAAAAACCGCTGGGCGATTGCTACCCAGCGGTTTTTATCTTTTTATGGAATTGTATTGAAAAGGAAAGAATCAATGAGCTTAAGCGATTCGACAACCATATTCATTTTAGTGGAAGTATCAAAACCTCTCCTTTAAAACAATCAAGAAGCGGTTGATCTTTTATAACGAGATCAAATGGTTGAGTTAGGGCAGACGTTGATTCATAAATTATCTTATCAATTATTTCCGGTACAATGTCTATAGATACTTCTGTTAACTCCGGATGATTTCGTTTATCTATCAGCTTCATCACAAGGTTATCATTATCGAGACTAACTTGATAATTGCTTCTGACATAGGTGGCAAGAATATCCGCCAACACCTCAATATCGATAGTTGCCGCTGAATCACCTTCTAAGGCGTTAGCAATGAGTGTATCGGTGATTAGAAAGGAATCCCCGGTATAATCTTTTATGGTGAAAAACTGTGAATGGATTCCTTTCATGGCGACCAGATTTGGAAAAGCATCTGATGGTAGGGCTTTGGATGCTATCAGTTCGTAAACCAGTGGAGTGGACTTATCGGCTTTTTTAAACGTAAAGCTGTTTCCCTTATAGTCGAATTCAATAGGATAGATTGTCATTTCAGCCACTTTCGTAATAGGGGCATATTTAACGCCAGATACATCAAGGTAGAGCTCACGTGCGTCTGGATGGATGATTTCTTTATCATAGAATACCTTGTACTGATCCTGTGATTCGCGGCAGCCCGTGGGATGATAAAGCTTGCCCAAATCATCTGATAGCGAGAATTGTAGTTCACTGTATGTTGTAGCGATCTTGTTCTTAAGCTCATAGTTGAAATAGAATCCCGTCGAAGTCACTGTCAATTCATTCAGGTACACACTGAAAGATTCGGAATCGAGCGTATGATCAATATTCAATGTTAAGTCCTCAGTCTTTGATAGATGTGATAAATCGACCTGTAGCATATGGCTTAGTACCACATTTGATAGCTTGTCAGGTCTGATTGCTTCAAGGTCTACTTTACCTTTTACCAAACGAATTTCCATTGGATACATGTGGACGGTCTGGTAGTCTTCAGGCAGGTCGACTGTCAATGTGAACCACGATTGGTTCTGATCCAAATCATAGAAGGTTATCGAAGGCATACCTAAAAACCCCTTGGAGATCAGTTCAACATGATAATCTTCTGGACTTACATTTTGAGAATCAAGTATAGCAATTTTCAGATGGACGCCTTTGTAGTTTGCATAGATATCTTTTACATATAGTTTATACGCTTCATTTTCAAAATAGGATTCCACAACGGGAACACCTAACTCCTTCAAGAACTCTGCCGTTTCATCTGAAACGTATTGCTCCTGCGCCTTACTGAAAAGTGGAAGCTCCTTAATGATGCCATATGCGAATGGAACACAGATTAGCGCTGCGATAGTGGCAACCAGCAACAGTTTACTTTTATTGCTTTTGCTTTTCTTGAAAATCCGGTCCGAAATCTTGGAATGCAAATCAATCCCCACCTCAACAGATGTAAAGATTCGAGTCAGTTCATCATCGACGTCAGCTTCTTCCAATAGCTTTTTATCGAGCCACGCTTGACAATTGGTGCAGGTGGAGAGGTGGTCGATAATTGAGTCGTCAAAAGTTTGGTTTTGCTGCCTTATCTTTTCTTGCACTTGCTTACAGTTCATGAAACATCCTCCTTTTGCTCGAGAAATTTCTTAAGTTGCTTCTTTGACTCGTAAAGCCGCCACTTGATGGTAGAGACATCACAGTCGAGTTTCTTCGCGATTTGATCATAACTAAGGTCGCTCATATACCTGAGCACGACAATTTGTCTATTCATCTCACTCAATTGCTCGAGCGCTGTATGAATCTGACTCTCGGTTTCGATCATTGGACTTTCATGAGGTGTGCTGCTTCGAACATCCTGAAGTAGGATTTCATCTATTGTTGGAATAGGATCATTCTTGTGCTTCTTTAAAAAGTCGAAGGCGGTGTTTCTGGCAATTGTGAACAACCAAGGTTCAAAGGCTTTCGTCTGATCGTATGTATTTAGTTTTCGATACACCTTGATCCAAACTTCCTGGTAGACATCCTCGGCAAACTCCTTGTTAGCACACAATTTCATTAAGTAACCCAGCACTTGATTGCCATGTAAGTACATGATCTTTTCAAATGCCTTTTGATGTCCATTGACACTCTTTTTAATCAGTTGCTTCAGTTTTTTTTCTTCCATGGATTCACCTCTCTACTAAGTATACGACTAGTCTGATGATAAAGTTAGACGCATCTGAATTTTTATTAGTAAAAATCAAAACTCATCTTTCTTAAGTTGGATTGAATGTAGGTGCAGGTGAAAAATACAGTGATAATGATTATCAATGGGTGTATGATAGAGATAGACAAGAAAGGATGTGTTCAATGAATACTTATGATAAAACAAACACGATAGGATGGAACCTTCAGAATACGTTTCAAGACCTGCCTGATTCCTTATATACACCAATGAAGCCTGCTTCGGTAAAAGCGCCAAAAGTCTTAATTTTGAACACGCAACTTGAAGAAGCGTTGGGGCTTCAAGTTGCTACCGTTACAAGTGAGGAGCTTGCTCAGCTATTTTCTGGCAATATAGTGCCTGAGACCGCAGCACCTTTATCTCAAGCCTATGCAGGGCATCAGTTCGGTTACTTGAACATGCTTGGGGATGGTCGTGCGATTCTGATAGGAGAGCAGATAACACCAAAAGGAGAGGTTGTCGATGTTCAGCTTAAGGGATCCGGTCCTACTCCTTACTCTAGGCGCGGAGACGGGCGCGCGGCGGTTGGTCCAATGTTAAGGGAATACTTGATCAGCGAAGCGATGTATGCCCTTGGAATCCCCACTACAAGGAGTCTTGCCGTAGTGGGGACCGGTGAGAAGATATTTCGTGAAAAGCCCCTTGATGGTGCGGTACTCACCCGTATAGCTGCAAGCCACTTGCGTGTGGGGACGTTTCAGTATGCTACTAGTCAAGGAGTGGATGTGCTAAAAGCACTTGCCGACTACACGATCGATCGCCATTATCCCTCTGTAAAGGATGCGAATAATCCGTATCTTGAGTTATTAAATGAAGTGGTCAGACGTCAGGCGGAGTTGATTTCAAAATGGCAGCTCGTCGGTTTTATCCACGGTGTGATGAACACGGATAACATGACTCTGAGCGGTGAAACAATCGATTATGGACCATGTGCCTTTATGGATACCTATCACCCGGATACGGTGTTCAGTTCTATCGACGCTAATGGACGTTATGCATATTCCAAGCAGCCAGGCATAGGTGTATGGAATCTATCACGGTTTGCAGAAAGCCTATTGCCGCTGCTGTCGGATGACATGCAAGAGGCGGTAAAGCTTGCCACAAAAGCCGTTGAAGGGTTCAGTAAGCACTTTCAGGAAGCATGGCTGAGTGGTCTGCTCAGAAAGCTTGGGCTCGTTGGAGCCAGTCTTGAAGATGCCCCAATCGTATTGGAGCTCTTGCAACTAATGGAGAAGCACAAAGCCGATTACACCAATACATTTGTGTTTCTGACCCTACAGATGGACGAAAATGGCTCCATCGATTCTTCAGTACTGCTAAATGACAGTTTTTTACTAAGTAAAGACTTTATGGACTGGCAGGACAGCTGGAAAACTACCTTAGAGCGTTTGGCGTGCACAAAAAGAGAGAGCTTCGAGCTAATGAAAAGTTACAATCCTTTTGTCATTCCAAGAAACCACCTTGTAGAGAGTGCTTTGAAGGCGGCAACCGGCGGAGACCTGTCAGAATTTAAAGCTCTATTAAATGTACTAAGCTCACCTTATGCATATGATGTGCAGTCACTTGATTTTGCCAAGCTTCCTCCGACTGGAGGTGGGAGCTATCAAACATTTTGTGGGACCTAAATTGGAATAATTCATGAGCTTCATGAGGTGGAATAAATAAAGAAAAGCTGCCTATAAGGCAGCTGAAGAGAGATTTCCATTTAATGACTAACTTTGATTTGCTGAAATTTGACTAAGTATGTTTTGCATGCCTGACAATGAGTAATTGCTCGAACGGTAACTGATTGAATTTTGCTCATCGGCTGCTTCAATCGCATCCAGTAAGGTTTGTAGTAGGTCCGAGGAATTCTCTGAAGTATCGCTTATTTGCGAATCGGTTACCGGATTAGGCGCGGTCCCCATTGGCCGCATAGGTGGTCTTCCACCTCCAATATTGCCATAGCCACCGGGTTTAGCCATTGGCTTTTGAGAATCAGAGCTGAAACGTTGAAGTCCTTTAAGCGCCTGAGTTCTTTCTTCAGAGGTCATCTCAGCAGAGGGTCTCATCTGGTCTGGCTTTGAATCACCAAGTGCGTTTTCAAAACTTTGAAGCACGGTTGCGATTTCCTCATCACTCATCGACTCCACATCCAAGGACCCGATATCCAAGTCTTCATAGGCAGAGGTGAAAGCATCCATAGCTGCTTTCATCTGCTCGGGATTCTCACGCCTGATATGTCGCATGGCCATACTTTTAGCATGCCCCTGTGAACTGATACTGAATTGATCATCGGTGCTACTGTCTTTGGAAACAGTAGCATTTTCTTGCCTTTGAAAAGTTGAGGCTAGACTGGTATTCATCTGAACTCTGTATAGATTTAGTTGACTGGCATTGATATTCACATAAACCTCCTTTCAAATTTGGAAATCTCTCATCGCTGTAAGGAAGGATTTAATTCACTACTTGCTCCTTTACCGCATCTATCGTTTCACGGATCACATTGATCAGACTTCTTCCAGACCCCATGCTCATATCGCCCCTAGGTTGATTAGGACCTTTTCCAGATAAGCCGGGCTGATTGTCCATCGGAGCCTGTCCATCTTGCGGTGGGGTCGGCGGAGTATCCCTATTTTTAGGTTCGCGATTGCCTTGAGGCCTGACTTGAACGACTTCGTTTTCTTGATAGATAATCGCAGCTTCAAAGTCCTCGATTGTGGTGAATTTTGTTGGATCTTCTTTCACATAAGGTCGTATCCAGTCCGCAAGCTCTGTGATATGCTCTTCGATGCCTTCAAGCTCCTGTGCATACTCTTTTAGAATTTCATAATAGCGTGTCTTATATTCCTCGATGGAGAGTAACTTTTCAATGAGAGGAAAATCGGATAGATTAGTTCCTGAAATCGGCATATCTACATTCAATTCTCCATTCACTTGTTCTGGAAAACCGCCAAAAGACATGTTGAAATCCCATGGGATGACATAGAATACTCCCTGATGGTTGTACAAGTAGTAATTTTGCTGCATTCTGCTGTTATAACTGTCGTAGTTTGAGAGCATGAAGTTTGTAGCCATATAATAGAGAGCGCTTTCAACATCTAGAACGTCTTCGATAGCGCCCTTATCACCACTTTCGATTGCCTGTAATGTGGTGGTAAGAAGATGAAGATCCGCTTTGGTTTGATCGTCTCCATTTTTTTGACTTGAACTCGGATAGGTTTCTGTCTCGTCAACCGCCAAGCTGCTGCCTTGGTCCTGACGATAGAGGTTGCCGTCATTGTCACCGAACACACGCTTTATAAAACTGTCATCAACAGATTCGACAAGTAGATAGAAGCCCACGTGTTCGTTGTTGATACTCACATTGACAAAACTAGCCATAGGAACGTCCATGCCCAAGGATGACATCAGTTCATAACTGAGGTACTCCCGTAGGTAGGAGGCGTCTGCGTACATGTTGTTGAGTACAAACTCGTCTAAACCGGCAACCTTTTGTTTGTCGACATATTCAGACGCGTTGATTTTAAAGCTATACCTGTCCGAAGTCGAATTGGCGACAGACCTGAGGGTGGAATTGCCCTTTGTTCTAAAACCGACATCATCCACTTCTACGCCGTCTAGGGTGATAGTGGCAGGATAAAATTCTTCGGCTTCAGGGTCTGCCAAAATGGCTTGATAATCAAGCGTATCTATTGTGACTGAGACCTGATGGATGGTGGCACTGTCAAAGAAGGAGGCGTATTCGACTTGTTCATCAGTGCTGGAAAACGCTGGGCTAACGCCTAATGGTGAAGTCGCCGCACTCGTCTGGCAAGCGGATGTAAACAGTGTTGTGATCACTAACATCATTAAGAGTATTCTGTTCTTTTTCATGTCTAAGCACCTTCCTTTCTAGTAAAAAGAGTCATTGTCAGTCTGAATTGTGGATAAGGATATATTTAGGTTGCCGTTACGGACTCGTAATTCGTCGATCATTTCTTTCGCTTTTGAAGCGTCCTTTAGTATGACCATGTAATTTAGCTGATACAAGCTACCCAACGCCGCTGTTTTAACTCCCACCAGCTGATTCATCGCAGTATAGTTACTCAGAATATCAGAGAAATTGTGATGATACTCCATATCTTCCGGGATGCTGATCATCAGCTTCTGGTGTTCTTGATTCTTGATAACCGTTTTTGTGAAACTTATGGCCAAAAGTACCGCACAGAGAAGCGTATCGAAAATCACCGCATAGAGGGCCATTTCTGTTCCTACGGCCAGACCAGTGGCCATACTGAGCAGTACGAAGGTGATATCCTTGGGGTTTCCTGGCGCGCTTCTGAACCGGATGATTGAAAAGGCTCCTGCTAGGGAGAAGGCTCTTGCAATATCACTGCCGATTAAAAGGATGATCATTGCCACTACCGCGGGTAACATGATCAGAGTGACTGAAAAATTGTCCAAGAATTTTGATGTCGGGTGGGATTTTGTATGTGTGATGCTGATCATCATGCCGAGCAGTAGCGCTATCAATAGACTGAAAATCAGCTGAGTGATACCCACAGGCATCGTTTGTGTGGTGGATAAAAGTGTATTCAACATGCTTATGCAACTCCTTTTGTTGTTCTTTTGATGGATGAACTTTGTAAAAAATAGGTACCGTACTTTGAGAATCCGGTTGGTGATAGCTTCGCTTTTGAAAACAGCCTGCTCAGCCATAGCGGCATGGCACCTGAGCACTTGACTTCCATTAGATGGATCGATTCCTCGATAGGTTGAGCATCCGTAGGCTTTGTGTCAAGCCTCAGTGTGTTATGCGTGCCGGTGAGGTTTGTGTCAAAAGTTATCCTAAGTCCATCTGACTCATATGCGATACGGTCATACTTGATCAATGCCTTTGGTTTTACCTGATACCGGGTTAGAAAATATTCTATCTCCTTCATTACTTGCTTGTTATGATAGGCTTGGTGTTGAGGTGCTATGCCGGTACGGATGAATGCTTGGGCGTCGCTGAGCGAGATGCTGGTACGGCGTTTGTTTACAAAGCCGGCGCATTTTTTTTTGAGTTCAAGATAGACCAGACTATCTGAATCAATGGCATCATAGCCTCTGAGTCTTAATTTTTCTTTGTAATAGGGTTTTGAAAGCGAATGCTTGATCAGCTGATAGTCATCGGTATCGTAGTAAATATTCTTTACTGTGTAACGGTTCGGTTGTAGTGATTCCATGGTAGCCTCATTGATCATCATGATTTGCAGTTCATCTATCACGCGAAGGTACTGTTTTTTTGTCAATTTGTATTTTTTTTCGTAGCGATTAAAAACATCACTCATGCCGTTCATCTCCTTTTGATTATTTGATTGATTCTAGTGTAATCCTTAAACCTTAATTGAACCTTAAAGGAATGATATATCTTTTAAGTTTCACTAAAGGTTGATATGCTATACTCAAAGTAGCAATTTTAGAAAGTGAGGGCGCTTATGAGAATCCTATTGATAGAAGACGAAATCAATCTGGCCACAGCTGTCAGTGCCATACTAACGAGAGAGAAGTATCAGGTTGAAATTAAACATGATGGAGTTTTAGGACTGGACGAGGCACTTACGGACAGTTATGATCTGATACTGCTTGATATCATGCTTCCTGAACTGAATGGGCTTAGTGTGTTAAAAGAACTGAGACTTAATAAGATAAATACTCCTGTCCTGCTTCTCACTGCAAAAGGAGACATCTCGGATAAGGTGACGGGGCTCGATCTAGGTGCGGACGACTACCTGCCAAAGCCATTTTCAACAGATGAGCTTCTGGCAAGGATACGGGCCCTTCTTAGAAGAAAAGATCAACTTGTGGATTTGAACAAGCTGACATTTGGAGATGTGTCGTTAAACACTTCGACGCTTGATATGTCAAGACTCGATAAAAAGGTGCGATTATCACCTAAAGAATGTGATGTGCTAGCATTTTTAATGCTTAGGAAAGGGATTTACACCTCAAAAGAAATAATGATTGAAAAACTATGGGGGTTCGATTCACAGGCGCAAGACAATCATGTCGAGGTCTATATTTCTTTTTTACGTAAGAAGTTGATCTATCTGAAGTCGAATGTCACGATAAGAACCATGCGCGGTGTAGGATATGTTTTGGAGGAAAATCAAGATGTTTAGACAGCTTAAGCTAAGAATACTTTGGACAAATCTTATCATCCTCACAATACTTGTATTTATCACATTTTCAAGCACCTACATGCTGACCTATAAGTTGATTTATGATGGTATTGAAAAAGAGCTGCACCGCATATCTGAAACAAGACCTAAAGTGGATGATCAAGGAAGGGAACAGCCGCCTGAACCACCTTTTAGCGAGCCTAACCCTGAAAGGATGGCAGTCTTTAAGTTGACCGCTTCTCCAAAGGGTGATTTGATAAGAAGTGACGCTTTTTTTGATGCCGATATGGCTTTTTTTGAAGCCATAAAAGACTTAGCCATGACTCAGGAATCGACAAAGGGGATACTTTCTTATGAAGGAAACAAGTGGGCATTCATTTATAAAGAAGTGAATGGAATGCTAGATTATACTTTTATCGATGTGAGTGCGCAAGTCACCCTACTTGAAAATATGGTCTATGTTTTTTTCGGCGTATTTTTGGGCAGCGTTGTTCTGGTTGTGCTAATCAGCAATTACCTGACCAGCACGGCGACTAAACCCATAAGAGACGCATTTGACAGGCAAAAGCAATTTGTTAGCGATGCTTCACATGAGCTAAAAACACCAATTGCAATCATTCAGACGACGACGGACTTACTGGTTTCTGAGGCTAGAACCACACCACAGGGTGACTCCCATTCATTGGTCTGGCTAGAAAATATCAAAGCGGAAACAGAAAAAATGGGTAGACTCACTAAAGATCTGCTTTACTTGGCCCAAATAGACCATCGTGAAAACTCTCTCGGTCGACTAGCTGATTTTGACATGAGTGAATGTATTGAAGCAATCGCCCTGTCGATGGAGGTCCTTGCTTTTGAAAAGCAACTCAACTTCGACTACGAGAGTGAAAAAGGCTTATGGATCCATGGAAATCGTGAGCAACTAACGGAAACCGTCAGAATACTGCTGGATAATGCGATACGTTACACGGACTCGGGCGGCAGAATTAAACTGACTTTTGTAAAGTCCGGTATGAACTGTGAGCTTGCTATTGAAAATACAGGAGAAGGAATTACCGCAGAACATCTCCCACATCTTTTCGACCGATTTTACAGAATCGATCAATCAAGAAATCGGGAGTCGCAAAGCCATGGCCTAGGTCTAGCGATTGCAAAAGAAATTGTTGAACAGCATGATGGTAAACTTGGCTGTAGCAGTGAACCGGGAATCAGTACGAAGTTCACGGTCAAACTACCTTCAGTAGCTGGCAAGTCATCAAACTAAGTGTTTCGATTTAAAAGACGGCTTAAAATTAGGGAGAATTAGATGAAAGATTGGTTTAGTTACATCACCGAATTGCAAGAAATAGCTCAAATCGGGCTTACCTATAGTAAGGATCCTTTCGAACTGGAGCGTTTTGAGCGCTTGAGAAGCATCGCCGTCGAAATGATGGCAAAACTGACTGAGGAGGATGTGTCCTTCATCAAGGGGGTCTTCGCAAACGACAGCGGTTACCAGACACCGAAGGTCGATATCAGAGGAATCCTTGTTAAAGAAGGTAAGCTTCTACTGGTGAAAGAGAACAATGGATTATGGTCCTTGCCTGGCGGTTGGGCGGATATTGGAAGAACACTTTTTGAGAATGTGGAAAAGGAATTTATGGAAGAGGCATTCATGAATGTCCGTGCTGTGAGGATTTTAGCGATTCAGAACAAAATTCCAGATCCCAAGAAGTATCCGCATACCATCTACAGCCATTACGTGGCATGTGAACTCCTGGATGTAGTCGATTTTAAAGAAAACAATGAAACGACTGAGCGCGCATATTTTGCTTTGGATAAGCTTCCGCCGATGGATGAAAAAAAGACATCGGTCGATACGATTAAAAGAATATTGAATCGAAAGAAGGATGAAGTGCTTATTTTATAAAAAGGGCGAAATTGTAAATTCAATAGGTGATTTTGTTTAATTTGGGTAGTAATTAAATACGGAGGTGAGCCATGAACAGAACAACAAAATTGATTACCGGCATCACATTTTTAATGATGGTTGCTGCAAACGCACTTGCCAATATCCTACCTATCAATCAGATGACTACAGGAGCGATTTCGGATGCTTATCCCAACTTGTTCGCACCGGCAGGGTACACATTTTTGATATGGGGTGTCATCTATTTGCTACTGGGACTCTTTGTTGTAAAAGCCTTGACCTACCCGAAAGCTTACAATGATACGAGACATGGTATTGAACTGAATAAGATCTGTCTGTTACTGAGCTTTTCGAATGTGGCAAATACCTTTTGGATCTTATCTTGGCACTATTTGAAAATTGGACTTTCGCTTGCACTTATGTTTACAATCCTAGCCCTACTGATCATGATCGCTCTTAAGATTAAGCATAATGAGTTTTCAAAATCTGAAAACTGGTGGATTAATATACCCATGTCCGTTTATTACGGGTGGATAACAATTGCTGCAATCGCGAATGTCGTCACTTATCTTGTAAGTGTGGGATGGAACGGTTTTGGACTATCGGATGAAATCTGGATGGTTGCGATCTTACTGGTAGGGGTGATCATCTGTTCTGTGACGATGATACGGATTAGGAGTATTGAATACGGACTTGTTGCAATTTGGGCTTATGCGGGTATCTTGGTAAAGCATTTGAGCGCAACAGGCTATGCGGGGACGTATGTGTTTACTATAGCGGTACTTTACACTTGTGTGGTCTTACTCGCACTTGCCACATTGTATACGATCAGTCAACTATTTAAAACATAATTTTAGTTTACAGAAATAGTTAAAGGGTATAAATACACTAGCGATTTTAGGCTGTACTAGATAGGAGAAATTATGAAAACACATATCCTTAAAGCTTCAGAAAGAACTGGTTCTGGCAAAAGCGACACTAAGAGACTAAGACGTGAAGGTTTTATCCCTGCAACTATCTATTCAAGAGAAAGAGCATCACAAAACATTCAAATTCCGAAACTAGCTTTCGATAAAGAATTTCCAAATAGGCCGCTTGGCGCTTCTCTTGAACTTGACTTCGGCACAGAGAAAAAGCTGGCCATTGTCAAACATATCGAAGTAAGCCCTGTAAAAAACGAGACGTTACACGTCGAATTTCAACAGCTGACCGCTGGCGAGGCCATTACGGTTGAAATACCGCTGATACTAGTACATAGGGAAAAAGTAGAGACCACCAGTACTGTGGTTCAGCAATTGGCCAGCACGATTCATATCGAAGCAATGCCAAAGGATCTGATTGACAATGTCACGATCGACTTATCGGAGTTAACACTTGATGCGCCGATTCACGTTTCTGACCTACCAATTGCGAGTGACAAAAAATTCAAGATACACACACCTCAAAATACCGTAATCGTTCAGTTGAACCACACCAGCAAGATTGTTGAGACTGACGAGGAAGCTGAGGAAGCTGAGATGGCTGTCGAACAGGTCAATGAGTAACTTGGATTTGTAATTAGATTAAAATAACTTTAAAGATTGGCCCTCACCGGTGGTGAGGGTCTTTTGCATTGGTAATACTGGAAATAAGACTTGAAATAGCGCATAATTGGAGAAAAGGGATGTTGTAGAATATGAATGGTGAGGTGCGTCTGGTATGAGGGTTTTGATTGCTCCGGATTCTTTTAAAGGGAGCTTGAGCTCCCATCAAGTGGGAGAACTGATCAGGGATGTTTGGATCAGTCATTTCAAAGGTGATGATGTCATGACGGTTTCTGTGGCTGACGGCGGTGAAGGGACTGTAGAAGCGCTTGAGCAGTCGATGGGCGGCAGGCGTGTGACTTGCACGGTGAATGATCCACTAGGAAGAAAAATTGAAGCCGACTATGTGATCATAGAGGATACAGCGACGATGGAGATGGCGTCGGCATCGGGACTCAGTCATCTAAATCGTAATGAAATGGACCCCTTAAAGACAACTACTAAGGGAACGGGCGAACTGATTCTAAATGCGCTTGACAAGGGTATTAGAAAAATCGCAATTGGAATCGGGGGTTCGGCCACCAATGACTGCGGTCTTGGCATGCTTGAGGTACTTGGAGCCAAGTTCTATCAAGGGGATAGGCTGATGCGATTTAAAGGTGCCAAAAATCTAAGTCAGATCACGAAAATAGATTTTACGGGGATGGACACCCGGATTGGTGAAACGGAGTTTGTAGTGATGTGCGATGTCGCAAATCCTTTGACAGGTGTCAGCGGAGCGACCTATGTGTACGGTCCGCAAAAAGGTCTTGATACCGGCAAGCTGCATGAAATAGATGCTGCGATGACAGCAGTAGGTCGACTGCTGAATGCCTATGCGGGATTTGATGCCTGCAGTAGGGAAGGTAGCGGAGCTGCCGGTGGACTAGGGGCGGCCTTTCTTGCGGTACTCGGCGCAGAGTTAAAGTCTGGCATCGATGTGGTCCTTGATAGGATGCATTTTGACGATCTGCTCAGCGATGTGGATTTGGTGATCACCGGTGAAGGTAGAATTGACGATCAGACCAAACATGGGAAAGTGGCCATAGGGGTATCAAGGCGGGCGAAAAAGTTGAATATTCCTGTAATAGCAATCGGTGGTAGTGTGACAAAAGAGGCTGACGAGCTTTATGAGTATGGATTTAGCGCGATTGTATCGACTGTAACTGAACCGACTACGCTTGAGGACCTGATTAGGGATTCCAAAGTGAATCTGATCAGCAGTGTGGATCGGACATGCAGGTTGATTGAAATAGGTAGACACTTAAAATTTGAGAGAGGATGTTTAAGATGAAGCTAGTTGTACTGGATGGATATACCTTGAATCCTGGCGATTTGAGCTGGGATCCTATTAGAAAATTCGGTGAGCTGACAATCTACGATAGGACTCCAGCAGACCTTATCGATGAAAGGATTTTAGACTGTGAGATCGTGATTACGAATAAGACCCCGATTGATGAGGAGCTGATTAGGAGACATCCTAAAATGAAGATGATTGCTGTTTTGGCAACTGGATATAACGTAGTGGATGTAAAGGCGGCTCGAGAAAACGGTGTTGTGGTTTGCAATGTTCCAACGTATGGAACCGATGCTGTAGCCCAGTACGTTTTTGCTCTGCTCTTGGGTCTTGCACACCGTGTGGAAAAACACGACCAGACGGTCAGGGCGGGCAAATGGACGAACCATCAGGACTTCTGCTACTGGGAAACGCCCCTGTTCGAATTATCGGGTAAAAGCATGGGAATCATCGGAATGGGAAAGATAGGCGCTAAAACTGCCGAAATTGCTCAGGCGTTCGGTATGACTGTGCTTGCATACGACTTGAACCCCGATCGAAGTCTGGAATCGAAAGCCTTACACTTTGTGCCCTTAGACGAAGTCTTTAAGCGTTCAGATGTAATTTCCTTACATGTGCCTCTTTTTGAGAGTACGAGAAATCTAGTGAATAAGAATACGATAGCTCAAATGAAAAAGGGCGTCTATATCATCAATACCTCTAGAGGCCCGCTGGTCAATGAACAGGATTTGTATGAAGCTCTTTTATACGGTCATGTGGCAGGCGCCGCAGTGGATGTGGTATCGGTTGAACCAATCCAATCTGACAATCCGCTCCTTAAGGCGCCTAATATGATTATCACACCCCATATCGCCTGGGCACCCGTCGAAGCCAGAGGACGCCTCATGGATACGGTGGTTGAGAATATCGAATCCTATATCGAGGGAAGACCGGTAAATACGGTGGATCGTTAGCATTCAAAAAGGTGAGTTATGTAAGCTTCTGTTGATTAGTTTTAAGTAAAACTATATAATTGATGAATGGAATCAATTCGCATGGTTCTATTTTCAGATAGTTCACACACTTGCGCAGTCGTCACCTAATTTTGGAGGAAGTAATGTTTACAAAGAACAATCATGCAGTATTTACGAACTTTATACCGTATTTAAAGACTGTGATGCAAAAGGATATCATGGCATCGGTGACAGACCGAGAAAAGTTCATCGCATATGCGCCAGGAGATCAACTTGATGTAAAATTGGAAGTCGGCATGCCGATTCCTGCAAATGATCCGTTAAAAGCAACAATTGAACAAAACAAAATAATTACTGCAATTGTTCCTGCACAAGTATATGGAATACCCTTTAGAGCGATTACATACCCCATTAGAGATAAGAAGGGCAACTGCATCGGTGCAGTAGGAATCGCCGAAAGCCTTGTTAAGGAGCAACAGATTTCAGACGGTCTTGAAAAGATAATCGCTAGGATTATCGAGTCCAATGGCGGTGTTAAAACCATTGCAGATGAAGTACAGCAACTGACTAGTGGTATCGAAGAGTTATCAGCTACTTCTCAAGAAGTTTCAGCAACGGTTGAAGGAATCGCAAACTCTTCAAACAGCATCTATACGATGGTTGAAGAAGCGACAAATGCCAGTAAAAACGTCATTGAGGAAGCCAATAGCGGTATTGAATCAATTTCGGCGATCAACCATACGATCAGCAGTCTGACAGAGGATATCGAAGGTGTAAAATCACAAATTGAAAACTTGAACGCCTCAATAGGAAAAGCCTATGAGATGATCAATCTGATCAATGACATATCCAACCAAACCAACCTTTTGGCACTTAACGCATCCATCGAAGCGGCAAGGGCTGGAGAGCACGGCAGAGGTTTTGCCATTGTCGCCGACGAGGTGGGTAAGCTTGCGATTCAATCCCAAAGCGCTTCGACAGAGATTTCAAGTATCATGAAAATGATTCAAAATGAAATTGCGAGCGTAGTAAGTAAAGTAGGAGAAACCGCTTCTAAAACGAATATGAACAGCCAGGAAGTTGAGAAAGCAACGACTAATATCCAAACAATCCTTAAGGATATCAGTGAGGTGGATAAGGCGATTGTGATGGTTAAAACACATGTTCAGGATCAGGTGACCAACACCTCAGAAATTCAAAAGGCTACGGAAGCACTAGCTGAAACCATTGAGGAATCGGCATCCTATGGATCGATGATCAACGAGAAGCTCACAGATCAGATTCGAAATTTAGATCAAGTGGAATCGGAAGTACATAATTCAGTAAAAAAACTGATGAATATCTAAATGAAGCAAGATAATGCTAGAGAAACCGTTGACTTATGTCGACGGTTTTTTTATAGTTAGGAGACTGGAATGATCAGTGAGCGTTAAAGATGGAGGAAGTTATGAGTATACTATTGAATACTAGAATACAGGCGTTTGAAGAGAACAAAAACAGTGAGATCGAGAATAAGAGATATGAACTGTTACACTATAAATACTTAAAGGGATTCGATATCGCAGTCAAGTCGGAGATGAAACATGAAAGTGGTAAGTATGTCTATCTTGATGACATTGCCATGATTAAGGACATGTTTCCCTTGCCGCCCTGGTTGTTGAGACCTTTAAAAAAGCTGGATATTGGATACTATCCTGTGGATAGCCTAAGGCAATCCGGATTAGCTGACAAGACGGTGATCTATTTGCATGGAGTAGGTGGATTCGGTGATGACAACTCCATTTTACATGCACAGCTTTTGAAGTTGAACTGCAATGTGATAAGACTCACCTACCATGTCGACTTTTCTACAGAAGAAGTAATCTACCCAAGTGATGCGACAGCCATGGAGCCCTTTTTAAAAGAGCTTGAAGCGAAGGTGATTCCAGTGATTGTCGAAGAGCTAGACGAAGTGATGCAGAGGATAGTGCAGGAATACAAAGTGCTGTTTGAGGATAAGGAAATCCTATTTGTCGCCCACTCTCTTGGGGCTGGAATTGCCGCGAATTATCTTAGTGCTCAAAAAGTACTCACAGCCAATCGATTTATCAACCTTG
Organism: Fusibacter sp. A1; assembly: GCF_004125825.1. NCBI lineage: Bacteria > Bacillati > Bacillota > Clostridia > Eubacteriales > Fusibacteraceae > Fusibacter > Fusibacter sp. A1. The sequence goes on along the minus strand of NZ_QQWI01000006.1, from coordinate 312,467 downwards.
ACGGAACACTTTTTGAACCGGCAATCAGTCAAGGTTTAAATGTAGAGCAGCTCCATCTAAGCCAGGAGCAGAATTTTAGCGAGGAATGGTTGTTTAATGAGGTAGAGGATGCGCATGCCCAAATCGGAAAGGACTACGGTCGTAGGATTGATACTATGATCAAAGCATCTGATGCGAAATGCAGCTGGTTGAAGATTGGCGGATCCAATCATCTTACCTTTACCGATTTACCCGATTTGCTGAAATATAACAAGTGGATGTCAAGACACGTCGGCGAAAAGGAAGCTGCCGGTCGAATAAGAAACTATGTGACTGACTTTATTAGGGGAAAAGAGCTCATAGCCAACGAGTTACTTGACAAGCGTATTCTGTAAGTTGGATATGTTTCAACTCTGTAATCATAACTACAATTTAGAATGAAACGATAAAGTTTGGGTACTAATTAAGTAGAAGGTGATACGATGAAAAAATTAGGAACGATATTGATGATTCTTGGCTTGATCGTACTTTCAATCCCATTGATCGATACTGTAATGTTAAAAGTAGTACAAGCGAATATGTTGAATCAGGCTGTCATCAATCAGGATGAGAGCCTACAAAGTGCGTTTTATAGCTTAAATAGTGTGTATGAGCGTCAGGATGAGTGGCTCTCTATCGATGAGAACGAGGTGCCTGCAAGCGGTCAGGATGCGGTGCTTAAAGATTCGTTGGTGGAAGGTTACGAGATGTTCATCGAAGAACAGAGTCTGAATGTAGGGGATGATGCGCTATCTGAACCTACGACTGAGCCTGTCACTGAACCTGTGACTGAGCCGACGACCGAAGAAGAGTTTCCACTTGCTACAGAGGATGAGGACTCCGACGGACCGCATGAGTTTGTCTATTTGGGTACGATCACTATCCCGAGCATCGATCTTGAAATGCCGCTTGTTGATGGAACGACTGTGGATGACTTAAGATGGTCTGCGGGTCATATGAAGAGGACTGCTTACCCGGGTGAAATCGGCAATGTGGTCATCGCTGGGCACAGGGGCTATAACTTTGGAAGACTGTTCAATCGACTAGATGAACTAGGCAAAGGGGACAAGATCATTGTTAATACTCCAAAAGGCAAGTTCGTCTATACGGTATATGTCAGTAAGATTGTAGAACCTGAGGATACTTATGTTACCAATCAGACGGACAAGCATAAAGTGCTGACCTTAATCACCTGCACACCTATTTATAAATCTACGCATCGAATCATCATCCATGCTTTAATGGATTAAATAAGGAGTTATCATGACCCGGTCCGGTAGAGTTCAGGATCGGGTTTTATGATGCTGTGAACTTTTCATTTTAAGTGGAATTTAGTATACTGATTGAGAATAAAGTGTGAAATTGAGAAAGCAGTGGTTTTTAAAAGTATGGTATATGATATTGTGATTGTCGGCGCAGGGCCTGCCGGCAGCAACCTTGCTAGGCTCTTATCGACAAGGACGGATTATTCGGTATGCCTTGTGGATAAACGAAGATTAGATGAGCATGTTGATGAAAAAAGACGAAAAGCATGTGGTGGTCTCTTGTCTCCAGATGCTCAACATATGTTGGCCAAACTTGGCTTAACCATACCGGTGTCGATACTCGAGGATCCCCAACTCTTCAGTGTGAGAACGATCGACTTCGACAATGGTCTGGATTGCCATTATCAGAGGTTTTATTACAATATGGATAGGGAGAAGTTTGACAGATATCTTTTCAATCTGATTCCAGAGTCTGTTACAAAGGTGTGCGGTGCTGTTGTAAAGGGTGCGAAGCGGACAGACCTGTTCTGGTCGATTGAGGTTGAACATGCATCCCAAAAGACAATTAAAGGCAACTACCTTGTCGTCGCAGACGGAGCGAACTCATTATTAAGAAAAAACCTGCTTAGCGGGCAGCGCTCTCCAAAAAAATATATCAGTATTCAAAAGTGGTATCCGATGACGAAGGACATGCCATATTATACAGGAATTTTTGACAGCGATGTGACGGATTACTATTCATGGACGATTCAAAAGGATAGCTCCCTGATCTTAGGCACCGCGGTGCCCCTAGGTGAGAACGCACATGAAAAGTTTGAGCTGTTGAGATCTAAGACCGCGAAGTATCTGGATTTACCGCTCGATGAGCCTGTAAGAACAGAAGGCGCGTTTATTGAAAGGACCATGCATCTTAAGGATTTGAAGTGGAATGGCGATGGATTTGCCATTATCGGCGAGGCGGCAGGGGCTACGAGTCCCACATCGGCAGAAGGATTCAGCTATGCACTAAAGAGTTCGCTTTACCTTGCCGAGGAGCTTTGTGAAGGCTTTGAAAATATCGGTGAGCGCTACAGAAGACGGTGCCGGAAGATTGCTCTGAATATTTTAGGGAAACAGCTGAAAAGTCCTGCAATGTATCAGAAGAACATCCGAAAAATGGTCATCAAATCTGGAGTCACAGCAATGAACATGTCAGAAAAAGGATAGAGTGGATTCATGAAAAAAATATCAAGAAACGACAGCTGCTGGTGCGGTAGCGGCAAAAAATACAAGCAGTGTCACGAAACCAGCGACACAAGACTGAAAAAACTCAAAAATGACGGTTATCAGATTCCTACAAGAGGTATGATCAGAGCTCCTAAGGAAGTGGAGGGGATTAGAAGAAGTGCGAAAATAACGCATGAGATCCTTGATTTATTAGAAGAGAAAGTAGTTGCGGGAATTACGACAAAAGAAATCGACGACATCGTTTATGACTATGCCCTGCTCCACGGCGCGATACCTGCTACGATCGGATTCCAAGGCTATAAGCACAGCTGCTGCACATCGATAAATAATGTGATCTGTCACGGAGTGCCGGATGATACGGTACTAAAAGAAGGCGACATCATCAATGTCGATACGACGATCAACTTGGACGGATACTTTTCTGATGCGAGTAGAATGTATCTGATAGGTGAAGTGTCAGAAGAAGCCAAAGCCATTGTAGCATGTGCGAAAAAGAGCTTGGAGCTTGCGATCGAAAAGGTAAAACCTTTTGAATCGGTCAGTATTATAGGAAGAACCATCGAACCTTATGCCAACGGATTAGGCTACACGGTCGTTCGCGACCTGACCGGACACGGGATCGGTCTTGAGCTGCACTGTGATCCTCAGATCATACACTATGAGGATCGTGACAAGGGCATGATCATGGTTCCTGGCATGGTCTTTACGATTGAACCGATGATCAATGAAAAAAGCTATAGGACAAAGCAGCTGAGCGACGGATGGACCATCACGACGATTGACGGCGGATTATCCGCACAGTGGGAGCATACGATACTGGTCACTGAAGACGGCGCTGAAATCTTAACCTGATCGGATACGTGATAAACTATAAATAAACGGCACTCTTTCATTGAAAGTGTGCCGTTTTTCTATTTTAGGATCTGGCTGTGGTTGATGACGGAGGTGTTGTACAAAAACAACACGTCTGCGCCTTCAAAGTCCACGTAATCGCCGATGGAGCTATGGCTGACATATCTGGTATCAATCAAGGTGATCTTCTTGTATTCTTCGATTAATAGTGGGGTAAGACTACTTGCGAAAGAATCCCTGAAGATGATCAGTTCTTTTTCAGAGTCGCCTACTTTGCTTTCTATTGTGATCAGTGGCGATGCGCCGGACAGGAATACATCGTAGGCATCTAATCCTACAAGCTTTTGGGTGTCATACACATCTGCATCTGATTGGTTTTCGGATTCCATATTCCTAACAATCGCATGTTGAATGATCGTGTTTGTAAGGTATTTTAAATGATCCGGGCTGGCACTTAAGGCTGCTTGACCATAATACGCACCATAGAAGCTTGAATATTCCTCAATTGCATAGTTGATATCCTCAAAATCAGTGTCAAGTTTCATTGCTTCTTTTAAGCGTATGAGAACAGGTAGCAGGTTCTCTTGTTTCCAGTGAGGATCTGTACGGTAGTAGTCCGATAGGGTGAGTACATCAAAGAGATTGATGTAGGTCATCCCCTTTACGTTTTTTATGACAAGTTGCTCCAGGTAGTCATAATCAAGCCTAAGCAAGTTATCAGAATCCGTAAGGAAGTAGTTCTTGTCAGGTATGATCGCATAATACACATCGTTGTCTGTCAGATACAACGCAGATACCTTGTTGATGTATTCACTAAATGCCAGTACTTGCTTTTGATTCAGAGGATATTCCATCTTGAATATCTGATCTTCAATGACAGCGATATCGTTGTTGTCGGACTTATTGAACAGGTTGAATGCGACAAAGGCTTTGACGCGTCTATAGGTATCCCTGAAGATGAATTGGTCAAGCGCTACCTTTTCAAAATCTTCAATAAATCCACCAGACAACACTTTTGATAGATCAAGATCTGAAAAGTATTTTAACTTACGTCTTTCGGAAACGGATAGTCCATGATCCGGGGAGACCGCATTGAGGATAAAGACTAAAATAAGCATGGTGATGAAGCTTGTGGTTATCAGTTTATTTTTCATGTTAGAACCTAAAATACAAAAATGGATTGAATGATGCATCCACCAAGTACCCTGTTATGACAATTAAGAGTAGAAGATAACAAACCGGTTCGACGATAGTCGAGAGAAGTCTTGCTGATTTGTTAAATTCAAGGTTTTTAATAATGCGATTTGGAATCGGCGTGGCGGCAAGTAGACTTATGGCTATGACGACAGCATAGCTTCTAAAGTAGTAGACACTCTCGCTACTGGCAAGTGGAAGATCAAGTAGTCCGAACATTCCCTTTAGTCTCATAGTCATCACAGAGAAGTCTTCATTTTGGAAGATGACAAAGCTGATGACAATGATGAACAGGACATAAGCATGCTGCACGAGAGCAGGGGATTTAATCAATCGTTTTGAGAGCACTAGTTTTTCTAAAACAAGCAGAGCACCGAAGTATATGCCCCACAGGACATAGTTCCAACTTGCTCCGTGCCAAAAACCTGTCGCGAACCACACGATAAGGATATTGCGATACCATTTTAACTTACCGACCCTGTTACCGCCCAAGGGAATGTAGACATAATCCTTAAACCATGCACCGAGGGAGATGTGCCATCTGCTCCAAAATTCGGTGATGCTTTTTGAAATGTAGGGGTAATTGAAGTTCTCTAAAAAGTGAAATCCAAAGATCCTGCCAAGACCGATCGCCATATCGCTGTATCCCGAAAAGTCGAAGTAGATCTGCAGAGAGAAGGCAACTGCGCCAAGCCAGTAAAACATCACGCTCGGTTGACCGCTTGTGTGGCTGAGAGCACTCAACTCACCAAGCTGGTTGGCGATAAGTACTTTTTTCGCAAGGCCTATGATAAACCGTTTTACGCCATATGCGAACAGGTCGAAGTTATGGACACGGTGATTGATTTCTTTAGCAACTGTCTTATACCTTACAATCGGTCCTGCGATAAGCTGAGGAAACAGTGAGATATAAGTTGCCAGCCCTAATGGACTGCGCTGTATTTCGGCTTCGTTACGGTAGACATCGATGGTGTAGCTCATGGTCTGAAAGGTGAAAAAACTGATTCCGATAGGTAAAGTAAGTCCGAGTGGAAGCAGATTCAGATGGAATAGATGATTGATGTTTTCGATAAAAAAATCATAATATTTAAAGAATCCTAAAATGGATAAGTTGATCGCAATGGATGAAATAAGTGCGGCTTTAGCTTTTCTAGTCCCTCTGTGCTTATGGATGACAAGACTATGCAGATAATCCACAAGGGTGGATAGGAGTAAAAGGAAGGTATACTTGGGTTCGCCAAAGAAATAGAAGAGCAGGCTTGCGATCAGTAATATAAAGTTCTTGAACTTATAAGGAACCAAAAAATAGATGGCAAATACAATGGGTAAAAAGTAATAGATAAAGCTGATGCTTGAAAACAACATGGCATGCCCTTTCGTTGATAATCAATTTGAAAATGTCGACTAGCAGTTGAGTATCCCTTACTGCTAGTCACACACTTGCCGTCTTACTTGGCTAAAGCTTCAAAACTTGCAAAAAGCGCAGCACCGTTTTCGTCATCTAAGATTAAGATCACTAGGTTGCCGACATTCTCTACAATGACGTTTTCAGGTTCTACGCCGACACAAATCCATTTACGAGGATCGATATTCTCTTTGATTTGTGTTTTAAAGGCTTCGATATCTGTACCTTCTTCCACTCTAGTCAGTACAACCGAATGCGCGATAGATGACATCATCGGTTCTGATGCAAGAGATTCGATGAAGCTTGCGTTTTCGATACCTAAAAAGTAAAGTGAATTTTCAGCGTTGACAGCAGTATTCATGAACTTGGGAAACTCGATTCCAGTTCCCGAATAGACATTTGTCATGATTTCTTCAAGTGTTCCTTCAACCGATTTTGACTGTTCTGTAGCTGCCTCGTTGCAACCGGCTAAGCCGAAAACCAGTAGTGCGGACATGATGATGAGTAGTACTTTTTTCATTTTGAGTTCTCCTTGATTGTAGTTATGATTGTAGTTGCATTATATAAGACGCGCAAACAAAATAAAAGTTCCATCGATCAAGAAAATAATTGTCATTATCCATAGAACCTTTTGTAGGGACGACTGATTATTGATCTAAAACTCCCTAGGTGAGCCAAATGGCGGTAAACTGATGATGTTGAGAGAAGAAAGGATGAATGATGTCTAATTATAAAGCAGTGGTATTTGATTTGTATGGAACGTTACTGGATATTAGGACTGATGAAGAGAAGGATTCGCTGTGGAGAAGACTTGCCTATTTCTATTCGGCAAAAGGTGCGGATTATACACAAGATGAAATTGAACAGGATTACAAGCGTTTTGTGAAAGAGGAGCAAACGTTGATTATGGATGTCGAGTATCCGGATATCGATATCTTAAAGGTCTTTCAGCGTTTGTTTGTTGAAAAAGAAATAAGAGTGGATATGCGCACAGTAAAAGAAACCGCCACACTCTTTAGAATGCTTTCACTAGATTATGTTAAACCTTATGAACATGCCATCGACCTTTTAGAACTGCTGAAAAAATCCAGCTGTAAGGTGATCCTCCTTAGTAATGCGCAGCGGGCATTCACCGAGGACGAATTAAAGGCGACAGGAATTATCGGCTATTTCGACAGTATCTATATCTCTTCGGATTATCTGGCAAGCAAACCGGAGCCAAAGTTTTTTAAGGCGATGCTCGATAGGGAAGGGCTTGATGCGGATGACTGTCTATTTATAGGGAACGACCATAGGACCGATATCAAAGGGGCCGTGATACAAGGAATGGACAGCGTTTACATGCATACCAATTGTTCACCAGACCTCGTACCCGAAGAGATAGGGTGCAACTATAGAGTGGATAGCGGAAAGATACAAGATGTGATAGAGATCATAAAGGCAAATCTATAAAAAAAGTCCCACAAACCTCAGATTAGAGGTTTGTGGGACTTTTAAATTTTGATTAAGCAGCGAAGAAGTTGAAGATGAAGCTAACCACGTCGTTGATGTCCATGATTCTATTGTCTTCGACAGCTTTGTCAAAGCCCATAGCGTTCATGTAGTCAATTAGCACTTCGTCCATTGCGCCGAATTCAGCGACAACTTTTTTGCCTTTAAACATTGAGTATCCGTCACCACCGGCAACTAAGAAGTCATTAGTAGCCATTGTGTATGTTTTAGTTAAATCAATCGCATTACCTGCAACCATGATTTCTGTAACTCGGCTGCCAGCAGCTTTTGTAGAGTCAAACTTAACTGTCATACCAGCGATATGAGGGAAAGCACCTTTAGCTGAAGGATATTCATCCACGCCGTTTTCGATAGCCGCCCAAATGTCAGCGCCAGTAAGTTCGATGACTCTTACAGTATTACCGTAAGGAAGTACTGTCAAGACTTCACCTTTTGTAACAGGACCAACATCGATTGAAGATCTGATACCGCCACCGTTAGTGAAAGCAACATCTGCTTTACTGATGTCAAGAAGTGCTTCTGTCAATAGGTTACCAAGGTTTGTTTCGCTAGTTCTGACAAACTGTTTTTCACCAACTAAAAGTACTGGTGATGTTGCAACAACTTCTTCAGTGATTACATCGTTCTTAGCTTGGATGTCAGCTACGATTGCTGTCATTGCAGCGTCGTCAGTAAGAGCAGCTGATGCACTCTTAGTGAATAGAGTCGCTTTTTTAGCATCGACCATACCCGATTTCACTGTAAGTTCTACAACACCGACGTTCTTAGTCTTTTCACCAGCAGCTACGATTAAAGTAGTACCGACAAGTTTACCGTCAGGATATGTCGAGTGCGAGTGACCGTCGATGATTACATCGATACCGGCAACTTTTTCAGCTAACATGCCTGTTGTGAATTCGCCTTCATCGCCGATGTGGGCAAGTGTAACGATCACTTGTGCGCCTTCAGCTTTAAGTGTAGTCACCATCGCTGTAGCTGTAGTGTAGATATCTTCGAATGTGATACCGGCAGTGTTGTCTGGATGTGATTTGTAAACAGTTTCAGGAGTTCCTAAACCGAATACGCCAACTTTGATGCCGTCAACTGAAAAGATCTTATAGTCATCAACAAGCAATGAACCGTCAGTTTTCTTCACGTTAGCAGCAAGCATTGGGAAATTAAGCATTCCACCAAGTTTTACTGTTTGAGCCGAACCGTAGTCGAACTCGTGGTTACCAAGTGTCATCGCATCGTAACCAAGTGCGTTAAGTACTTTTGTACCTTCTTCACCGTCAGAAAGAGTGACAAGGTTGTGACCTTGTAGCGCGTCACCAGCATCAAGCAATAACGTATTTGCGCTATCAGCCTTCATGCCTTTGATGAATGTCGCCATTTTAGCAGCACCCATACCGTCATATTTGCCTTCGATAAAGAATCCGTGCATATCGTTTGTGTGAAGTAATGTAAGGTTCTTGTAATCAGTGCTTGAAATCGTACCGTCTTTCAAAAGATCGATGATGTTAAGTGATTTAACATTCGGTGTTCTTCCATCTTCTGATCTAGGGATAGAAATCGTACCAGCTTTAAGCATATCGATTACTTGTGATTTTAATGCGTGTTCAAGATCAGCACCAATGATTTTCCAGTTGTTGTCTACCGATGGGGTAGCAACGCCTGCTTTTTCCTCGCCGATGTACTTGATGATCAGGTCTCTGATACGACCTGCATCTTGCATAGTTTCATATGAATCGTAGTATTTGTCAGCATCTACAACCCAGCCGTTACTTAAAAGCGTACCGAATCTGTAGTTGTTCACTGCAAGTTTGTAAACCATAGTGTCAGAAATCGCCTTACCGTCAAGCATTAGGTTAGTGATTCTAGAACCAGCAGGTTTTGAAATGTCGATGTCGTATGTTACGCCAGAGAACATATCGTAGTTGTAACCACGTATGTTTTGATCAAAGCTTACTGTCACATCACCAGGAGTGTATGTGTTGTAGTAGCTAGCAGACCATTCCATGTAACCTTTAAGGTTTGCGCCAGTGATGTTGACACCGACTAGTGTGTTTGCATATTTGTAGATGTTTGCTACGTCTTTTTTCTTAAAGTCGCCTGCAACTAGGTTCATGTCGTTCTTGAACGCTGCAGCAGAACTGATTTGAGCTTTAGTGTAGAACATTTGCACGTCGTTGATCAAGTCGATTAGTGGAGTATCGATGATTTGTGCTGTCGGCATTGTAGTAACAACCGCATCACCTGTGATGTAATCCACGTCTTCGATGTAATCTGCAGTAACCTTACCGACAACTGTGTTGGCGTCAGCTACTGATTGCTCGTGTACAAATGCGAACTTATCAAGGATACCTTGATCTTCAACTTCTTTGTATGTTTCGATATTTTGTGCTACAACTTGCTTGACTTCATATCCGTCAGCAGTTGGAACTACTTCGATATCCGCTTTTGCAAGTGCCCAGCCGTAAGCGCCTGGCTCGATAAGCGTAACACCGTTGACTTCAGTTACGTATCTTGAGTGAGCGTGTCCGCCGAACATAACGTCAAATTGAGGGAATGCTTCCGCAATCGCATTAAGACCTTCAAAGCCATGATCGTCATCTGGACCTAAGTGGTAAGCGCCGACCAATACGTCGTACTTACCTTCAAGTTCTGCAACTACCTTAGCAGTCTCGTCAGCGATACTTTTAAATTCTAAACCACTGAAGTGACTTGGAGAACTTGCTTCCCATACTGGTACATATGGAGGAATCATACCTACGATAGCAACTCTGACGCCATCGACATTTAGAATCTTGTAACCGTCGATGAATCTTTCGTTAGTACCAGTCTTGTAGATGTTTGCAGAAATCGCTGTGCCTTCAAAAGCGGCGATGTTTCTGTCTAGTAGAGACTTTTCAAAGTTGAACTCGTGGTTTCCTATAGCCCAGATGTCAAAGTCCATTTCGTTCATGACTTGAACCATCGGATGAACCGGAAGGTCGTTGAATAGTTCAGCACTGTTGTCTTGGATCGTGTCGCCTACATCCATAAGGATCGCATCGGGATTTAGTTCTCTCTCTCTTTTCACGATCGTTTGGATCTTAGCAAGACCGGCATCCGCATCTACAGAATCAATCGCATATTCGTATGCGTAGATTCTGCCGTGTAAGTCAGCTGTTCCAAGAAGAGTGATCTTCTTGGAAGTCTCAGGAATTTGAAGTGTCGTGCCTTCATAGATCATATTAGGATCTTTGATGTTGTTGTATTCAGCAAGCGTCTTGTAGTCTGTTCCGTACTGTTCGGCTATCTTCCAAAGTACGTCACCTTTCTTAACTAAATACGAATCAGCGAATACGCCGATGGATAGCGATGATAGAATCATCACAAGTGCTAGGAATAAACTTAGCAGTTTTCTGTTCTTCATGAACTGTTCCTCCCTAAATTATGTAATTGCCAATATATCAAAAGGATCTCGTAAACGATTTCCTTAGATACCAAATGAAGTAATTCCATCGAAGCGGTTGATGTAGATTACTATTGTTACTTAGCCACTTTCTATATATACACAATTATGTAGCTAAGTATCAATTATTATTGTAAATCCACCATAAAAATAAATTCTTATGTCTGTATAATATTATATACTCATTTAATGATTTTTTATATGTTGAAATTACATATATATTAAGAAAATTTCAAAAAAAATCTGTGATTTTTTATGACTTTTAAACATATGTGACGATCTATCTGGTTTTATGTCTTGAAGACTTTACGGGGCGCCTGTCAGACTTAAGATAGATCAGCGCCGCCATGAATGCTGTGAAAGGAACGGTAAGTACGATGCCGATACTTCCTGCCAGTCCTTGGACCACTTCAACGGCGATGAAGGGAAGATTGGATATCTGCGTGTAGGACATGTTGTATCCGTATAGTAGCAGCATTAGGCTGAATGAGCCGCCCATAAAGGCAAGGATCAAGGTGTTTGCCATGGTTCCCATGATGTCTTTACCGATATTCATTCCTGTAGTAAACAAACTCTTAAAGGTTATTTTAGTATTCATCAGATAAAGTTCATACATGGCTGAGGAAATCGACATTGCGACATCCATAACAGCGCCTAGCGAGGCGATCAGAATTGAAGCGAACATGATGCCTTTAACCTTTATTCCATAATCAAGGGCGACATAGACAAGCTGTGTTCCTTTGTCCAGATTGATCCCTGTGATATGCGTGAGCTTGCTGAAGATGAGCGAGATAAGTCCTGCTACGATGATTCCGCAAAAAGTACCTAAAATTGCCACAAAGGTTTTCTTTTCAAAACCACCTATCAGTAAAAAGGAAACAACAAGTGAAACGATGGCGCAGATGATGGCCAAGAGAACGGTGTTGTAACCTCTGAAAATAAGAGGAATAAGGATAAAGATGAATACGGACCCGGTAAACAATAGGGCAACGATAGAATCAATGCCTTTTTTACGCCCGAAGTAGAGTAGTAACAAGAAGAAAATGCCGGCAAGAGCGTAGAGGTAGTTTACTCGTTTATGGTTGTAGACCCATACATTGGGGCCCTCATCCGTTTCCCTGATTCCAACAATGACCTTAAGCTTGTTTTGAAGAAGTACGTTATGTGCCTGGTCGAGGATGTTTACGGTTTCATAAATTCCACCTTTGTATTTGCCGGTGGTTACCTTTACAACTGCTTCTTGCCGTCCAACGATCAAGCCATGAATGACTGCATCCGTCTTCAGGTCTTCAGAGATGATTTCGACAACGACTGCTTCTTCAAACAGCTGATTGTAGTAATTAGGCAATGACATGCCGCTTTTGAACAGAGGGGCGATAGCGATGATAAGTATGATGGAGATCGTTGTGGCAATTAGCAATAGGTTGTGTAGTCTGTTGTTTTTCATGTTATTCCTTCACTGATTTTACATGTGGTTGAGTAGTTGTCAGTAGTCTTTGCTGTTGAATCGGATATTAATTATAACATGAATGTAATAATTTGTGCGGGACAGAAGTATAAAAAGTAAATTTCTTCTATAACTATTTAGGGCTCTTCATGATACATGAGGAGAATATTTATTTAAAGAAGAGTGAGAAACCTATTTTTATTATATAATTGGCTTAAGAGTATCAATCAGTGGATTGGAGAATGAGATGAAAAACAACAAATATGCCGACGCACTTGAAGCGCAGCGCCAGCTTTACGAAACAGGAGTGACGAGAAGTGTCCAGTTTAGAATGGAACAGCTGGATAAGCTTAGAAATGCGATTCATACTTACGAAGATAGAATCGCAGAAGCCCTTCATAGGGACCTTGGAAAGTCAGAACAGGAAATTATCACAACAGAAATCGGATTCACCTTATCTGAAATCGCCGGTGTCCGGAAAAACCTGAAAAAGTGGAGCAAAAAAAGAAGGGTCCGAACCAACCTTATCAATGTGGGGGCGAAGTCGTACACCATAAGCGAGCCATATGGGACTACGCTGATCATCGGACCATGGAACTATCCCTTTCAGCTTGCTATTTCGCCTCTTGTAGGTGCTATTGCAGGAGGAAACACCGTTTTGCTGAAGCCGTCTGAGATTTCTATTCATACAGCTCAGGTGCTAGAGGACATGATCTGTGAATTCTTTGATCCCGAGTACATCAAGGTGGTTCAGGGCGCTGTGAGCGAGACGACAGAACTACTCGACAACCGTTTTGATAAGATTTTCTTTACAGGAAGCACCGGGGTAGGGCGAATCATTATGGAAAAAGCAGCAAAATATCTCACCCCCGTGATACTCGAGCTAGGTGGTAAAAGTCCGTGTGTCATCGATAGGGAGTGCAATCTGGATCTGGCTGTCAACAGGATCGTCTTTGGTAAAGGGGTCAACGCGGGGCAAACCTGTGTGGCACCTGACTATGTCATCGTGCACGGGGACATCAAGGATGCATTTTACGACAAGTTCAAAGCCGTAGCCGATAAGTTTTACGGGCACTCCCATCAAGACAGCCGGGACTTCGGAAAAATGATCAACGAGAGGAATTACGAACGGGTCGTCGGCTATTTAAGTGACGGGAAGGTCATTTATGGCGGCGGTCACAGTAGGGAGGAGCTTCATATAGACCTTACCCTTATCGAAGTAGGCGATCTTGATAAGCCCATCATGAAGGATGAGATTTTTGGACCGGTGCTGCCAGTGCTTACCTATGACACTACAGATGATATTATCGCTATCGTCAAACGTAATCCCGATCCTCTTGCCATGTATGTTTTCAGCAAGAATAACCGATTTGTAGAGGAACTGCTTGACCGTGTCCACTTCGGCGGAGGGTGTGTCAATGATACGATCATGCATCTGACAAATGAGCATTTACCCTTTGGTGGGAGAGGCACGAGCGGTGTAGGCAATTATCACGGAAGGCATAGCTTTGATGCGTTCACCCATAAGAAGTCCATTCTTGTGAGTGCGACACATTTCGATTTAAAGATGAAGTATCCACCTTTCAATAAAAGAAGCTCTAAGCTAGTAAAGAAAATCATGTATAAATGATAGCCAATGGAAAACAGCCGAACAGACTCATGTGAAGCTGTTTTTTTATTTACGTGAATTTAACACTACTCATATTGACAGGCAATAGCATATGGAATATAGTTATATCGATAGATGTCGATATGACTGAAAGGATAAGGGATGGATTATAAATATAACGCGCTTGTGTTCAAGGCTTTTTGTGATGAAAGCAGACTAAGGATTATCGAAAAACTTCAAGAACGTGAAATGTGCGCGTGTAACCTCTTGGATGTTTTGACCATCAGCCAGTCCACGCTTTCGCATCATATGAAGATTCTGATAGAGAGTGGAATCGTAGAATCAAGAAAAGATATGAAGTGGGTCTATTATTCACTTTCGTTTGACGGCTGTGAGAATGCGAAACGCATATTGAACCAATTGACGATAAAAAGTGACGGCGAATATGGCGCCTGTGAATGTGTAGAATAAGGAGTCTTTAAATGAGTAAGCAAAAACTTGAAGGAATCAGTTTTTTTGAGCACTACCTGACCGTATGGGTTGCGCTTTGCATGGTGCTTGGAGTGATGATCGGTAAATTCATACCTCAAGTTCCTGAATTTTTAAGTAAGTTTGAATATGCCAATGTGTCGATACCGATCGCACTTCTGATTTGGCTGATGATTTATCCGATGATGATGAAAGTCGATTTTAAAAGCGTCAAGCATATTGGTAAGAACCCTAAGGGATTATACGTGACATGGATCACCAACTGGCTGATAAAGCCCTTCACGATGTATGGTATCGCGTCGTTGTTTTTCTATGTCATCTTCAAACAGTTCATTCCTGCAGATCTTGCAAGGGATTATCTGACCGGCGCTGTTCTTCTTGGTGCCGCACCTTGTACAGCGATGGTATTTGTCTGGAGTCACTTGACCAAGGGAAACCCTGCCTATACGGTCGTGCAGGTTGCTACAAATGATCTGATCATCTTGGTCGCCTTTACTCCGATCGTCGCTTTCCTGCTTGGAATAAGCGGTGTGGCGATTCCGTGGGATACACTGATCCTATCTGTAGTGCTGTTTGTAGTGATTCCACTTACAGCAGGCGTCTACACTCGAAACAGAGTCATCAGAAAACGCGGACTGGAATACTTTAAAAATGGATTCTTACCTAAGTTTAACGGCGTCACCATTTCGGGCTTACTGCTTACACTTGTGATCATCTTCTCCTTCCAGGGGCAAGTGATTCTCAACAACCCTATGCATATCGTCTTGATATCTGTACCTCTGATCATTCAGACGGTCTTGATCTTCACTATCGCATATGGCGCGAGCAAGGCGCTCAAGCTTCCTCACAATATCGCAGCGCCTGCTGGGATGATTGGAGCCTCAAACTTTTTCGAACTGGCTGTCGCTGTTGCCATCGCTCTGTTCGGTGCGGATAGTCCCGTTGCTCTAGCAACGATTGTCGGCGTGCTTGTCGAAGTGCCGGTGATGCTGCTTTTAGTGAGATTTGCAAACAATACGACGCATTGGTTTTTACCTGAAACCGCGCAGAACTAGTAGATAAGGAGAGAAATCATGAAATATAAAATCGCATTTGTCTGTGTGCACAACTCATGCAGAAGCCAAATGGCCGAAGGCTGGATGAAGGCTTTAGGTTCAGATATCTTCGAAGTCTATTCAGCAGGCACTGAGGACTACAAAGAAGTAAAACCACTTGCCGTAGAGGTGATGGAAGAAGCGGGGATCGATATGAGCGGTCACCGTCCGAAACTACTGTCGGATATTCCAAGCGAGCTTGACCTACTGATCACCATGGGCTGCAATGTAGTCTGCCCCTTTGTGCCCAACAAGTTCGCCGAAGACTGGGGTCTTGAGGACCCGTCCGGTGGACCGATCGAGGGGTTTAGGGAGACCAGAGACCTTGTAAAGGCCAGATGCCTCGATCTGATCGAGCGAGTGAAAAATGGACTGATTGACTAGATGCAATCTGAACCGAGCCGGAAAGGCTCGGTTTTTTATTGATGATAATTTAGAAATTCTTTAGAATTTCTTAGGTGGCTAATAACATCTTTCACCTATACTCATAGAAGAAGATCATTAGGAGGATAAAATATGAAAGATATACCTGAGTTGAAGTTAAAACAGAATTTCTTGGGTAAAGTGTCCAGTTGGCTGATCGATAGGTACCGCGTGATCTATCTGCTGATCGTTTTGATTGTCGCAACAGGACTTTACTCTTACTACGATATGCCTAAAGAATCGTTTCCTGATATAGAAATCAATTATATCTTTGTGACGGTTCCTTACCCTGGCGCATCAGTACAGGATGTCGAAACACTTGTAACCGAGGAAGTGGAGAACGCGGTCGATGGAATAGAAAACCTCGACGGAATCACCTCAACAACGGTTGCGGGTTATGCCCAGGTGGTACTTGAATTCGACGAGGACACCGAAATGAAACAGGCGGAGCTGGATGTGCAGACCGCGGTGAATGCACTGAGGTTTCCTGACGGGGTCATGGACCCCATGGTCATTCAGATGGAATCGGGAGAGATTCCTATCATGAACCTGACCTTGACCGGTGAGTACGATCTGGTTGAAATCAATGAGTACGCCCAGGATCTCGCCGCAAAGTTTGAAGCAATAGACGGGGTGAAGAATGTTGACATATCTGGCGGCAAGGAACGTGAAATCAAGGTTTCTGTCGATCAGAACGCCTTGCTTGAACACGGCTTGACCTCTAACTCGATTTCAAGCGCGCTCGCAGGTTCCAATATCCAGTTACCGCTTGGTGACAAGGGACTTGACCATGTCAACTACTCGCTTAGGGTGGATGAAGCGTTTAAAACAATCGAGGAAATTGAAAACCTGGTTATTGTCAGCGGTTCTAGCGGAACCATCTTCTTAAAAGACGTAGCTACTGTAAGCGACGGATATAAAAAGCAGAATTCGATGGCGTACACCTATACGACGGAGTTCAGCGAGGAAGAAAAGGCGACGCCTGTCATCAAAATGGCTCTATATAGAGAGACCGGCGCTGACATCATAGGAATATCCGATACGATAAAAACACTGTTGAAAGATGAAAAAGGTTTGTCCTATCCCAAAAACTTGAGTGTGATCATCACCTCCGATGAAAGTGAAAACGTTGCTGAGAGCCTTGATACGGTCTTAAACAGCGCACTTGGCGGCTTACTGGTCGTCATCGCAGTTTTGTTTATCTTTATCGGACTAAACGAATCGATTATCGTCGCCCTTGTGATTCCACTTTCACTCTTTATCAGTCTGGTGACAATGAACCTTGTCGGTATCACGATAAATATGACAAGCCTTGTGGGTTTTGTCATCGCTCTAGGACTGCTTGTAGATAATGCGATTGTAGTAATGGAAAATATCGATAGGTTGAGGGATGAGGGACTTGATAGGGTAAGTGCGTCAAAGGTTGGAACCAATCAGGTCGCCCCGGCGGTATTCGCAGCAACCATCACCACGGTCGGCGCCTTTGTTCCTCTCGCTCTTCAAAAGGGAATGATGGCCCAATTCATTTCGATTCTGCCGAAAACTCTGATCATCACCATACTGGCATCCTTTGTCGTATCGATTGCGATCACACCGAATTTGAGCAGCAGACTGCTTTCGAAATATAAGAAGACAGACATCAGGCACACACCTTTAAAAGATGTGATCTCCATCCTCTTCGTGTTCGGTCTGACCTTTGTCGCTTTTTTAGACAAATGGAAAATCACGCCCTGGGCTGTCGCTCTTGCGATTGCGTTTTCTGGAATCATGGTCATTAAGATTGTCCTTAGAAACCGAAACCAGCATAAGCCGGTGGATAAGAAGCATGGCTATATCGACAACTATTTAGCTTGGCTTACCCAGTTCTTAGAATCCAAACTAAAGAGATGGTCGATATTCGCAGTCGCACTAGTGGTGCTTGCTGTATCGATCGCAACCATCCCAATGGGAATACTCGAGCTTGAACTGCTTCCGACAGAGGAGCCGAATTCTGCCACTATCGATATCACAGCTCCCGAAGGCTATCTGCTTGAGGATACCTACGAAGTGACGGGGTTCATCGAGCAGAAACTCTACTTGATGGAAGACCTTGAATCCTTTGATATCGTTGTGGGAGGAAATAAGAAAAACGAAGCGAAAATTACAGTGAACTTTGTCGAATCGGACAGCCGCAAGATTTCAGGTTACGTGCTTGTAGATGAACTTAGGGAACTGGTCAAAACCATTCCTGGAGCAGAGTTCGATGTCAAACCCGTCTCTGATTTAGGACCCATGGGCGCAGGATCTGATATATCTGTTGGAATAAAAGGCGACGACCTCAATGAGCTCAACGCGATCGGTTCGGAGTATTTAAAACTGCTCGAACAGATCGATGGCGTCGATCATCCTACAATCTCGTCACAGGACGGCGTGAAAGAAATCACAATAGAGATAGATAAGAACAGGGCTTCCTATTACGGTTTGAATCCTGGAAGCATGGCGAATGACTTAAGGCAAAGAATCAGCGGTGTTAACGTTGGTGCCTACAAAGAAGCAGGTGATGCTTACGATATCACGCTTTACTTCGACGAGAGACCGATCGAATCGGTTTCTGATTTTGAAAAAGTCCATTTTCAGACACCTATGGGTCAGCTGATACCATTTGAAGAGGTCGCGACCTTGGAGTTTTCTGAGGGAATGGCAAGAATCGACCACGAAGACGGGGATAAGGTGGTTACGGTTTCTGCTAACGTGAAGAATGGCTATAATGCTACTGTAGTAGGAAAGACTTTTGAAGAGGTCATCAAAGCGGTTCCGCTTCCGGAAGGCATGGTTCAGACATCCGGTGGTCAGATGCAGAGTACGGATGAACAAACAGAAACGATGCTGATGAGTTTTCTAGTGGCTATTTTTCTAGTCTATATGGCGCTTGTCATCCAGTTCAATTCGTTCCAGCAGCCTTTTGTGATTTTGATGTCCGTACCTTTCGCGCTCATAGGCATCATCTTCGGCCTGATCGTTACAGGAAACAACCTTGGAGTGTTCGCGATGATGGGAATTGTCGCACTTGTTGGCATTGCAGTCAATGACGCCATCGTACTTGTCGACTTTGCAAATTACCAAAGAAGCATAGGCAAATCTGTGAAAGAGGCGACGCTTGATGCTGTAAGAGTAAGATTCTTACCGGTAATCGCCACTTCGCTTACGACGATGGGTGGGGTATTGCCACTTGCCCTTTACAATGCGTATTTCTCACAACTCGGTTATGCGATTGTCTTCGGACTCTTGGCATCCACGGTTCTGACGCTGCTGATTATTCCACTTCTGTATTATATGATGGAGGACCGGACTGTCAGGAGAGAATCGAAAAAACAATCAAAAAAGAATCAGGAGGTAACTGTCAATGGGTTATAATAGATTGAAGGTCATAAAATTAATCGGCGTACTGGCACTCTCTCTGTCGATGATGACAGGGTGTATGGTAAAAAAGGATGACTCGTCTGTGAATCAGTCCTATGAATTTCAGCCGACTGCAGTGAAGACACAAGAGGTTGTAAGCGATGAAGTTTACGATGCGATCTTCACCATAGGCGAAATCAAATCGAAGCAGCAGTATCAGGCCAATGCGATGACCAGTGGCGATGTCCTGGAGGTCTTCTTCAATACAGGGGAATACGTCGAAAAAGGACAAGTACTCTTTACGATTGAAACTACCGATTTTGAAGTGGATAAAAGCACAAAAGTGACTCAAGCCTCCAACGCCCTTACACAAGCACGACTAAGCTTTGACACGGCCAGTGAGAATTTTGTGAAGTACAAGTCCCTATTTGAAAGCGGAGCAGCCTCAAAGACCGAGCTTGACAATGTGAAGAGTCAGATGGATAACGCAAAGTTGTCCTACAATAGCGCTTATCAGTCTTATGAGTCTGTCTCACACAACTATGATTCACTCAGCGACAACTATACGGTGACAGCACCGGTTTCTGGGGTGATTACCGATAAAAATGTCGCGCAGGGGATGTTTGCGACGACTCAAAATGGATTTACCATCGATGTGACAGAAGACTATGAAGTCAAAACACAGGTCGCATCAAAATATATCAACCAAGTTCATGTGGGGCAGTCGGTTGAAGTCTATGTATCGACGCTGGATGAACTGATCAAAGGGCAAGTATCTTCTGTTTCACTTTCGGCAAGCAATGGAACATACCCTGTGGAGATCACCTTAGACAACACATCAAAGCTGATAAAGCCGGGAATGTTTGCGGACATCTGGATAATCAAAAGCAGCGAGCCACAGGGAATCTGGATTCCAAGTCAGGCGCTTTTACAAGCGAACGGCGAAAGCTTTGTTTATGTGCTAAAGGATGATTTTGCAAAAAAAGTACTTGTTGAGGTCGTATCACTCCGTGGGGATGATATGGCGGTAAGGGGAGAACTTGACACAAATGACCGACTGATTACATTTGGAAAAGAATTTGTGATGGACGGGGCGCCTGTAATAGTGAACGACTAGCGTCCTTCAAAGGGGATAGCATGCGCGTTAAAAACGAAAGAAAGATACCGCTTAAAAGCAATTTTGGAATCAAACTACTATTGGGATGGATACTATCGCTATTCATTCCGATCGTAGTTCTGTTTTTTGTGACTTTTGCTCATTATGGCGATGGGATTTTTAAAATATTTACAGGAGATATCGATATCTGGCAGATGCGAGGGTATATGACGACGGAGCAAATAGCAAGGGACATCAACATCTGGAGTCTCGATTCTCCTATTTATCAGGAGCATGATCAGCTCAACGAGCTCCTTTCTTCCTATATGAGACAGAAAAACCCCTTCTACATGTTTTTTGTCGAACGAAAAGGTGATCAATTTGCACCTTTTTTACCGCTTAGTGCAGAAATACAGGAAGACATCGAAACGAAGTTTGCAGGAATCAATGCGGATTCGCTACCGGGTTTTATGGAAAGGAATATCCTGACCAATGAGCTTTTGCTTGAAAAAACAGGTTATGTGATGTACAAGCAACTTGATTTTTATTATGAGGACGGTGAAGAGGGATCGATCTACTTCTTTTTGAAATATACAGATCTGCCTGCCGCCCTGATGACCTTTATCAGGGAGAATCTCATTCGTATCATTTTCACGCTTCTGATACTTCATGCGGTGATGTCTTTTATTTTTATCAAAAGGATGACAAAGCCGATCAATGAGATATTGGATACTGTCGGGAGCTATAGCGACCATGATTTCAAACCAAGATTGAGTGAAGAGGTGAAAGAGCCGATCTTCATGCTGATCAATTCGGCGATCAACGACATGGCAGGTTCGCTTCAAGCGAATCAGGAAAATGAGATAAAGATCGAGGAGATGCGAAAAGAGTTTCTCGCCCAGATCACACATGATACGAAAACCCCTCTTGCTTCGATTAGGGCGCATGCCGAAGCGATTAGGGACAACCTGCTTGATACCGATGAGAAAAGAACGAAATATGGCGACAACATCCTAAAGAAAGTTCACTCCATCGACAATATGATCAATGAACTCAGCTTGTATTCCGACCTAGAAATCGGGATCGACCAATATGCGTTCTCAAAAGTCGATCTGGACTATTATCTTCTGGACATATTAGAGGAGCTCACTTTCGACTACAGCAAGGAGCAGCTTGATATCGAGTACATGCGACCGATGGTGAAACGTATCTATGTGAATCTGGATGTGGAACGTTTCAACCGTGTGGTCGTCAATGTGATAAAAAATAGCGTGAAGTACTCCGGTAGGGAGCGTACCCATGTCGCAGTCTCGATTGAAAGGGTAGGCGACAGGGTCAGAATGATGTTTAGGGATAACGGATTCGGAAGCGATGAACCTGAGATCGGCAGTCTTTTCAAATCCTTTAAACGGGGTGACAAATCTAGAAATCCCAACCAAGGCGGATCGGGACTAGGGCTTGCCATCGCCCAATCGATCGTACTCAAGCATCAGGGAAGCATCTGGGCTGAGAGTGAATATGGCAAGTATTTCATGATAGCTATCGAGTTACCCATAGAAGGAGATACGAGTGAAGAAAATATTAATCATTGAAGATGATCAGACAATTGGAGAGGTTGAACGCGACTATCTGGAAATGGCTGGTTTTGAAGTGACACTCGCTCCTAATGGAAAAGTGGGTCTGACGATCGCGCTTGCGGAAAAGTTCGATCTGTATATTCTGGATGTGATGCTTCCGGAAATCGATGGAATCACCATCGCAAAAAAAATACGTGAAAGCAAGGATACACCGATCATCATGGTCACGGCAAAGTCGAAGGAGTCGGATACCATTCGAGGATTTTCGATTGGAATCGACGACTATGTGACAAAACCCTTCAGTCCTGCCGAGCTTGTCGCAAGGACCAAGGCGCATATCCAAAGATACGAGACGCTTAAAAGAATTTCGAAAGAGGATGATCATGATCGTATTGAAATTAGAGGACTTCTGATCAACCTCGATCACAGGCAGGTCTTTATGAACGGGGAAACAATAGAACTTACTCCAAAGGAGTATGATCTGCTTACCTTGCTTGCAAGTGCGCCAAATAAGGTTTTTGCAAAAGAAGAAATCTTTCAGAAAGTCTGGGGCCTCGATTCCGACCATGATATTCCGACAATCACCGTACATATCCGAAAAATAAGAGAAAAGCTGGAGTTCGATGCTTCAAATCCAGAATACATCCACACTGTCTGGGGTGTGGGTTACAAGATGGTCAAATAGAATAGCGGTCAAACATGAAAATAGCGCCTAAACATTAGGCGCTATTGCTATTTGAGTTGCTTTCTTCGGGAATAGTTCATGAGAAGGATGCAAGCCATGAAGACAAGGATACCCATGACAAAACCATATGGACTGCCAAAGACATCGAGAGGCTGATCCAGAAAACTTCTTAGGGGTTCGTTGTTCACTCCGATCAACAGGCTCAGCAGCCCAATCGGCACGATGAATGGAAACAGGATGTACAGTCTTTTTAGACCTTGCCACTGCTCTCTTGCAGCCTTTTTCATCACGATCATCAGCCATGGGAAAAACAGATAGGCGATAAGAGCGTACGTGAGTGTGATTCCGACATCGAGAGTTTCAGTTTTAAAATGGTCCATACTGAAGTTGCCTACGCGTACGACCTTGTAGATTTTTATCATCAGAAGGTAACCGACAAATAGTAGTGAGCTATAGGAAAACCAGTATAGGGGTATGGGATCGCCGCCGGCTGCCGTGATGAAATCTTCCATAAAGGATTCAAGGTCGCCGCCTGTAACCTCTTCAACCGTACGGTTCTGTAAAGCCGCATGTTCGAAAATCTCAAGAATCATCGCAGTGGTTTCCTGTTTCATGGTTCTGGTCATCGAACTGAGACCGATCAGTTCATTTGCGTCCATGAAAGCGTTTGAAAAGCCATCGGGCAGGCTGTCGATCCTACGCTCGATTTTCTTTATCGTTACAAAAGCGATTCCGACAGCAAGAATGGCGAGCATGATGACCACGCTCATCAGAAACCAGAGCCCGGATGTCATTTCAGGGCCGATTGCGATAAAAACGACCGCCTGAGCAATCAATAGGACTGCCAGTCCCACAGTCATGAATAGTTTATATCTTCCAGTTCTCATCATCTTAAGCACCACCTTTTAGTATCGTAGTCACAACACCAGAGATCTCCTGCCATTCTCTTTTGAAACTGTCTAGAAATCCTAATCCCTTGTCAGTGATATAAAAATATTTTCTTCTTGGTCCCAAAGGGGACTCTTTAGACTTACTTGTCACCAAATCTTTGTTTTGAAGCCTTATCAGTACAGGATATACGCTACCTTCGTTCAAATCTGCAAACCCGGACCTATTGAGATTTTCCGTAATCTCATAGCCATAGGTCTCACCATGTGAAATGATCTCGAGAATACATCCTTCAAGCAAGCCCTTCAACATCTGCGAGCGACTAGCCATCCTATCACCTCCACTACTAAACAATATAGAGTAGTCTTTGGTTATATCATACACCTACTACTCTATAATGTCAAGTAGTAGAAATATAATTGAATCAGATATCCAAAAGCTGGGTATGTATTCAGATAAGTTTAGAAAAAAGCTAATGGCTTACGGGGAGGTTTGCTATGAAGATCAAGTATAAGATCTCGACAAAAATCATGTTATCAATCATTCTGGTCAATCTCATTATCCTAGGAACGATTTCAGGTACAGTCGTCTACCTGCTTAATGAGAATGTAGGAAACGAGGCAAAGGAGTTTGCCACGACGATCGTCAGATCGAATGTCAATGAATTCGAACAGGCGTTCTCAAATATCGAGTCCGCTGTTTCGGTGATAGCAAGTGAGATTATCGCCGATGTGAATGTCAGCATGGCGATGGGGGACAAACAGTACCTTCAGGACTACAAAAAAGAACTTGCCAAAAGACTAAAAAAAGTCGGAGAAGGGACCGGTTTGACTAAATCCGTGTATGTCTACTTCAACGTCGAGAAGTTCGGCCAGGAAGTGGACATATGGATGCTCGATAACGGTTCGAACGTTTTTGAACTTCAAGATTCATTCGGCGTTGACTATTACAAGGACTATAACTCCTGGTATAGCGACCCTATCGATAGCCAGTTGACGCTTTGGACATTCCCTTATGTTTCAGAAGCTGGCGGAATCATCACTTCCTATGTTAAACCAATTATCGTCAACGGCGAATCCATAGGTCTTGCAGGGATGGACCTTTATCTGGATGATATCGCCCTAAAGCTCGGAAGCGTTGAACTCTTTGAAAGCGGATATCTCTACCTGATGCATCCTGATGGACGAACCATGGTGCATAAGGATTTGGCTTTTGAAGAAAACATACTGGATACGGGTGATTATCAACTTTTGCTGGATGAAATGAACAGTAAGGAGACTGGCTTCACGCATTATGAAGACGGAAGCGGAACCGATATACTGTCGGCATATTCTCACCTGGACAATGGATGGATCGTTGCTTCTGCCGTGCCTGAAAAAGAGGTGCTGAGTATCGTTAGAAGCATCATCAACGTACTTTTAATCGTTCTTGTATTCGGAGTGGTCATTTCGGTGATTGTCTCTCAAGTCATTGGTAAGAGAATCACTAAACCGATCAACCAGATCGTAGAAGCAACTGAAAAAATCAAGAATGGTGATTTTACTACCCTAGTCGAAGTGAAAACAAATGATGAGACAAAACTGCTTGCGATAAGTCTTAACGGAATGTCAGAAGCGGTTAGGTCACTGATCAAAGAGGCTCAGCATGTCGCATCGGATATGGTGGATGCCGCGAGTAACTTGGCTTCCATGTCAGAAGAGACCAATGCGACAGTGGACCAGGTTGCACTGACCATACAGGAAATTGCAAAAGGGACTCAGGATACCGCTGAAAATGCCGAACTTGGAGCGGAAGTCGCAGGTGAAATCAATGAAAAGTTCGTCACCTTGATGGATAACTCGACGAGTATGAAAAAGAACGCCGAATACGCCATGGAGGTCAATAAATCAGGCCTTGTCGCCATTGATGACTTAAGAGAAAAGTCAGATGCGAACAACGCATCCAACAATAAGGTCAAAGAAGCGGTTTACAATCTAGACAAAAAAGCAAATGCGATCACAGACATCATCGCGACGATCACTTCTATTTCCGAACAGACCAATTTGCTGGCCCTAAACGCGTCCATCGAGGCTGCAAGAGCTGGGGAAGCCGGTCGGGGATTCGCAGTCGTCGCTGAGGAAATCAGAAAGCTAGCTGAAAGCTCCAGTCAGTCTGCCGACGAAATCCGAACCATCATCAGTGCGATTCAAAATGAAAGTAAGGAAACTGTTTCTGTGATGAATGAAGTAGCCAAGATCAATGAACAGCAAAACGAGTCCCTGACAAACGTGAATGATTCATTCGACAAAATATTCGGTTCGGTCGAAAGTATATCTGCCCAAATCGAAGTAGTGACCAAGGAGCTTGATGAGCTGTTTATCAGCAAAAACAAATTGATTGAGGGTGTAAACAATATTTCAGCGGTATCAGAAGAGACTGCCGCAGCCACTGAAGAAGTGGAACATTCGATGGATGAGCAGACCAAAGCTGTGGAGGAGGTCGCTAAGAATGCCGAGCGCCTAAACTCATTGTCTGCTGAACTCAATGATAAGATAAAAATCTTCACCGTATAGTTTTAAATAAGAAGACTGATGTCCACAAGCCCCCTGCTAAGGGGACAACATGTAGACATCAGTCTTTTAGATTGTAATCGAAAGGTTGTTTAAATCCGCAAGCTCGTTCACTAGGGCGAAAATGAAGGTACACGCAAGGTTCGCTGTCACGTTGTCCTGATCGAATCGCGGGGAGACCTCGGCCACATCGAATGCGATCAATCGATCTGTACGGATAACAAACTTGATCAAGTCGAGAATGATCTCTGGATGGATGCCTAGGGGTTGTGCAGAGCTTACTCCCGGGGCATACGCAGAGGCGATGACATCGGTGCATAGGGTCAGATAGATATGTTTGCTCTTACGGGCGAACTTTATGATTTTTTCTTGCGTATCGCTAAAATTGCCATGTATGATGTCTCGAGCATAGGTGAACTCCGCACCCAGCGCCTTAGCTGTTTTCAATAAGTCGATCGTGTTGCCACGCTTTTGAAGACCCAGACACAGGTACTTGAAAGTCTCTCCGCTGGCTTGGTTCATATCGGCGATCTGTCTGAACATGGTTCCGGAGGAGGCTGTCTCGTGGTAGGGCCTCATGTCCAGATGCGCATCCAGATTGATGATTCCCAAATCGGAATACTTTCTCCTAAGTCCTTTGTAATGGCCAAGCGCGAGCTCGTGGCCGCCACCTAAGACAATAGGGAAGATGCCGAGATCAAGCATGACACCCACGTGATCAGCGAGTTCCTGTTGAAGTGATTCGAGTGACTGGTTAAATGCTTGAATGCTTCCGCAATCATAAAGCTGAAGTTCCTGCGAGAACAGACATGGTAAGTTGGATAACTCTTTCTTAATCATTTTTGGACCAAGGGCTGCGCCGACACGTCCTTTATTCAGCTTTATGCCCTTATCGCATTCAAATCCGATAAATCCTATTTTGAGTGCAGCCGGCTGTTCCGGTGCAGCAGTTAAATCGAGTGCCTTGACACATTGATGCCACCTAAAGGCATCGTAATTTGTAGTGCTGTCCATTCGACCGCTCCAGTCGGATAGGCTTGGTTTGACATACGTCATAAGTTCATCTCCTATCAAGTGTTGATTTTCAACTATAGTATATCAGAGATTTGATGGGCTGTATCCCTACAAAGCGCAAAAGACCATGATTCAAATTTGTCATTTTGGATATATAGTTTTTAAGAGGGCAGGTTGAAGGAGTGTGAGAATTATGAAAAAATCACAGTGGAAATTATGGACGCTGATCGCAATCGCGGTTTTCTTACTCACAGCGTGTAAGAGTGAGGTAAGCAGCATTGACAAGAACGATACGCAGTCAGAAAAAATGGCGAAAGAAGCTGAAACTGAAGCAGTTGCCAAGACCGAAGTACTAAAGGATTCGGAAACATCCGATGAACCCGGCGTGTCAGGAATAGAGTTCGAAAGTGTACTCGGGGGTTCGGCCATGGCGGACAATTATTACTATGAACTTGTAATGGACAACATGGGGCAAACAGTGAGTATGAAATACTGGGCGATCGGGCGCAGCTATAAGACTGAAACGATGGGCATGATTACTTTCGTGAACGAAGAAACCGGTAAGATGGGCATCTATACTGAGGAAACCAATTCTGTCATGCTTATGGATTATCAGGACACAGGTGAGATGATAAATCCATTCACCTATATCGCAAGTCTCGATAAATCCACTTTTTCTCAGATCCGTTACAAGGGTGAGGAAACACTGGATGACAAGGAGGTCCTGGTTTTCGAATACAGCGGTCCTGAATTTTCTGCGACCTATTACGTATGGAAGGAGTATGGACTCATTATCAAAATGGAATCGAAAGTTGGTGATGTCAAGACGATGTTCTACTTCAAAGACCTTGCCTTCGGTAGGGTGAAAGAAGAAGACATCACTTATCCTGAGGACGCGCAAGTAACTGATTTGAGTAATTGACAGGTGCGATGCTTATCACTACAATAGAAGTATTGTAAAAGGAGATCGCAGATGGCATTGATCATGGGACTGGATTTAGGAATTTTGGAGATTTTTAAAAATTTTCACCAATATGAACCGCTAAACGACCTTGTGATTGCTATCACTTCACTTGGAAACGGCGGATTGATATGGATGCTGATCTGTGGAGTGTTGCTTATCGATAAGAAGACAAGGAGTGCGGGATTTCTTGCCCTGTTCGCACTTATTCTATCGACTCTAGTTGGAGAAGTCACACTGAAGCATTGTTTTTTGAGACCCAGACCCTTTATCACCCACACCGATATCGTACCGCTTATTTATCCTAAGGGGATCTATTCATTCCCATCAGGTCATACGACATCGTCATTCGCAGTGGCTGGAGTGTTGTCATATATGCTTTCTAGACATAGGACGGTTATTTGGGTCCTGGCATGTTTGATTTCACTCTCTCGAGTGTACTTGCTTGTCCATTATCCGACAGACATCATTTTTGGAGCTGTTATTGGTGGCCTATGCTCAATTCTCACAATCAAGCTCTACAATCGGTTGAATCGTTCGTTATCTAATAAGTAGGAGGAGTAGAAGATGCCACAAAGTGCATTTCATGATTTTCAGGTCGAACAGGCCAAGGCGTGCTTCAATCTTGTTTGGGAATATATCGATAAGGAAGATCGCACAGAAGACGACAACATAAATATGATTCATGCAGCTCATGCCTCACGGTTTTTATGGGGCAAGGTTGGGGAACCGGTCAACCTTGAAAGAGGTGAATGGCAGGTATCAAAAGTATATGCGATTTTAGGTATGGGTGAACAGGCACTGTTACATGCGAGCGCCTGCTTGAAAATCTGTGAGCTATACACAATCAAAGACTGGGATATTGTTTTTGCATATATGGCGATTGCAGAAGCACATAAGGTACTGGGGAATACTTCCGATTATGAATCCTTTAAAAAGAGAGCGACAGAACTTGTCGCTGGAATCAAAGATCCTAAAGACAAGGAATATACTCTTAATGAACTAGATCAACTTTAGTCACAACATGCGTCCATTCAATTGATGGTCGCATTTTTTTACATTTAGGTACATTTCTATCTCGTTAATGAAACTCTAATGTTCGCTTAATGAAACAAAAGTTAGATAATGTTAAAATCAAGTAGAGGTGATTGTGATGAAGATAGAAGAGCTTGTGAATCATGCACAGGAGTCCTGGTGGAACAGTGGATTGACCTACCCGTGCTTCGACTCAGCCTATGATAAAAAGAACGATAAGAAATTGATGGACCTGAAAACCGAGCTGCTTAAGTACCTTACGGAATATCATCCGGCAGCTGAAAAAAGCGCCGAGTTTGATCAGATCATGTTGTCGTGCAAGGAGTTCATGATTGAAACCATGGGAATAAGCAGATGGGCTGCGGAGCACCTGTTCGACGAAGACTATTTGGAATGTTCGCGGTCCTTTATCAGACGGGCAAGAGAAACTGCTCCTGAACTGGATGTAAACGGCATATTTCAAGCGCTCAGAAATGTCTGGACGATGAACAGCATGCAGCTTTATATGAATAGACGAGTGGAACTGACGAATTCGATGTTCGCATATAGCATGTTGTATCCTCTTACAGACAACTATCTGGATAGTCCTAATAGAACCAAAACTGAAAAGTATGAGTTCAATCTTAGATTCAGAGAAAAGATCAGAACCGGCTCCGCGGAATACCATACGAATGAGGAAAAAAGAATTTTCGATATGATCGATATGATTACAGGCGATTACGACCGCACCGCATACCCACATGTGACAACCGCCTTATTGGCGATACTGGATGGACAGGGCTTGAGCATCAGTCAGCAGGATGTCAAAGGACCGTATTCGGTGGATCTACTGAAGATAAGCATTTATAAGGGTGGGGCGTCTGTACTCGCAGATGCTTACCTGGTGCGGGGAGACCTTACAGACGAAGAGGCCGTCTTTTCTTTTTACTATGGTGTTCTCCTTCAACTGGCCGATGACTTACAAGATATGTCAGAAGACAAGAAAAGCAAACACAGTACGATCTTCAATGTCCAAAACCATAAGATTGACGAAAGCGTGTTCAAATATCTGAATATGATCGACCGGTTCTTTCATGAGATCATGATCGTGAAAACGGATCATCAGAAGGCGTTAAAGGAAATCATGTCTCGAAGTTTGAATCTTCTGGTGTATACATCGCTGATGAACAATAAGAGGTATCTTTCCAGATCACTATACCGAAAAATCAAAAAAGCAAATATGTTCTCAGGTAGGACCTATAAAAAAGTTGAAAGGACCTTTAATCGACAACTGAAAAAACTAGTGGCAGCCGGTATCGAATAGATACCGGTGTTCTTTTTTTGTAGTAGTTTCACCTAGGGAAATAGCGATGAATTTGGCCTAACGAGAATAACTATCAATAAAATGGGTATACATAATTACAGATGATCAATGAAGAGGAGATGACAAAATGAGAAAATATCTAGCTGTTTTTCTGGCAAGTTGCTTATTGCTTGTAACGCTAATGGTTCCTGGCTATGCGGCATCCAATCAAGCCACAAACAGGCTGATCGTCATTTTTGAAGAGCATGCCCAGATGTCTCAGGCGATGGAAGCCCTTACTAGAGCAGGTCTTAGAGTAGAATCTTTCGACATACTTGACGGTTTTGTGGTTCATGCGAATCAAAGGGCGGTCATCGAAATCACTAAAGGTAAGGGAATTAAAAGCATTGAAGTGGATAGAATCGTAAATGCCCTGCCAAAACCAGATAAACCAGGTAAACCTGGTGGTGAAGATCCTCCAGCAGAACCGCCAAGCAGTCAAGTGATTGATTGGGGCGTACTTGCTGTCGGAGCCCAAGAGGCATGGGCTGACTCTACCGGCAGCGGTGTCAAAGTCGCAGTGATCGATACCGGTATCGATAAGAACCATCCAGACCTAAAAGTAGTTGGCGGTATCACCTATATGAGTCGTGGAACTTATGATGACGATAATGGACATGGTACACATGTGGCAGGTATCATCGCAGCGAAGGACAACGATCTAGGAGTTGTCGGTGTTGCTTATGATGCCGAGTTGTATGCGGTCAAAGCTCTTAATAAGAGAGGATCAGGCTATCTATCTGATATTGTCAGAGGCGTAGAATGGTCTATCTTAAACCATATGGATGTCATCAACATGAGCTTAGGTACCAACTATGATTACGGTGCACTTGCTGATGTTCTTACACGTGCTGAAAATGCAGGCATAATCACTGTCGCTGCCGCAGGCAATGATGGAAGTGAGGTCGATTTTCCTGGAGCTTACGATTCGACGATCGCTGTAGGTGCGATCAATGAATCTCAGAACCTAGCCTACTTCTCATCGTTTGGTCCTGAAGTGGATGTCGTAGGTCCTGGCGTAGCCATTTATTCGACCTATAAAGACGGCGTTTATGCGACAATGAGCGGAACATCAATGTCTTCGCCACATATCGCGGGCTTAGCGACACTTTACAAACAGGTAAACCCGGCAGCCACCCTATCCGATTTTAGAGAAGCATTGACCCTTAGCTCATTGGATTTAGGCGATCCCGGATATGATGAGTATTACGGCTATGGCCTACCTGATGCAGCGGAATTATTGAACCATTAGAAATTACGAAAGACTCAGAACAGTCAACTGAACTGTTCTGAGTCTTTTTTTATAAAATGGAATATTGAACGATCAGAGAAGTCGAAGCCAACACGATCCAGCAGATCAGTCCTAAAAGAATTGGTTTCCAACCATTTTTGATGAGTTTCACCAAATGTGTGTTAAGTCCGATTGCGACCATTGCCATGACAATCGAAAACTTACCCACCTGAACCAGTGATCCGGTCAGAGCCTCAGGAACCGGTAGGAATGTGTTTACCACAGATGCCGCGATAAAGCCGATGACAAACCACGGGAAAACGGATGCGAACTTAAAATCGCCAGATGTCTTCGCTGCCTCTTTTGATGTCTTCACCGCAAGAAAAAGCGTTATCGGCACAATCATCAAGGTTCTAGTTAGTTTAACAATAACTGCGAGGTTCCCTGCCTCATCGCTAAAGGAATAACCCGCTGCGACCACAGAGGACGTATCATTGACAGCCGTTCCCGCCCAAATCCCGAAGACGTAGTCGCTCATACCGAACAAATGGCCGATGAGAGGAAAAACGAATGCCGCGATCACATTGAACAAGAAGATCGTGGAGATGGCTCTAGCCACCTCTTCGTCATCGGCATTGATGATGGGCGCTGTAGCGGCGATAGCAGATCCGCCGCAGATCGTTGTTCCAACTGCGATAAGTGTTTTTGTATTGCTATCAAGACCAAGTTTTTTTCCGATGAAGAATGCCGTGAAAAGGGTTGTGGTCATAGTGAAAAGCATAAGAATCAATGTCGTTTGACCGACTTTAAATACATTAAACAGATTCATGTTGAAGCCTAAAAAGATGATCGCGTATTTGAGTATCTTCTTGGAAGAATACTTGATACCTAGCTCATAATGCATGGGTCTTCGCCAAAAGGCGATGAGCATTCCGAATAAGATGCCCAGGACCGGGCTGCCGATGATCGGTACTTGTTTACCCAAAATCCACGCGGGTATGGCTATGAGTAGTGTGAGCAGTAGTCCTGGAAGATACTTTTTTAATCTAGTAAACATGTTCAGCTCCCTTTGATTGAATCTCTACTCAAATGAGCTCGATATCGGCATGTAAAGATTTTAGTTTATCGATAAAATGGATATGTCCGCGCAGTAGGTGCTCGATACCTCCAACGTGACTGATGTCATCGATTGCCAGAGCAGCCATGATGAGCGATACGACACATCGGATATCACCACCTGAAACAGTCGCTCCGGTTAGATGAGGCACATTGTGTATATAGATCTTGTTGCCATTCTTTTCGATGTCGGCACCCATTTTTCGAAGCTCCTCCACATGAGCGAAGCGTTCTTCAAAAACGGTATCTTTTATGGTCGAAGTACCTGGGCAAACGAGTGCGAATGAAGTGCAAATGGCTTGTAAATCAGTTGCCAAACCAGGATATGGCTGAGTTTCGACGTGGAAGGGTTTTATGGGTTTTGACGCGTCGATATGGATATTGTCATCAATGACCTCGATGTTCATGCCTACTGACTGCAAGGTATGGATGAGAGGTCTATTATGTTCTGGAATACTTCCAGAAACGATGCCTTTACCACCTGTCATAGCAAAACACATGATCAGGGCGCCAGCTTCAAGTCTATCCGGTATGATTTCATGGTTGACGCTTTCGAGGGTCGACACACCTTCAATGATGATCCGATTGGTTCCGCCACCACGAATGTCAGCACCCATTTTGCTTAAAAGTGTAATCAAGTCGACAATTTCGGGTTCTTTCGCGGCATTGGTGATGGTTGTTCGACCGGAAGCTGTGATAGCCATAAAGATCGCATTAATCGTCGCACCCACACTTGGGTAACGAAGGAAGATATCTTTTCCTGTCAGTTTGCTGATGTCCATCGATGCTTTCACAAATCCGCCTTCGATAGCAATGCTGGCACCGAAGCTCTTGATGACATCGATGTGAATGTCTATCGGGCGATCGCCGATCTTATCTCCACCAGGTAAAGGAAGGGTGATGCTGCCGTATTGTGACAGCAGGGCCCCTAAAAAGGCAATCGATGCTCTTGTTTTTGACGCGTATTGATCGGAGATGTTCGTATGCTCCACCTCGCCGTAGATTTTTATGGCGCCGTCCTTTATGGTGAAGTTCATGCCGATTTCTTTAAGTGTAAGCAGGGTCATCTGAATATCTGTGATAAGCGGAATGTTTTCGAGTGTCATCCAACCTTCTCGTATGTAAGTAGCGGCAACAAGCGCATATAGGCTTGAGTTTTTAGCACCGTCCGGTTTTACCTCGCCGTAAAGCGGTTTTCCGCCGGTTATACGTAATGAAGTAGCTTCATCCAAAGTCAATTCATGCTTAAATTGTTTCTCCATGGTTTGCTCCTAACTTTATCACTAAAAACGACATCAGCAGTTGATTTTATCATGTAAATGATGATGTAAAAGGATTGCTTGAAAATCTCTTCTTTGCTATGTAAAACACCCCTGATACAAGCACTTTTTAAGAATATCACGAAAAAGCAGGAAGGGTCAAATAAAATGCTTTTGCAGGGTCGTTATTTCGAGGATTGAAATAGCGCAATAGAAAAGGCCATCCAATCGCTTATTAGGATCGGTATGGCCTAAAAAAATGCTACTTGTAATTGAAATACGCGTTGATCACCTTTTCAGGCGAAACCCTTTTTTTATAGTCGACTTCGATCCAGCGCTTGATGACTACACCCTTGCTGTCGACAAGATAGGTAGCCGGAACAGGAAGTTCGTGCTCACGATTGCCTTGCGAATGACTAAGCTGTATGCCACCCAGCCTGTAGATGATTCTCAACATAAGCGGTAATTTAAAAGTGAGTCCGAGTGATTTTGAAAGCTGATTTCCCTCGTCTGTCGTGACCTTGAACTGAAGTTCTGGGTTCGATGAAATCAATTCATTTTCTGTCGGCTTTTCTGGAGAAATCGCAACCATGTTTATAGGTCTTGACTGCAGTTTCAAAAGATCGTCAAAATGCATCAATGTGAAATTGCAGTAAGGGCACCAACTACCCCTGTAAAAGGAAAGTATGGTAGGTTTGTCATCAATTAAATTGAAAAGAGTCGTTTTACTTCCATCGTGTAAGGTAAGTTCGGAATCAGGGAACTTGTTCCCGACTCGTATGGACTGATTGACAAGCTGGGTACGTTTCAACTGCTCAATCTGAAAATACATGTATCGGTTCAGTATCTTTGGAATCTTTTTCTCGGTTTCTTCTTTTACGGTTTGTAGACTTTTTAAAAATGCCATATGGCCTCCTAGATAGTTTACTATTAATCCTTATAATCATTTGTTCCGGTATGATCCGACTTGACATTTGATATACTGAAACTAATTCAATGTTCTGTTAATGAGACTCAGCCTTATTATAACCCATATAAGCAAACCGTGCGCAAATGAATTTTAAAGTCAGGAGAACGAGATGGAAAAAATCAGTCAGTACCTGGATGATCAGGGAAGAGTTAAGATCTGGCCCTCAAAACAAGCGAAGAAAAAAGCGGTCTTACGCTATCTGTCTTCAAAATTCGACTTTGACAAAGACTACAGTGAAAAGAAGGTCAATGAACTTATTGTCCAGTGGCACACCTTTGGTGACTACTTCTTACTGCGAAGGGGATTAATTGAACTTCGCCTGCTTCAGAGGACAAAAAACGGTGCTGAATACTGGAGGATCAAGGAAGGGTTTGAATCACCTGCAATCAAAAGATTACATAAGTCCCTAGAGGACGATAAGGATAAAGCGGTCGATGAATTTTGGAAGATGGCAGAAAAGCATAAGGGTCATTTCATCGATCCGATTGAATACGATGAAAACTATTGCATTTTGACGATGGTCTTTAGGGGAGACGATTCTGTAAAGACCGTGTCGATTTTTGGAGAGCTTTTCGGACAGGACACAGAAGAAAACCTGTTTAGCCAAATTGAAGGAACCGATGTGTTTTATAAGTCCTATGTGGTAGCAAGAAACACAAGATCGCTTTATGTCTATCTTGTCAACGAAGACCCTGAAGCGGAATGGGAGGACGTGGATGTGAGACTTGACCCACTCATGGACCATACTGTGACATGCACGGACGATGAACTGTTTCCAGAGGAATTTGCGGTACTGTTCAAACAGGAATCCATGTTGGAGCTTCCAGAGTTCAAACTCCCCTCTGAAGCGACAAGAAGCACGCATTCCTTCAGTGTGAAAGAGAAAGCCCTGTCGCATCCGCTTTTACAAGGGGACAGACGGATGTGGTACTGTGAACCGCTGGCTGGTCCTTCAGACAAGCTCCTTGTATTTCTTGACGGGTATGAATATTTTTATGAAACGAAAGCCTTGAACATCATCGACTCACTGGTGAAAAACAATGAAATCCCAAGTGTGAACGTCCTGTTTATCGACAACAGAAAGGATCGGATGACGAATCTGATCTTTGACAAGGACTTTATGGCCGCCGTGACCGATGAACTGGCTAAGTACGACCCTGCTCATGTCGTGCTGGTGGGGTTTAGCCTAGGTGGACTGATGGCAAGCTTCATGGCGCTTGAGAACCCCGAGACCTTCAAGTATGTCCTAGCCCAGTCGAGCGCTTACTACTGGGAACCTGGGGAGAACGTGGATAAGCAGTCGCAACTGGTCAAGCGTTTCAGAAACGAACCGCTCGAAGGCGTTGATTTTCATATCAGTATCGGTAGGCTCGAATCAAAAATAGCAGACCACCATCAGGCAAATCTCGAGATGGTCCAAGTACTGAAAAACAAGGATATTCCGGTATGCTTTGAGGAGCATGTGGGCGGACACACCTTTTTTGACGCCGCACTGAGCTTGGGGAACGGGCTTAAGTATCTACTGAAATAGGAACATGAAATTGGACTTTGTCTACTTCCTGAGAGGCTCGATGTCGAGCCTCTTTTTCTATTGACAGGGACTGGAAAAAATATTATGATAAGCTCGTCCAATAAAATTGGACGACGGTGTAATTACAGTCGAATAAATGGGGGAACAACGATGTATAAAGATTTAAAAGCGCTAGGCTCGCATAAGGCGTATAGGAATATGCTGATCGCAAGGACCATATCAAGATTTGGAGACAGTATCGACGTAGTCGCGTTTTCATGGCTCGTTTATGAGATCACAGGATCTGCCGCCCTTTTGGGAGTCGTCTACATACTCAATATACTACCCAACCTGATACTGAGTCCCTTTATCGGACCGCTGGTCAATTATTTGCCCACCAAGCCGCTGCTTGTGATAGGGGACGCCTTGAGGGGAGTGTTTGTCATCATCATCGCGGCGCTTTACATGACGGGTTTGCTTGAGCCATGGCATCTATACCTATTGACCTTGTTGACATCCACAGTAGAGGTGTTCGCGATGGCGGCAAAAGGCGCTATCTTCCAGTTGACCCTTCCGGACGAACTCTATATGAAAGCGAATTCAATTGGAAATTCCATTGTTCAAACCGCTCAGCTGATCGGCTTCGCCCTTGCTGGCGGGGTTGTCGCCATACTTGGAGTTGAAGTGGCCTTCCTGATCGATGCTGCGACATTTTTGATTTCAGCGCTGATGATCCTGGTCACGCTGCTTCCAAACAGACCGATCAGGAAATTTGAAAACGGAGATTATCTGGAAAGCCTGAAGTCGGGTTACCGCTTTATTCTGAATGACAAAACGCTCGTTTCCATCTTAGGGCTGTGCCTGGTATTCAACTTTCTGATCACACCGATAAACGCGCTACTTCCTGTGTATGTGAAAGAAACCTTGAGCGCTACGGCTTCCGCAATTGGAATCCTATCCGTCGCCATTACCGTGGGATCCTTGCTTGGCGGTCTCGTGGTCAATCACTTTGGAGAACGGTACACGCCGTATCAGTGCCTGATCGTCCCGCTCGTAGGAGTGGGTGTCTTGTACGCAGGGCTCTCGCTGCCCCTTGTGGTCCACTTTCTACCGGCTGTGCTGATCGCCTCGCTGTCTTTCTTTGTGATCGGGCTCATGCTTCCATTTGTGAATGTGCTCCTTAGCACCTATATGATGAAGCGGACTCCAAATGAAATCATCGCACATGTGGGGGGCCTTGTGGGTATGGTCGTGATGGTGTCCAATCCCATCGGAGCAGGTTTTTTTGGTTTGATATCCGATAAGATGAACATTGGAACACTTTTCGTTTATAATGGAATAGCGATGGTCGCCTTCACACTTTTATTTGCGACCTTTAAGACGATAAGAAAACTAAATGCTTATGCGTCTATCAATGACATTCCGGGTATCAAGCAAAACGAGGCGGCATAAGCTGAAATTTTGGCATGATCTTGACCTGTTTACGGGAAGGAACCTTTCATGAAGACACTGGTGATAGATACGAGAAAAAAATATAAGATATTCTATGATCCTCTCAGGCAGGGCATTCTGAAAACCATGAAGAAGATCGGTAGGCCGTGTACTGTCAAAGATGTGTCGGATACCATGGAGATTTCTCATTCAAAGGTACACTACCATATGCGCAAACTGCTCGAAATCGGAGCGGTGGGCCTAGATCATGAAGAGGCCATGGGCAATATCACCGCCGTCTATTACGACCTGGATTATGAATCGGTCAACATCATGGCAGATCCCGACGAGCATATTACCAATGCGCAGCTGATGGACGATATGCTCGACAAGTTGAAAAAAGACAGCGATGAGAATTTCATGTCACTTGCACAAAGCTATCATGAAACGCTAAGAAGACTGGACAGCAAGGAAAAGGTGTTCGGTATCCACTTCTTCAATGATGACATCTATTTGGACTTTGAAGAGCGTATGGAACTGCAAAAAATGGTGAGTGATTACGTGAGTAGCCACTCCAAAAAACCGGATCAGATGAAGGGAAAAACAAAGACCAGAGTCTATATGAACATGTACGACCTCGAAATCCACGACAAATGAAACCTCGCAAGGGGTTTTTGTTTTTAAGTGGTATAATAAGGTAGAAATAGAGGAGGACGATAGGATGGAATCGTATTACAAGCATCCGCCGGTCATCGAACTACAGCGGTACCGGTTGAGAACACTTGAGTTGAAAGACTCAAAGAAGATTTGCGAGGTTTATTCTGAGGAAGGACTGGCGTTTCAGCCGATGGATCCCTTAAAGAGTGAAGAAGAGGGAAAGGCCTATATTGAGACATGTAGGAAAAGGCAGCTGGATGGAAAAATGCTCCGCTGGGCGATTGTCGATGAGAAAGATGACATGATAGGTGTTTTCTCAATGAACGGGTATGATAAACGTCACAGGGCCATATCCTTTGGAGCCATGCTGAGTAAGGTTTACTGGAAAAAAGGAATCATGACGGAGGTGATGCAAGGTGTGATCGCTTTTCTGACGAAAGAAACAAACATCAGAAGGATCGAGGTGAGCATCAATCCTAAAAACTCGGCTTCGCTGAATCTAGCGAAAAGGGTCGGCTTTACTGAAGAAGGTATAAAAAGAGATGCGATTTACATAAAAGAAAGCGGTAGGTACGAAGACCGGGTTGTGATGTCCTATCTGCTTGAGAGAGAAAGCCTGTAAGGTGTTCGTAGAAGCAATAAGCGATATGGAATCATTTTTCGGAGGATCAGATGAGACAAGTAAAAACGGTAATTCAAGTAAGGTCCAAGGGTCATCAGACCATGATCGATGTGACAAGGGAAGTGGGTGTGGCGCTGCAGGAAAGCGGAATTAGAAATGGGATGCTTGTGCTCTTTGTGCCCCACACCACAGCTGCTGTCACGATTAATGAAAACGCAGACCCTCATGTGGTGAGGGACATGCTGGCAGGACTAGAAAAAGTTTTTCCCGAAAAAGGAGATTACAGGCACTATGAGGGCAATTCCCATGCCCACCTTAAATCGTCCTGTATCGGTGTCGACCAGACCGTGCTTGTTGAAAACGGATTGATGCTTTTAGGCACATGGCAAGGCATCTATTTCTGTGAGTTTGACGGTCCCCGAACCAGGGAACTAGTGATCAAGGTGATGGGCGATTGAATAGAGCCCCTTGATGTGATAAAAATTCAACTAGGAAAAAGAAGTATTCAAGGTTATAATGAATTGTAATCATTACAATTTTATAGGAGGAACAAAATGATCCAATGGTTTGAGCAATTTGGACCTGTACAGCAGGCTCTAATAGGAACGTTATTTACATGGGGCGTCACAGCCCTTGGCGCAGGACTCGTATTTTTCTTTAAATCGATCAACAAGACAGTTTTAAACGGTATGTTGGGTTTTGCTGCGGGCGTGATGATCGCCGCAAGCTTCTGGTCCCTGTTGGCACCGGCAATCAGCATGGCGGAAGACTTGGGACAGATCGCATTTTTGACAGCGGCGATCGGATTCTTAAGTGGGGGGGCGTTCCTGTACCTTGTGGACAAGCTACTTCCTCACCTTCATATGGGACTTGATACGTCACAGGCTGAGGGTGTTAAAACCAATTGGCAACGAAGTGTGCTCTTGGTGCTTGCCATCACACTGCATAATATTCCAGAAGGCCTGGCGGTCGGTGTCGCCTTTGGCGCAGTTGCTGCCGGTATCGGTGGAACGGCGACGCTTGCTGGAGCCATAGCCCTAGCGATCGGTATCGGTCTTCAAAACTTTCCAGAAGGTGCTGCCGTATCCATACCTCTAAGACGTGAAGGATTTAGTAGAACAAAGGCTTTCATGTACGGTCAGGCATCTGGTATCGTAGAACCTATCGCCGGTGTGCTTGGCGCGTATGCGGTTGTCAAAATGCAGCCGATTCTACCTTATGCTTTGGCATTTGCAGCAGGTGCCATGATCTATGTAGTGGTGGAAGAACTGATTCCAGAAGCCCAAAGGGAAGAAGGCGGGTCAAAAACTGATATCGCCACAATCGGATGCATGATCGGTTTTACCGTGATGATGGTCTTGGATGTGGCCTTAGGTTAGGAGTACTTTCTTCAATTGACAGGGGGCTGGCAAAATTATAGGATAAACATATCCCATAATTTTGAGAAACGGTGGTCAAAATGCAAAAAGAGTTATATAAGCTTGAAGACATCATAGACGTCAATCAGTTTCAGCAAGTGCAGAACGACATTTCACGAGCCACGGACATGGCGGTAGTCACCGTGGATTACAAAGGGGTGCCCTTTACAGCGCACAGCTATAGCAGCGCGCATTGTCAAGCAGTCAGATCGGACGACAAGTATAGGGACCTTTGTCA
Source organism: Fusibacter sp. A1 (assembly GCF_004125825.1). Classification (NCBI taxonomy): domain Bacteria; kingdom Bacillati; phylum Bacillota; class Clostridia; order Eubacteriales; family Fusibacteraceae; genus Fusibacter; species Fusibacter sp. A1. Next base: position 271,519 of record NZ_QQWI01000006.1, on the reverse strand, counting down.
AAAGTGTGATTCCAGAGGTGGTCTCGAGGCTGCGAGGATTCAAAAGCCGTACATTTATATTTGCCATAGGGGCCTTGTGGACCTGGCGGTTCCAATTATCGCAAACGGCCAGTATATCGGGGCGATCATGGCCGGTCAAGTCAGGTTGTCGGATGAAAGTAGTGTCAACTCCCTTGAACGCATCGTCAGTGGTAAAGCAAGTGTAGCTGAAGTCGCCTTAGAAGAGCGGTTGTCTACACTGTACGAGGCGCTGCCGGTCATGACACTTGAGAAAGTGGAGGCGATCGCCGCGATGTTGTCGCATATCGCCAGGTACAATGTTGAGAGTGCGATAATGAAATCGGTACACCCCGGCGTAATCAGCAAGACACAGTCAAGTAAACAGGTCGTTCAGTCGGAGCATACTCCCCTGAGTGACGAGCTTTTGCAGACCCACTTCAATGTCGACTTCTTAAAACCTGCGCTTGTGTTCTTGGAGCAACATACAGGCGATCACGTATATGCCGAGGAAATGGCTACACTTTGCAATGTAAGCTTAAGCTATTTCAGCAAGTCCTTCAATAGAGTGACAGGTATGAGCTTTTCAGCTTACCAGAACAAGTTGAAAATACAGAGGGCTGAAGACCTCTTGAAGGAAAGTCAGCTAGGGGTCAGTCAGATCGCGGATACACTGGCGTATGACAATTCGAGCTACTTTATTAAACTATTTAAAAGGCAGACGGGTGTGACACCGACTCAGTATAGAAAAAGCTATCATCTGAAGAAGGTGCTAGACCATCAAAATTCTATGAAATAAAACAATTCAGCACAATGTGCTGTTTTTTTTTATTTGAATTATCAGAAAATTTTCACTTTGTGCTATGTTTATGGCAGTTTTGGACTGGTTTGTCCGATGCTTTTGAGTTTGCATGAAGTTATAATGGTGACAAGCAAACGATTTCATGGAGCTAAAAGGAGAATATGATGAAAAGAATACTGATCGCACCATCACGCTATCAACAAGGAAAAGACATGTTGCACGAACTAGGTGCAGCCATTGAAACTTATGGAACCAAGGCGCTGATCGTCGCTTCAGACGACGACCTTAAAAGGATGGATAACGAATTAAATGCCGCTAAAGCCAAGCAGAAGTTCGATGCTGTCTACGGCAACTTTGGTGGCGAATGCACCCATATCGAGATCAAACGATTGAGAGAAGTCGCTAAGGAAGAAGCCTGTGATGTGATCATCGGTCTTGGCGGAGGTAAGGCGCTGGATACGGCAAAAGCGATCAGCCACTTTGAGAAACTGCCAGTGATCGTCATTCCAACCATCGCCTCAACAGATGCGCCGTGCAGCAGTCTTGCCGTCATCTACACTGAAAACGGCGAGTTCGACGAGTACATGTTCTTTACGAAGAACCCGGATCTGGTCTTGGTGGATTCTTCGGTTATCGCCAAAGCTCCTGTTCGGTTCCTGGTTGCAGGCATGGGCGACGCCTTATCGACTTACTTTGAAGCGAGAGCTTGTGAAAAGTCATTCGCTGACAATATTCCAGGTGGAAAAAGCACGAAAGCCGCAGTAGCGATTGCAACACTTTGTTATGAGACACTGCTTGAAGATTCTACAAAAGCAAAAGCCGCCTGTGAAGGCAATGTGGTGACTACGGCGCTTGAAAACATAATAGAGGCGAACATACTCTTAAGTGGACTGGGTTTTGAAAGCAGCGGACTAGCCGCTGCACATGCGGTTCATAACGGACTTACAGCGATCGAAGAGACACATCACTACTACCATGGAGAAAAAGTCGCTTTCGGTGTTCTTGTCCAGCTGGTTCTTGAAAACGCAAGCTCTGAGGAACTGGAACGAGTGATAAGCTACAATAGGTCAGTCGGACTACCGACCACACTTAAGGATCTTGGAATCAGCGAAGTGACACCGGAAAAAGTGAAGGCGATTGCAAAGCTCGCCTGCGCCGAAGGTGAGACGATTTACAACATGCCATTCAAAGTAACTGAAGAAGATGTCTGTGCTGCGATTGTCTCTGCCGATAACCTGGGAGGTATGTAATGAAAAAGATCATCAATACGCCTGAATCCTTAGTGGTGGAGATGTGTGAGGGCATGGCGCTCGCACATCCCGATCGACTTGTATTTCACAGTAACAGTAAATCGATGGTAAGAAAAGACCTCAACAAGGATAAGGTGACACTGATTTGTGGAGGCGGAAGCGGTCATGAGCCTGCCCATGCGGGCTTTGTCGGTAGGGGTATGCTTGATGCGGCGGTTTGTGGCGATGTTTTCGCATCACCGTCTACAATTCAAGTGTATAAGGCCATTAAACATACGGCGTCGTCAAAAGGGACTCTGCTGATTGTCAAGAACTATTCGGGTGACTGCATGAACTTTGATGCGGCGGCTGAAATGGCCGTTGAAGATGATGATTTACTTGTCGAAAGCGTCTATGTCAATGATGATGTGGCGGTTCAGGACAGCCTTTATACAGTGGGCAGACGAGGTGTCGCAGGAACCGTTTTTGTTCAAAAGATCGCAGGTGCCGCCGCAGAAGCCGGACTTGACCTGACGGCTGTAAAAGAAGTAGCGCTTAAGACGATTGAAAATGTAAGGAGCATAGGCTTTGCCCTGACTTCTTGCACGGTGCCTGCAAAGGGCACACCTACATTCACACTTTCAGACGATGAGATGGAGTTTGGTGTGGGAATCCACGGCGAGCCCGGTATCGCAAGAGAGAAGGTGCTTACCTCGGATGAGATCGCAGTCAAGATGGTAGATAGAATACTTGAGGATATGCCAGTGGAATCAGGCGGCGAAATCGCCCTTATGATCAACGGACTTGGAGCTACGCCGCTACAAGAGCTATATGTGCTCAACCGTTCTGTCAGAAATGTTTTGAAGGAGCATGGAATCGCGGTTGTAAACAGCTATGTAGGCAATTATATGACGGCGATAGATATGGCTGGAGCATCGGTTACGATACTCAGACTAGATGAAAGACTCAAGGCTTATCTGAACGAATCAGCTGATACGATTGCTTTTAAATAAGCTTGAAATTTAGCACATAAGAGAAGAAAGAGGGATACTATGGGTCAGTTGACAACAAAAAATATCAGAGAAATTGTAGCATACATGTCGGGTGTGATCATTCAAAACGAAGTCTACTTTTGTGAACTGGACTCCGTGGCAGGTGATGGCGATTTCGGGATGTCAATCGCCAAGGGATTTAAGGAATTGAACATTCAGTGGGAGACGCTTTCTGAGGAGTGCATAGGCACATTTTTAAAAGATTGTGGTATGATTATTACAGAACACTGCGGAGGCGCATCTGGTCCTATATGGGGATCTGCATTCAGGGGTGCCGGTAAGTTCGCGACAGGAAAGACGCAGCTAAGCGTTCAGGAGTTCGCACAGATGATGCAAAGCGCAGTAGATGCGATTCAAAAGCGTGGAAAAGCGGTACTTGGTGATAAAACTTTGCTGGATGCGTTGATTCCGACAGTCGAAGCCTTGAAAGAAAGCGCTCAGGCGGATACCGATGTGATGACAGCCTTATTGAACGGAGCCAAGGCGGCAGTTGAAGGCGCAGAAAAGACAAAAACGATGGTAGCATCAAGAGGTAGGGCGTCTTATGTCGGTGAGCGCAGTGTCGGGTTTCCCGATGCCGGTGCCATGGCGCTTGGAATCATCTTTACAAAAATAGCGGAGAATATCGAGGTGTAAGGTATGAGAACGGATTTTGAATTTGATTCGTTTAACGAAGTGAAGCTTGAGGGGCATAAATGGTATAGCGAGGACAGTCAGCCTCGCGCCATTATTGTATTGTCACATGGAATGGCGGAGTCGATTTTAAGATATGAGGCATTCGCGCAGTTTCTTGTAGATAATCAATTTGTAGTCTACGGGCATTCCCATAGAGGACATGGTCAACTTGCAGCCGCCGCTGGAAAACTCGGTTATATCGGTGAGGATGGTTGGAACAAGATGGTGGAAGACTTAAAGACAGTTGTCGATATGGCAGCCAAGGACTTCCCCGGCCTTCCTAAAGTCGTTTACGGGCACAGCATGGGTTCTTACGTCGCAAGAGCATTTTTGAAGAAGTACGAGCACGAAGCGGATGCCATCGTGTTTTCAGGTACCGGTTTTCCTTCAAAGATGGAACTGATCGGTGCTGGAACGATCGCTAAAATCGAATCGGTGTTCAATCTTAAGGACGAACCCTCAAAACGGTTGGACAAGCTTTCCTTCGGTAAGTTCAACGCACAAATTAAAGATCCGCGCACTCCCTTTGACTGGCTATCTACAGTGGAGGAAGAAGTGGATAAGTATATCGAGAACCCGCTGTGCGGTCAAATTCACCCAACTAGCTTTTTTGTGAATTTCATCGACGGGCTTTATCACCTGCTTTACAAAAATAAACCTGTGTTTAATGAACCACAGATTCCGGTACTGGTTTTATCCGGATCGAACGATCCTTGCGGTGAATGTGAGACAGGAGTCATGAAGACCGGTGAGTATTATAAAAATCTCGGTTTCGACACAGAGATTCTCCTTTATCCAAAGGGGCGGCATGAAATGCTCAACGAGGCCAATCGCGGAGAAGTCTATGAGGATGTCATCGCTTGGATCAATAGAAAAATCGAGATATAATCAAAGCTTACGGGGGGGAACATGGTTAAGAAAACGGTCAAAGCGGTACTTGTCATCCTACTTACATTCTTTGTGGCATGCGGTCTCTTTATAGGATATCTGACACTTGCCAATCAAGTGCATCAGCCCATTGAAGCACTCGAGGTGGTTCAAAGCAGTAAAACTGTACTTAGCCATGAGACCGGTTTTAAAGTGACCACCTTCAACATAGGTTATGGCGGTCTTGACAAGTCACAAAACTTTTTTGCAGACGGCGGCGTCAACAGCAGGTCCGATAGTCTTGAAAAGACCATGGACAATATGGATGCTTCAATGGAGTTCATGTCTGAGATACAATCTGATATTTATCTGATACAAGAAATCGACGTTAAAGCGTCGCGAAGCTATAACTTAAACGAGCTCGATTTACTTAAAAGGCGCTTTGATGATTACAGCAGTGTCTTCGCCTACAACTACAATGCCATCTGGGTTCCGGTGCCACTTATGTCGCCGATGGGACATGTGGACGCGGGTATGGGCATCTTTTCGAAGTACCTTATGGACGATGCCAAAAGGCACCAGCTTGAAGGACAGGAATCATGGCCGATGAAGCTTGTAGAGCTTGACAGATGTTTTATCGAAACCAACCTTCCGCTTGATAACGGCAAGAACCTTGTTGTAGTCAACCTGCACTTATCCGCATACGATGAAGGCGGACTTCTAAGAAATCAGCAGGTGGCACACCTTAAGAGGTACATCAACGAGCAGTACGAAGCTGGAAACTACGTGCTCTTGGGTGGGGATTGGAACCAGCTGATTTCGGATGTGCAGTTGAGCGATCCGGACTTTATGGCCAACTGGCCGACCTGGCTTGTTCAAATCAGCACTGAGCTGACGGAAACAGGGTTCAAATGGGGCGTGGATGATTCGGTGATGACGGTTAGAGACCTTGTCACGGATTATATCGCCGATGAGACCTTTGTCACAATCATCGACGGATTTTTGGTATCACCTAATCTTGAAATCGTCGATGTCAAAGGTCACGACCTTGGATTTGAGTTTAGCGACCATAATCCGGTGACGATCGAGCTGAGGTTCAACTGATAAAACCCAAAGTGGAAAAAACAATTTAAAAGATTATTACCTCCTTCAATATGCTAGACTTTAATTAGACTAGTAGATAGGAGGTTTTTTTTGATGAAATCATACATGGAAGTTTTAAGGGCGACAAAGCACAAGGTGCGCGGACATAGGCTGGCGCCGATGAAAGAGCAAATGAAAGTGTTTGAAACACTTGATGAAAACCTGATGCCTGACATGTACGGCACAGGGAGCGTGATCGAGTCCTTTCAGAATCAAATGGCCGAGGTCCTTGGCAAGGAAGCTTCCGTGTTTTTCCCTAGCGGAACGATGGCCCAGCAAATAGCGCTAAGAATCTGGTGCGATAGGGAGAAAAACAAGAAAGTGGCCTATCATCCCTTATGCCACTTAGAAATTCATGAGCAGGACGGTTTAAAAGAGCTTCACGGTATCAAGACTGTTCTCCTTGGTGACAAGGAGCGCCTGTTCACACTTGAAGACCTTGTACACTTAGGTCAAGTAGCGGTCGTGCTGTTTGAACTTCCACAAAGGGAGATAGGCGGACAACTGCCTTCGTGGACCGATCTGGTTGAAATGGTGATGTATTTGAAAAGTAGAGGCATCCATACGCATCTTGACGGTGCTAGGCTGTTCGAGTGTCTGCCTTACTATGAAAAGAGCGCTCAAGAGGTTTGTGAGCTTTTCGATTCTGTTTACATCTCCTTCTATAAGGGGCTTGCTGGAGTCACAGGAGCAATACTTGCCGGCGAGAAAGCATTTACTGAAAAGTCGAAAGTATGGAAGCGAAGGCATGGTGGAGACCTTTATCACCTGTATCCCTATGTGGTTACCGCTTCTCATGCCTATGAATTAAGAAAAGACAGAATGCAAGGCTATTATGAACAAGCCGTGGAATATGCGAGTAAGCTCAGCCAGGTAGAAGGTATAAAAATCCTACCAGAAGTGCCTGTGTGCAACATGTTTCATGTCCACTTTAATGAAAGGGCTGATGACGTGACGGGTCAGCTGATAAAGGTAATGGAGTCTTCTGATGTCGCGCTGTTCGGAGGCCTTCAAAATCGAGCGAACGGGCTGGCTAAAGCTGAGATTTACATTGGCGATGAATACGGCCTGATCGGTGATGAAAAGATCGACCGTGCGATAGCGGAGTTAAAGCAAATCGGTATCAGCGCAAATCAGAAAAGAGGTTAAGAATGATTGGTGAATTGACTAAAAAATTAGAGGCCTTTGATTTAAGCGGACAGGTGAAAATCGTTTCAAAAGGTCAAGTAATCCTTGATCAGATCAAGGGATACAGGGACTTTGAAAACAAGCTACCCATCGATGGGGATACTCTGTTCGGTATCGCATCCGGCACAAAAATGTTTACAGCGATCGCCATGCTAAAGCTGGTGGACGAAGGGAAAGTTACCTTAGACACCAAGGCCGCAAGCATCTTGAAGATCGACTCGGCGGAGTACAATCCGGATATCACGATCAAGCATCTGCTGACCCATACCTCAGGCATGCCTGACTATTATGATGAGGATCTGATTGAGGACTTTGACGCGTTTGAACTTGAGGTGCCGGTTCAGAAGTTGGTTTCACCCATGGACTATCTTCCCATGTTTTTTGACAAAAAGATGAACTTTGAACCTGGTGAAAAATATAAATATTCCAACGGCGGATTTGTCTATTTGGCGATGCTGATTGAGAAGCTTTCTGGAATGAGTTACAAGAAGTGCATAGAAGAGTTCATCCTAAAACCCCTTGGGCTCTCAAGAACAGGTGTACATGCCTTTAACGGACTGCCTCATAATACGGCATACGGTTATTATGAGCAAGATGGCGCATGGTTCACCAACATCTACAAGCTGCCTATCCAGGCGGGCGGTGACGGAGGCATCTATACGACAGGCGAGGAATTATATGCGATATGGAAAGGTCTTTATGATGGAATCTTGTTAAGTCCAGAACTTGTGAATCAAATGCTTGCAGGTCAGGTGCTGCTTAATGAGGAACTGAACTTATACTATGGACTCGGAGTATTCGTTAGAATCAGTGGCAACAAGAAAATCTCATTCATCGTCGGTGGCGATGCCGGAGTATCGTTCAGGTCGGCCTACAAGCACGATTCGAACGACTATCTTTACGCAGTGTCCAATAGAGGCGATGATATTTGGGACTTGTGTGACGAGCTTGTAGATGTTCAAACCTATTTTTTGAATCAGTAGTGCTAGAATAGATGTAAAGGTACAAACAATGACAACACAGGTCAAGAATTATTTTTCCTTTGGGCGTAAACTGTAGTTAGGAGGTGGGATAATGAGCTATGAAGACAAGATCAATGCGGTGGACCGGATGCAAGTCTATATCAAGGAGCATCTCAAAGAGGTCATCACACTTAATATGCTTGCTGACATAGCAGGGTATTCGCCCTGGTACGCCGCTCGCATATTTAAAGAACTTGTAGGCATTTCGGCGTTCGAGTATATCAGAAAGCTTAGGTTGAGCAGTGCGGCGCTTGTGCTACGAGATGATGAGGTGAAAGTCATCGACGTCGCATTTGATTACCTATTTGATTCGCACGAAGGATTTACCAGAGCCTTTTCAAAGAGCTTTGGAATGACGCCAAAGAAATACGCTCAGCAGACACCACCTATCCAGCTGTTCATGCCCTACTATATCAGACATCTTTATGTCATGAGAAAAAAAGGAGAGAGACCCATGAATGAAAAGAACACGCAAAATACTGTTTTTGTACAGGTCGTAGAAAAAGAGGCTAGAAAACTTATTTTAAAACGCGGGATAAAGGCGACACATTACTTCGAGTACTGCGAAGAGGTGGGATGCGATGTATGGGGAATCCTATCCAGTATCAAAGGCGCCTTAGGTGAACCGCTAGGGTTGTGGTTGCCTAGAAAACTGATCAGAGAAAACACTTCTGAGTATGTTCAGGGAGTAGAGGTATCACTAGATTTTGAAGGTGAGATACCAGAGGGATTCGAGCTAATCGAGCTTAGTCCTTGTAAAATGATGATCTTCCAGGGTCAGCCTTTTAAGGACGAGGACTTCAGCGAGGCGATCGCGGACCTTTGGAAAGTCATCGACAATTACGATCCAACCCTATATGGTTTTGAGTTCGCTAGTGATGACGCACCAAGGTTCCAGATGGAACCTCAAGGCTACAGAGGCTATATCGAAGGACGACCTGTAAAAAAACTATAGAAGTTAAGCGCTGTCAGGAGCGATTCACCTGACAGCTTTTTTTATTGTCTGAATGAATATTACAAAAATAAGCAGCTATTTAATCCTTTTCTAATCTTCATCACAGAATGTTCTAAGTGTTTGACTGTATTATTAAGCCAATACAGTTAAACGGGAGGTGAAACATGGAATTCAAGCTACATATACCGATTTTTATTCAGATCATGGATGCAATTAAAATGGACATCATCCACGGGCGTAGAAAGTCTGGCGACCTGTTGCCTTCTGTCAGGGATTTGGCGGCTCAGATGAAAGTGAATCCCAACACCGTTCAAAAGGCGTATCAGGAAATGGAAAGTGAAGGCTTATGCGAAAGCAAGCGTGGGCTTGGCAGATTCATCGTCGAAAAACCGACCTTACAGGAAGAACTGAAAAAACAGCTTGTGGATAGGGTGACAGACGAGTATATAAAAGAAATGTACCAGATAGGCATACACGGAGAAGCATTAATCAACCTGATAAGAGAAAAATCATAGGAGGTCAATATGATCGCATTACAAGTACAGGACTTATCGAAAAAATTCATACTGAAGCAAGCGCTTGACAGTCTGAGTGTCAGTTTTGAAAAGGGAAAAATCATCGGACTGCTTGGACCCAACGGCAGTGGAAAATCAACGTTTATGAGGATCGCTGCAGGTCTTTTACAGCCTAGCGGCGGAAAAGTCATCTATCATATCGACGGTGAGAAAACACATAAAAAAGATAGGATTGCCTTTATGCCGACAGAATCGCATTTGTATGAATGGATGTCGATTCAAGAAAGTATCAATTTTTACCATAAGTTCTATCATGCCTTCGATAAGGAAAAAGCTCAAAAGTTGATTGTTGAACTGGAACTTGAAGCGAAGCAAAAGATAAAATCACTGTCGACGGGACAACGAGGAAGACTCAAGGCGGCACTGACACTGTGCAGGACTTCGGATGTCTATCTCATCGATGAACCGCTCAACGGGCTCGATCCGATTTCAAGGGATATGATTCTTGACCTACTCGCATCTCAAGTGGATGAGGACAAATGCATCATCATCTCCAGCCATCTTGTCCATGAATTCGAAAGGATTTGTGATGAAATCGTCTTTATCAAAAATGGCAGGCTTGAAATGAAAGGGGACACAGAATTCCTTAGAATCGAGAACAAGATGTCGATCCATGAACTATATAAGGAGGTTTACAAGTATGCTTAAATTATTGGTTTTTGAATTACAGAAAAAGTGGAAGGTGCTTCTTGGAGCCTTTGGACTTTATGAACTGGCAAACCTGATACTTGCCGTCTACTTAACTAGTTCAGGACGGATCAAAACGTCGGACGAATACATAGCATTCATCTTTCTGCTAGCAACCTGCTTCTGGTTTGCAGCGATTGTCGACTGCATCAACAATTTAAGGTTGGAAGCCAAAAGATCGACACGCGACTTGTACTTCAGTTTGCCTTATTCGGGTTTTACGAAGATAGGCTCAAAACTGATCCTATCGACGGTTGTGATGACGCTTGCAAGTGGAATTGCCGCTGTGACCACACTATTTACGACAGAAAAGCTGCTTAATGAGCCGGTTTTCACAGAGGCGCTCAAGTTTATGCAAATGAATCTTGGCAATACCTCTTATATCCTTATCGCATCGATTTTTCAAATCATCTTCTTTATCGCCATGGTCTACCTATCGTTCGCAATCTATAGGGCATTCTTCTCGCAGCTTAAGTTCGGCGGATTCATCACCTTCATGATCTATCTTGCGATCAACTACCTCTACTTTAAGTTGGTAGGAGGTCTTGAAGTCACAGGTAACGATACGACGTTTATGACGATGAGCTTATGGAAAACAGAATGGCTTGAGTTGGCGGTAGTGGGTCTTTCGATTATGGCCAGCTACGGAATTACGGGTTATCTGTTTGAGAAAAAGGCGAATTTTGACTGATTCCAAAAAGAAGCTGCCGCTCTTAAAAAAAGAGCGGTAGCTTCTTATTTTTTTGCGACTACCAGTAAAGGCAGCTCGTCTTTATGATAGGGCTTTGCGTCATAGCCGCTAAACCATTCCAGCTGGCTGAATCCGATGTCTTTAAGCAGTGATTCAAGATCAGCTTTTGTCAGTGGATTAAGCTGAGTTTTTGCAGTGTATACCTCAGCGTCCGATTTGACATGAAGTGTTGTGATAAAATCAATGCGGTCATTTTCGTATTCATACCGTCTTTGGAAGGTGACGTGTTCATTGTCGATAAGTGGCAAACTGTCCGGCTTGTCGCTTAAAATTTTCTCGTAGTTTAGAATCTGCAGGATCAAGGTGCCATCGTGCTTGAGTACCTGCTTGAATCCTTCGAGTGTGCGTTTGATATCCGCCTTGTCAAGCAGGTGGACCAGTGTGTTGCCGATACAGTAGACGCCGTCAAAGTGCTCTTTTGGGTAGTCTATAGCGGTATCGAGCATATTTGCAAGCCGAACCGGAAACAGGGTTCCGTTTTCACTGACGGCGTCAGCGACTTTGACCATATCCTCGCTAAGGTCAGCCGCTTCGACGGTATGCCCAAGTTCTACAAGGCCTAGTGCGACCCTAGCATCCGAACAGCCCATATCGAGTAGGTGCGAAGCGGGTTTAAAATGAGTAGTTAAGAAATTCAACTTTCCCTTTGCAGGAAAGACATGGTGATAGACTTTTGAAAGTTCTTTGTAAAACATAGAGGCCTCCTTTTTTATTTATCATACCCCATTTGCCCTAAAAAGTGTGTAACCTGTGGTACCATTTACGCAGATTCCTTTTTTTGATACACTGAGTCAAAAGGTGTCAGCTATCAAATACGCCTAGTAGATAGAGTCATGACAACAACATAAATGAAACTGAAGAGAATGAGGTGGCCTTATGAAGGGTATATGTCCGATATGTGGTAAAGAAAACGGCTGCGCTTTTATGACTGGTGAAGATCCTAAATCGTGCTGGTGCATGACGATCAAAGTGCCAAAAGGATTGCTGGAGCAAATTCCACCAGAAAAAAGAGGTGAATCATGTGTTTGTAGGTCCTGTGTCACGGCTTACAAAAAAGAACATGAGAAGATAGAAGGAGGAAAAGTATGAAAATCGGTCTATTGGTAATCGATCTACAAAAAGCCTGGTATGATGAGCATTCAAAAGCTTCGATGGATATGGCGTGTAATTACATCAATGGAATCATTCCATTGTTTAAAAGTAAGAATCTGCCGGTAATCTATATCAAGCACATTGCTGAAGGAAGAGGTGTATTACCTGGAAGCAACGGATTTGAAATGTTGGATCAGTTGATTCCCGATGAGGAAGACCCAATAATCCATAAGACCTATGGAAACGCGTTCAACAAAACTAATTTGAAAGAGCTGGTCGATGAAAGCGGAGTTGACACCTGGGTCTTAGCAGGATATCGAGCGGAGAATTGTATCTTGTCGACCTATCGGGGAGCACTTGATTTGGATTTGACTCCAGTTCTTTTGAAAAATGCGGTGGCAGGACCTATTAAGGAGAATGTCGAATTTGTAGAATCAATCAGTGAAAGCATCACGTATGGAATTCTGACTAAGCTACTTGAATAACTTACGCTAGCTTAGCTGAGCACAAAATGGTAAGAATTAAATCTTTAAAAGGTGTATGCTGATTATAGGAGGTTTGAAATGTACTATATTGGCGCGCTGGATAATATCTTTTCATATATTGAAGAAAACTTAAATCAACCTTTTACACTCGAAGATCTGACATCGGTGAGTGGATTTAGCAGATGCCACTTTTCAAGGTTGTTCCATTCCTTTACAGGGCATACGCTCGTAGATTATGTAAGGGGACGAAGACTTAGTGAGGCAGCGGTCAGGCTCAAAGATTCAAATGAAAGGATTATTGATATTGCACTTGAGTATCAGTTTTCTTCTCAAGAATCGTTCACAAGGTCCTTTAGCAACTATTTTGGCGTATCACCTGCAAAGTTCAGAAAAGGTGATTATAGCAAGTATCTTCTCTCTCCTATTGACGCAAGACAATTAGTTGTTGTTCAGGGAGGTATTGAAGTGAAACCGATAGTTAAAGAAATCGGCCCGCTAAAAGTAGCAGGTCTATTGTATGAGGGAACCAATCAGAATTATGAAATACCGGAACTATGGGGTGTGTTCAATCAGAGAGTCACAGAAATCCAGAATCAGACCAAGGTCGGGCAGTATTATGGAATGTGCGAGCCGCTCATTGAAAATCTGGAAGACATTGATCTGGATGCCGTAAATGATATCAGGTATCTGGCATGTGTGGAAGTAAGTGACGGTGAACATCTACCAAAGGGAATGACTTACTGGGAGATACCGCATACGAAATACGCCGTGTTCACACATATCGGCGATCCCGCACTGATGGGCGAAACCTATAAGTCCATTTACTCAAAGTGGTTGCCCGAAAGCGGATACGAAGTTGTCCATGCCCATGATTTCGAGCTTTACGGCAAGGAGTTCAAACCGGGTGAGGCAACTTCGAAAATGTATATCTATGTGCCAATAAAATAAAATTCGATAAAAAGAAACGAGCCGATCATGTGATCGGCTCGCTTGTTGTTTACTCGACTTCTAAATAAGTGGTCACCATGTTCATCCAACAGGTGATGACCACATCACCGCTTTTATTTGGGGTGAAGATCATTTCTTCAGTACCGACCGCAAGTCCTTTTACCACTTCGTATTCAGGAATGGTGATCGTATCGATGCAAGGTGACAGGCTGACGACGTCCATGACGATCCTTACGGGAATATCCTTTTTCACCTTGACATTCTCAAGGTCATAGAACCTTTTAACGGTCATATTGACAATCTGATAGCCGTCTTCAATTGGAGCGAAATCAAGTGTATCCTCGCTGGAGAGTTCAAAGCTACTGACCGTATAAGAAGGCGCCGTTGCTTTAAGCCTGCTTAAGGGAAGGTTTAGGCCGAAACCGACAAGACCCTGGTTGATGATGAGCATAGCCATAAAAATGACGACCAGTCCGCTTGTTTTCAGTACGTATCGGTTGTACTTCTTAGGAATGAATGCGCCGATATTGCCGAGCAGCATCATAAGCGTCAAGGTGCCAAGACCGAACGCCATCATATAGGTGAATCCTTTGATAAAGCTCATTGTAGAGAGAACGAATAGCTGCATGGTCTGCAGGGGGCCGCAAGGCATGAATCCATTTAGAATGCCTACAAAGAAGGAGCTCGATGACTCATTCTTAGTTTTCAGACGGAAAAATACCGGTAAGTTGATCCGCCATCTGATGATGCCGCTATTGTGCAGTCCGATTAGAAGCATGACAGCGCCTATTAACAGGAACAGAAGTCCTCTGGTCTTAAAGGTGATGGTGACCGCCTGACCGATCAGTCCTAGGAATCCTCCGATCACCGAATAGGTGAGTATGCGACCAAAATTATACTGGATGCTTGCAATAAAATTACGGACCTTATCCTCTGACTTCGCTCTCGATAGGGCGATGCCTCCGCACATTCCCACACAGTGGAAAGAGGTCAGCAGGCCAAAAATAAAGGCACCGATCATGCCTAAGGATCCACTAAAGGAGGAGCTTCCGTATTGACCGTAAAATTGATTGCTGACATAAAGCAGTCCTAGTAAAACGGCGACTAGTAGAATGGTGCCAAGAATGGATTTTGAACCGGCGATGGCATAACCATCTTTTTCGAGTAAAGCTGAAAGCTTGGTTTTATCATAGACATCCGCTTCGAAGGTAAGGGTATGACGATCAAGGTTTACCCTTACGGCAGTAACTGAATCCATGCTACCGACAATCTTTTCAACTCTTTTCTTACATGAAGCACAGGTCATGCCGTCAATCTTTAATGTATATTTCATGCGACCTCCATATCGATTTATGCATTTTAAATCATTGTAACATTTGTTGGGGAGAATCATCGAAGAGAAAAACGTTAAACACTCGGACAATTTGTCCAGTTGAGTTGGTGACCGGCTGAACTCATATTTTCTTAGAGAACAAACAACTATAATCAAGCGTGGATTGTGTCAAAGGAATTACATATGATAAAATCATAAATGGAGGTATTTTATGGTAAAAGAACTGACTTGGGAATTATGGTGTGAGGTCTTTAACGATCCGGAATTCTTTAGACCCATCATCTTTCAGATATATGAAAAAGAAGGAATGGAAAAGCCTGCTGCGATCCTAGGATTGACACCAGGAACCAACGGCGTGTTCAAAGTGGATGGGCACGTCATTAAAATTTTTGTTCCGACACAAGTGAAAAAATGGTCGGAGGATGATTTTGAAATCGAGACCTTTCATATCGATCGGGCGGTCAAGCTGGGGATCAACACACCTAAAATCATTGCCAGTGGATTTGTTGTCGATCGGTATAAATGGGAATACCTGCTTCTTGAATACCTAGATGCGGCAGAAGCAGGCCATGCGGTGAAAAAGATGCCAGAAGATCAAAAAAGGGCATTCGCGTTTGAGATCAGAAGTCTTGTAGATAAGATGAATGATTGTGATAAACCCATGATCGCCCAGGAGAGACTGGTCGACAGGGTGATACTTGGTCAAAGATGGAAGGCTTATCCGCATAAAATACAGGAGGCATTGGCCGATTACCTGAGCGGTATCGACCTTAAAGCATGCTGTTATGTGCATGGTGATTTAACAGCAGAAAACGTGATGATCGACAAGGTAGGTCATGTCCATATCATCGATTTTGCAGACACGACGATCGCCCCCAGCTATTACGAGCATGCACCCATATGCTTTGATCTGTTCGGCTGCGATAAGACCTTGATACGCTACTATTTCGAAGGCCTTGATGATAAGCAGATAATAGAAGAGCTATACAAGGGGCTATTGATTCATGATTTTGGAGGGGAGATCCTGAAGATTCTCATGGGAAAATGCAAAAACAGGACGATCCAGGACCTAAGCGGACTGGACCAAATTAAGGAAATCATATCAGAAGCCACCGGACTATAGTTCATTCGGTGACAGGCACGATTTGACGTGGTTCATTTGGTGACTGGCACGATTTGGGGTTGTTTTTTGAATTGTCTGACAATTGGTTTGCATAATGACCTCCCAAAAGGCATAATGGAAGTAGGTTAGGGAGGTTTATTTATGTCACATGTAACCGCAAGAGGATCTTACGAGAAGCTGGTGGATAGGATAAATAAAATGCCGCAGGGGGCTCCACCATCACAGACACTTTATTCGATTTTAAAAATGTTATTCAGCGAGAAAGAGGCGGAGCTTGTCGCTCAGCTACCTATAAGACCCGTAACTGTAAAGGGTGCCGCAAAGCGGTGGTCGATGCCTGAGGAAGAGGCTCAAAAGGTCCTGACGGGGCTTGCAAGCCGGGCTGTCCTTATCGATATCGAAACGGATATGGGCATGCGTTATGTGCTGCCTCCGCCGATGGCGGGATTCTTCGAGTTTTCGATGATGAGGCTTAGGGGCGATGTGGACCAAAAGGTCTTGGGACAGCTCTATTATCAGTATTTGAACCAGGAAGAGGATTTTGTGAAGCAATTGTTCACAGGAACAGAGACCAACATGATACGGGCTTATGTGAACGAAAGCGTTCTGAGCTCTGAGCAGATGGTCGAGATTTTGGACTTTGAAAAGGCGAGCTACTACATAGAGACTCAAGAACATATGGGAATCAGCATGTGCTACTGCAGACATAAGATGTCGCACACAGAACAGGGGGCCTGCGACGCACCCATGGATATCTGCATGACCTTCGGTGCGGTCGGCGATTCGCTGATCAGAAACGGATATGCCCGCAGAGTGGACAAGGTGGAAGGCATGGAGCTGCTTCATCAGGCTTATGAGAACAACCTTGTGCAGTGTGGTGAAAATGTGAAGAAGGGCATCGGCTATATCTGCAACTGCTGCGGTTGCTGCTGCGAGGCGCTTCTTGCTGTGAAGCGGTTTGGAAACCTCCATCCTGTTGAAACCACCAACTTTATCGCACATATCAACGACAAATGCGTCAACTGCGGTAAATGCGTGAGCAGGTGTCCTGTCGACGCGATTGAGAAGCAGGGTGATAAGACGGTGGTACTTGAAGATGTGTGCCTGGGTTGTGGCATCTGTGTGAGAAGCTGCAACATAGACGCCCTCGATCTGAACCAGCGCGAAAAAAGAATCATCACGCCGGATAGCTCGGTGCACCGAACGGTGCTGATGGCCATTGAAAAAGGTCAGCTTCAAAATCTTGTTTTTGACAACGACGCCCTTTACAGCCACCGCGCGATGGCGGCGATCTTGTCATCCATTCTTAAACTGTCACCTGTAAAGAAAGCCATGGCAAGCGAGCAGTTCAGATCGGTCTATCTGCAAAAGTTGATCAAGGCGTTCAAGTAAGAAGTTGCGTTACCGCGAAAGTGGTAGCGCTTTACTTTTATTAATGTCGGTTTAATGGTACGATGGAAAAAAACAAAAGGAGTGACATAATGACATATAAGAAAATTGTAAACCTTGATCAAACGGGCCTTGAACCCTGGGCATATGAGGAGTTGAAGAAGTACTGTGAGGAACTGGTGATGAACGATTCGGATCCTGTGGATGAACAGGAGGCGATTGTTAGGGCGAGTGGGGCTGATGTGCTCTTGGTCTCATGGAGAACCCCTGTCACAAGGGCCGTGATCGACGCGTGCCCTGAGATCAAGTATATCGGGATGTGCTGCAGTCTGTATGACGAAAAAAGCGCGAATGTCGACATCGCATACGCAAGAAGCAAGGGAATCAAAGTGCTGGGTGTCAGGGATTACGGTGACGAAGGTCTTGTAGAGTTCATCATCAGCGAACTCATCAGGCTCTTGCACGGTTTTGGAGCCTATCAGTTTTCAGAAAAGCAAGAGGAGCTCACAGGCAAGACACTCGGTATCATCGGTCTTGGCACTACAGGATACATGCTCGCAGAGCGTGCAAGGGCCTTTGGAATGAAGGTGGTCTATTATAGCCGAACTCGGAAAGAACATCTGGAATCGGACTGGCTGAGCTTTAGACCCCTTCATGAAATGCTAAGTGAGGCACAGATGGTGTCGACCCACCTGCCAAAGTTCACAGAAGTGATGGACAATGAGGCCTTTGAAGCTTTTGGAAACGGCAAGATTCTGATCAATACGTCGTTGGAACCCACGTTTGAACTTGATGCGTTTGAACAGTGGATCGCTAGACCTTCGAACTTTCTGATTACAGATAGGGGAGGCTTAGGGTCTAAGGCGGATATCTTAAGTAGTATGGACCGGGTGATCACCACTCAAAAGGTATCGGGATTCACGAGACAGGCTGAGGGCAGGCTTTCTCAAAAGGTGCTTGATAATTTAAAATCGACAAGATAAGAAAAGCTTGCGTAAAGGGACCGTGTCTCTTTGCGCAAGCTTTTAACAATAGAATCAGTTTTTAATCTTGTTGCTGTAATACATCAGATAGGAGGACGCGAATACGATGACATATCCAACAAGGCTCCAGCCGTCTGGGAAGGTGCCAAAGAAGATCATACCGAACATGGCAGAGAAAATGACGCCGTAGTAATTGTAGATGGATACTTCTCTGGCGGGTGCGTACTTATAGGCGAAGGTGACACCGAACTGGCCGACAGCCGCGCAAACGCCCGCCGCAACAGCATATATCCACTGAGACAGAGTCATGGGGACAAAGGTGAATGCGACATAGGGCAGCAAGACCACCGTTGTAAAAAGCGAGAAGAAGAAGACGATCAGTACCGGCTTTTCTTTTCCGCCAAGAGCTCTTAGGGCTGTGTAAGCTCCGGCTGCAGAAGCCGCTCCAAGCAGTGCCAACGCATAGGGTATCACTTCGATTGCGAACTGAGGCTTGATGATAAGCACCACGCCGCTGAAGGCGATGATCGCCGCAAGTCCTTGGGTGTGGTTCATACGCTCTTTTAGAAAAATCCAGCTGAAGAACATGACAAAGATCGTGCTGAGCCTGAAAATCACATTGGCATCGGATAGTATCAGATGGTCGATGGCATAGTAGTTGAGTATGATGCCTACAGTACCTGTGACAGAGCGGATACCAAGCAGTTTAATATGCCTGATTTCGGATAAGTTGACCTTTTGCTGTTTCATCATATAGTAAGAGATGACCATGATGGTGACGGTTCTGAAGACCGATTTTTGAATCACGGGGATATCCCCTGTCATCTTTACAAACACACCCATCAGCGAAAACGCAAACGCGGAAACCAGCATCGTAACAATCGCCCTTTTTTTATGATCCATCACACACCATCCCTCTTCTATCCTCTATCATCCGTAACCAATCACCAATCACCAATCATCCCATTATAACCAATTGAGACTAGGTTTCAAGTGTGGTATGATAAGTTAGCAAATTGTAAGAACTGATAAAGGTGGGGTCAACCATGGTTAAATGTAAAATATGCGGGTCGGATACGAAAACAATCTATGACGGCCAATTTGATATAGCTTATTACAACTGCGTGAACTGCGAGTTCATTCAGATGGACGACAGTAAGACCGTCGATTTCAAAAGGGAGCGTGAGGTCTATGACCTGCACAACAACACCATTGAGGACGAGGGCTATGTGAACATGTTCAAAGACTTTGTCGACAAGGCGGTGCTGCCATTTTCCTCAAGCGGTGAACTGCTTGATTTTGGAAGCGGACCGGAACCGGTATTGTCACAAGTGATCAAAAGGGACACAGACTTCAATGTCGACCATTACGATCTTCATTTTCAACCGGTAAAAGTCTATGAGGAAAAGACATACGATGTGATTGTCTCGACAGAGGTGATCGAACATCTTTCTGACCCACTTAGCTATTTCAAACTGTTTAAGAAGCATTTGAAGCCAGGAGGAATACTGGCTGTCATGACGCTCTTCCACTATAACGACGAGGAAGCCTTTAAAAAATGGTGGTATAGAAGGGATGAGACACATATCTCGTTTTTCAATAAGACGACGCTCTCAGAAATCGCAGTCCAACTGGACTTAAGCATCCTCTACTGCGATGAAAAAAGAATTTGCACTTTCAGAAGAAATTAAAAACAGCCCAAGAAGAAACTATTTCTTCTTGGGCTGTTCTATTAGTTTGTAGTGACTCATAGGGTAGATGCAGCTACTAGCGACGTGACCTGTGGCCTTTTTTAGGGACGTGTTTCTTTTCGACACGCACATGGTGCATCTTATCCTTCATGTCGCTGACATTATCAAAATGCTCGGACTTATGCTCTGTGACTGGTAACTTTTTACCGATGGCGTTTTCGATGGCAACTAAAAGCGGTTTGTCCTTTGGTGAGATGAACGTGATTGCCGCTCCATCGTCTCCCATTCTACCGGTTCTTCCGATTCGGTGGATGTAGCTGTCCGGTGTTTCTGGAATGTCATAGTTGTAGATATGTGTGATGCCGGTCACATCGATACCCCTTGCAGCGACATCCGTGGTGACCAGGAACTGAAACTTTGCATCTCTGAAGCTCTTCATGACATGCTGTCTCGCTGACTGCGACATGTCGCCGTGAAGCTTGTTGACAGACATCTTTAGCCTAGTCATGTCGCCCTCTAGCTTATCGGCTCTTCTTTTGGTCCTACAAAAGATGATTCCAAGAAAAGGATTGGTCGCTTCAAGTTCTTTGATCAGCGCCTCCTGCTTGGAACGGTCCGTCGCAAGAATGACCTTTTGCCTGATCACATCCAGGGTCACGTTTTCTGACTGCGCCTGAATTTCGACAGGGTTGTTCATAAACTTATAGGCAAGCTTTTTCACATGTTTGTCGAGTGTCGCTGAAAAACACATGCTCTGCTTATTTCTATTTGTACGTTTTAGGATAAGCTCGACCTCTTGCTTGAATCCGATCAAAAGCATCTGGTCGGCCTCGTCGAGCACGAGTGCCTTAAGATGGTCAAGAACAATCGTCTCGCGGTGCAGATGGTCAAGGAGACGGCCGGGTGTCGCGATGATGAGATGGATACCCTTATCCAGTTTCTTCAGCTGCTTTTTAAGGTCTTGTCCGCCGTAGACGCATAGGATACCTATTTCTGAATCGCCTGCGAGCTTGTTGGCTTCTTCAGTAATCTGGAGCGCCAGCTCTCTTGTCGGCGTGACGATGAGTCCCTGTACTTCCCTTGAGTCCAGATTGATCGTCTGAAAGATCGGAAGCAAGAAGGCGAGTGTCTTTCCTGTTCCTGTCTGGGCCTGTGCGATGACATCGGTACCGTCCAAAATGGTAGGTATGGTCATCGATTGGATAGGTGACGGTGTTTTTATCCCTTGATGGGCCAACAAATCGACGAGCGAGTCGTTGATCCCGAGTGCTTTAAATGTATTCATCATTCTTCCTCTAACTTTCTAGTATAAGCTGATACAGTCTATCATAGTTTAATCTTTTTACAAAGGACTTTCTGAGTATGTTAGAATAGGTACAAACGGAGGAATAATTATGTCAAGTTTAGACCAAAGCATAAGAGTCAATAAGATAGAAGTGAAGAACAGGATTTTGATGCCGCCTTTGGTATGTTTCAACTGGGCGGACGATAAGGGATTTGAAACGCATGATAGGGCATCGCACTACGGACTAAGGGCCAAGGGCGGCGCAGGTGTGATCGTGATAGAGGCGACTGCCATTTTAAAGTCGGGGCGTCTTTGCGACACCGAACTTGGGCTGTGGGACGATGCGCATATCCCGCAGTTTATCAAGATGGCTGATGCATGCCGTGAAAATAAATCGCTAAGCCTTGTACAGCTGGTCCATGCAGGCGATAAATCGGTAGGACCTATGGTTTATGGAGCATCACCCCTGAAAACAGATGCCAAAGAGTGTCTTGAGATGACACTTGAGCAGATCAATGAAGTGAAAGAAGCCTTTGTAAAGGCTGCCGTAAGGGCTAAAACCGCAGGACTTGACGGCGTGGAGATCCATGGAGCGCACGGATACCTGCTTAGCCAGTTCGCATCGAGCAAATCAAATAAAAGAACAGATGGCTACGGGGGCACACTCGAGAACAGGATGCGCCTTGGCATTGAAATCGTAAAGGCGGTAAGGGAAGCGACCGGTCCTGATTTTGTGGTAGGTTACAGATACGGAGTGAACGATCCTTCCTTCGAAGAGGACATTATCTTTGTGAAGGAGCTCGAAAGGGCAGGCGTTGATCTTTTGAATGTCTCGTCTGGGATAGTCTATGGCGATGTCGAAGTTCCAGCGGATTTCGAATTTTCACAGATCACCTATATGGGTTCAGTCATTAAAAGGCACACGGATATACCGGTAGCATGTGTGTTCGGCATCAGGTACCCTGAACAAGCGGAAAAGCTGGTCAAAGAGGGTCACTGCGATTTTGTCGCCCTAGGAAGAGCGATACTGGCAGATCCCAACTGGGGAATCAAAGCCATAGCGGGCGAGAGTGTGAATGTCTGCTACCACTGCAAGCCAAGATGTAAATATGGAACGAACGGAAACGAATGTCCATGGAGATTGAAAGAGTTAAAAAGGTAGAAGGGTAAGGGAGTTTAGTTGATTGAGTTTTGAGAGGGTTGTACTTCGCTGCGCTCAGGTTATACTTTCGTGCTGCGCACTCAGGCTGTACGGCGCTGACGCTTGGGTTGTACGTGGCCTTCGACCACGGCTAATACAGCTCTTGCGTGGCCAAAGGCCACAACAATCCGAGCAAAGCGAGTACAGCCTGAGCGCAAGCGAAGTAAAGCCCTGAGTGCGAAGCACAAAGGTAAAACCCGAGCAAAGCGAGGTAAAGCCCTCGTCCCCCTCTTTTTTTTTCAAAAAACTCTTCACCCCTCCCTGTTGACTTATTTGAATATTAGATCTATAATGAGTCCAATATAAAATTTGAGCAATGACGAGAAGGAGTACAGGCACACCCGATGCCTAGAGAGAAGATGGACGGTGAAAATCTTCGTGAAGGGTGTCTCGAAGTAGTCTCTGAGCTTTGGCCCGAAAAGTAAAGTAGGCGCCAACGGATTCCGCCGTTATCTGGATAATGTATCGAGGATTTCTCTGTACATGATGAGATAAGAGTTTACTCTTAATTTAGGTGGTACCGCGAACAGTCGCCCTAAGCATATATGCTTAGGGCGTTTTTTATTGGCATGATAGGATAGCTGATGTTTGAAGACAAGGAGAGTAGAATGGAAAAACGTTATGATTTTAAAAGCAAAGACAAAAAAATTCAGGACCTGTGGAAGGACGCAAACCTTTACGCCTATGACAAAACTTCATATAAGCCGGTCTTCAGTATCGACACGCCACCACCCACAGTAAGCGGTTCGCTCCACATCGGCCATATCTTTTCGTATACCCAGGCCGAGATCATCGCAAGATACAAACGCATAAGGGGGTACAATCTTTTTTATCCCTTCGGTTTTGACGACAACGGCTTACCCACAGAGAGGCTTGTGGAACGTGAACAGAAGATAAGGGCCAAGGATCTGTCAAGGGAAGCCTTCAGCGCGCTCTGCCTGAAAACCACTGAAAAATACGAAGCTGAATTCAAATCACTCTGGCAGTCCCTCGGGTTTTCTGTAGATTGGTCACTTGAGTACCAGACCATAAGCGAATCCACCCAGCGGATCGCACAGCGATCCTTGATCGAACTGATCGAGGAGGGCAAGGCCTACACGAAAGAATCGCCGGTACTCTGGTGCACGACCTGCCAGACATCGATCGCCCAGGCTGAGATCGGATCGGATGAGAAGGACACGGACTTTATCCAAATTAGATTCGACACACAAAACGACCCCATAACTATCGCAACCACCAGACCTGAAATGCTCTATGGCTGTGTCGCCATTTTCGCCCACCCGGACGATTCCAGATACTCGCACTTGATCGGAACAATGGCGACGGTTCCGATCTACGGGCATGAGGTTGCGATTCTGGCGGATGACCAGGCTGAAATGGATAAGGGCACAGGGCTTGTGATGTGCTGTACATTCGGGGATGTAACGGATCTTACCTGGTATGAAAAACACGAGCTGCCCTACAGAGAAACAATCACGGCTGACGGCTTGATGAGCTCGAACATACCGGATATCGGCGGATTAAGTGTAAAGGATGCAAGAACCGCAATCATCGGTAGGCTTCAAAAAAACGGATACCTGCTTAAGAGTGAGCAACTACACCATAGTTATCAGACCCATGAGCGGTGCGGCAGTGCGATTGAAATACTGCCCTCTAAGCAGTGGTACATCTCACTGATGCCTCACAAGCAGGCATTTCTTGATGCGGCAGATCAGATCAACTGGCATCCCTACTACATGAAATCACGGTACATCCACTGGGTAGAAAACTTAAAGTGGGACTGGTGCATTTCGCGTCAGCGGTATTTCGGCGTTCCTTTTCCGGTTTGGTACTGCGACGCCTGCGGTGCGATAAAGCTTGCCAAGATGGATGCGCTGCCTGTCAATCCACTGTCGACATCACCTGAGAGCGCGTGTTCCTGCGGCCATCGCAGCTTTAGCGCCGAATCGGCCGTCATGGATACCTGGATGACCTCGTCGATGACTCCTATGATCAATAAGAAATGGCAGGAACCCGACGAGAGAACAGAACTTAAAGGACCCATGAGCATGAGGGCCCAGGCGCATGAAATCATAAGGACATGGGCGTTTTACTCCATTGCCAAGAGCATCTTCCACACAGGTGAGATTCCCTGGAAGGACATCATGATCAGCGGATTCGTACTGGCGAAAAAAGGCGAGAAGATCAGCAAATCAAAGAGCAACAGCACGATGACCCCAGAGGCCCTGATCAAGGATCATGCCGCCGATGCCATCAGGTACTGGACTGCCGGCAACAAGCTTGGCACAGACACCTTCTTTGATACGGCTGAACTTGAAACCGCCAAGCGGCTGATGAACAAACTGTGGAACGCATCTAAGTTTTCACTGATGCACTTGCGGGATTATCAAAGGGATGCCTCAATAGAGCTTCTGCCTATCGACCGCTGGATTTTAGAACGGGCGAGAAAGACAACACGTGACATGGCCGATGCGCTTGACCGTTACGAGATGGGAACAGCAAGACAGCTGATCGACGATTTTTTCTGGAACGACTACTGCGACGACTATATCGAACTGGTCAAGGAACGCCTTTATCAGCCCGAAAAACATGGTGAACGTGAAAGAAAATCGGCCCAAAGAGCGGTTTACGAGACCCTTCTCATACTACTGAAGTGCTACGGCATCTACATGCCCCATATCACTGAAGAAATCTATCAGTCCTTTTATACAAGCCATGAGGAAAAGTCCATGCTCCATGAGCATGAATGGGAGATTGAAAGCTCTTTTTCGTCTTCGCTGTTCATGTTTGGCGATGCGGTGAAGGCGGCCCTATCTGAGTCCAGAAAGTATAAGTCGGAACATGGGTTATCCATGAAGGACACGATGCCTAAGCTTACGATTGCCCTTAAACCTGAGTTTGAAGACCTGTTGGACTCGGTTTCATCCGACCTGAAAGCGTGCACACAGGCAATTGAAATCGAGTATCTGCAGCTTTCCTAAACAAGCCTTAAGCCTCAAATCATCATCTGGTATATCAGCGTTGTATCCCCATAAAACATGGCGGATGCAACGCTTTTATGCTATATTGGGCTATGAGAGGTTTAGGAGGATTATATGGGATATATTTCAAAACTAGAAAATTTAAAATCTGATGTTGCAAAAAGGAATCCTGAATTGACAGAGCGAAAGCTTCTTGAAATGGCGGACTGGATTGACCACCGTTGGTCGGTTATCGGGGATGTCTTTCAGGATGATTTGAGCAGTATCATACATGATCAGCAGGACCTGATGGCTTTTGTGATGAAGATTCATAGAAATGAACAGTCACTGAGTCTATCTAAGTTGCTGAAGCAGCATAATCAGTTTCCACCGGTACTAAAACTGCAAACTCATGTCGCCAGAGCCCACCGCATCTATATCATGCCGGATGTGGAGGATACGATCGAAACGGTAATGATCGGTGATATCCATTCCGATCCGATCAGCTGCAAAGCGATATTGAAAGCATGCGACTTTTTCAAGAAAGTCGCCGACAGGACTCCGATCCGATTGATTTTTATGGGGGATTACGTCGACCGTGGAAAGGCGCATCTTGAGATGATGGACTGGATTTTCGCGCTTAAATATGTGTTTCCTGAGCATGTCTACCTCTTAAGAGGGAATCATGATGGCGGATACATCGAGAATAACGGGACGGTGAAGACACCTTATCGAATTCCAGACCATGAGAATCCGAACGATTATTTTCCTCCCTTTATCAGGTCGCTTGAAAAAGAGAATCCAAGTATCCTGTCTCCGATACTTTCTGACTATCTTGCATTCTTTGAAAGTCTGGCGACCATTGCGGTTTTCAAGAAAAATGAGAAGGTTTATATGGCTTGCCATGCGGGTATTGCAAGGCCTCTGCTTGAAAAGGAACATTGGTTCGATTATATCGATTCACTCTCAAAACTGACTGATGTGTCAATTCTTGATCATGTCGACAGATCGATCGTACAGAACATCTACTGGAGCGACCCTAGAGAAGGTGATATCGAACTAAACTGGGACTCAGGACGCTTCAAGTACAATAGGGAACACTTTGAAGCCTATAGCGCTTATTTGGGGATCGATGTCTTGTTTAGAGGACATGAGGCGGAAAAGGAAGGCGTTAAGGAATTTTTTGGCGGTCGCGTGATCACTGTTTTTTCTAGCGGTGATTCAATGAACTATGGTAAGAACGTCACAACCGCCTATTTGGGAATCACACCGAAAATAGCGCTTGTCACCCATCAAGGTGTTACTTATAAGCAGCTATGACATCAAAAATCGATTAAAATCATTTTGTGTGATAAGCGCTTACCACGCGTGAAGGCTTTTGCCAGCAAATTCAATATTCTATAAAAAAAGAGGCGATCATTTTTTTATGATTGCCTCTTTGCTTTTTAATGCTCTTTTTCGATGACAAAATCCTTTGCACCCAGATAAGTCGAAAACCGTCTTAAAGCATTTTTTCTATGGTTGAGCAAATTCTTGGTAACTTTTATGCCAGGTTCCCACCACCAGTGTTTGATCACCAACAAGTCGCCCTGCCTGTAGTGCTCGGGTTCGAATCTTGCGACAAAGGTATCGCCCATTAGCACTGGAAGAACATAGTAGCCGAACTCTCTTTTGATGACAGGGGTATACACTTCCCACCGGTATTTAAAATTGAAAAGATCCTCGATGAGGTCCCTGTCCCACATCAAGTTGTCAAGTGGTGCGATAAACTTGAAGATGGGTTGAGGTGGATCGTTAAGCTGTGAGATCAAATCGGTCAAAGAAGTCAGCATATAGAAGGGCTCTTTAAATCCTTCGATGGCTACGGTCTTTACAAGTCCTTCACGGTGTAATTCATGAAGCAGCGGTTTTCTGATCGTGGCCTTTGATATGCCATGACCCAACCAACCGCCACCACTTTTGGCCCATAATAGACCGGTGCTTGATAACCTTCTTAGCAAATACCATTTAAAGAACGCTTCGTCTGAACTGAAATCAACCTTTTTATGGTAGTGTTCTGCCGGGACGATTCTGGAGGATAAATCAAAGCACCTGATCGCATGTTCTTTGTTTTCGACGCATAAGCTGCCTTCGTGAAACATGTAGTCCAGGGCGGCGCTCGAGAGCTTGCCATGGCCCCATACGCCCCGTTCTGTTTTTCCCATGTCAAGGTCCTTGGTTCGTGTAGGACCGCTTTTCTTGATATGTTCATGGATGGCATCGACAAGTTCAAGGGCTTCGATTGACTTTCTGTTTCTCAGAGTAGCCTTAACGCTGTGTGTCATTGCTTTTCTTATGGGTTCTAGGTAGGACCAATCCTCTGATAAGACGATGGACATCATCTTATCCCACCCGTCAAGCAAGAGCTTTTCTTTATAAAGCAGCTCTGTCAGATAGTGTCGTCTGTAGCCGTGCACCCTTGATTGAAGAACAAGGTCAGTATTGCGTCCGACCACATCGAGGGGATCATACTGTATGGACCTTACCTTATTGAGATAGTTCATGATGGCTTCTTTTGGCGGTGTGTTTTGATTTGACTCGCCCAAAAGCTGCTGATGAAGTAGGATAAATCTTCTTGCTTGAGTTTTGGTAAAGCTATAATCAGTTTTCATATCGTCTCCTTACATCCATTATACCTAAAAAAACTGCGATTGTGGATGAACTTGTGTTGAATTATAAGTCCTATTATGCTAAGATTTACGACAATATCATTTATGGAGGCGCTTATGAAATTTGTACTGATTACCGGACCACAGGCTGTAGGAAAGATGACTGTAGGGATGTCACTCGCTGAAAAAACGGGGCTTAAACTGTTTCACAACCACATGACCATCGAGCTTGCACTTCAGTTTTTCGACTACGCTACAAAAGAAGCGCAGCATATCATCCATACCTTTAGAAAAGAGCTTTTCAAAACCATGGCTGAATCGGATGGTGCGGGGATGATTTTCACCTATGTATGGGCCTTTAACCTGGAAAGCGAGTATGAATATGTGAAGGAGCTACTTAGCTTATTTGAAAAAAACGGCGCTCAAACCTATATCGTAGAACTGGAGGCGGATCTTGAAACCAGAATTGATCGGAATATGACTCCGCTAAGGCTACAGGAAAAGGCTTCTAAGCGGGATACACAGCGGTCACACAATGAGTTGGTAAAGAGCCTTGAAAAATACAGACTTAACTCAGAACCAGGTGAAGTCGATCATAACAATTACCTAAGAATCAACAATTCCAAGATGACACCTGAAGCTGTCGCCGATAAGATTATTGAGTTTTTTGAGTTTTAACGTGTATAAAAAAACCGCATTCTATGATCGTGGAATGCGGTTCTCACTTTTTTGATCAGACTGCCTGTTTTATATGCTGCTCGCTGTCCTTAGAATCGACAAACAGGACCTTGAGTTCCGGTTTGGTCATAAAGAGGAAAGTAAGCACGACTACCAGGATACCAGCTGCGATAATGAGCGGTTGCGCTGAGAGTATCTCGATAAGGGACCCGCTTAAAAGCAGCGCGAAAGGAACTAAAAGTCCGCCGATCACACCGAATAGGCTGAAGACCCGACCTCTGATTTCTTCTGGAATCAGTTGCTGCATTCTCGTACCGACAGGTACGTTGATCACGGATAGGGTGAATCCGGCAATTACGAAAAAGCCTCCAAGGTAAATGACGTTGAATACTTGGGAAAAGTCGATTTTAAAGACAAAAGGCAGTGCCGCACAGACGATTCCAAGGCCTAGAAGAGTGGAACTGATAAACATCTTCCTATAGGCGTTTTCGATAGCACCGCGCGAGATGTAGATCGCACCAAGAAGTGCCCCGATTGGAAAACCGGCTTCAATCACACCGATGAACTTTGGATCAATCTTTAAGATCGTGTTCATCAGATAAGTCAGCGGTACGTTGATTCCAAAGGTTAGGGCGAAATTATATCCTAAGGACAAGATGAGCATATAGGAAAATACCGGGTTTTTCTTGATGAAGGATCTGACGACGACAAAAGATTCCTTAAGCTTGGTGTTTTGATCTGGTTGCTCCATGGTCGAGTTGACCTTGAAGTCGATGAACATCTCTGAAATACCGGATAATATGAAGGATACACCATTGATCAAGATGATAAATTCAATTGAACCGAATCCATACATGATGCCACCGGCTACCGGTCCCATGATAGAGGCGATGGCCATGAAAGCTTCTTTTGAACCGTTCAGCTTCATTAAGTTCTCTTCGCGTACCATATTGGGAATGGCTGCTGAAAGCGCGAGATCAAAGAAGGTGTTGATTGAAGAAAGCAATGCCGTCACGATAAACAATGAAATAATGGATATTGACGGCTGTAATAGCAAGAACAGAACAACTATACCACTTAGCAGATCTCCAATGACTGCGATTTTTTTCTTGTCGAACTTATCTGCCCAGATTCCGGCCAAAGGTGATAAAATAATACGAGGAAGCGCACTTAGAATCATCGAAATCGCAAATGACATGCCGGAACCGGTACGATTGAGTATGTATAAGCCAATTGCAAAACTAAATGCGAGTGTGCCGATTCTTGAAACCCCGAGTCCTGCTATAAGCAAAAAGGTGTTTCTTTTTTCAGTCCGATTGAGGGATGATGAAGTTGACATGATAAGTCCTCCTTTAATAAGATGAACTAAGTATATACAGAAATCATTAAGAGAACATTAGAGACAAACTAGAAGTATATGAGAAATTGATATAATTAATATGCTACTTGATAAAATTGATTGATAATAAAAAAAGGAGGTCTATTTTGAAAGCTATAATAAGAAAAGTAATAGATTTCGCAAAAAACGGTCTGAACGGGGATACTTCGGGACATGATTGGTATCACACTAAACGGGTTTACTCAGCAGCTCTTCTTATCGCTCAAGGGGAGGGGGCTGTTGATACCGATGTGATTGAAATCGCAGCGCTACTTCATGATGTGATGGATCACAAGTTGGGATATGGTGACGAGGACCGGGCGAGGATGGTAAAGGACTGCCTATGGGGTTCTGAAATAAGTGACGAGCAGATCGACCATGTTATTTACATCATCAACAACATCTCCTTTAAAGGCGGAAAAAACAAACATGTGCTTACAACCATAGAAGGGAAGATCGTGCAAGATGCGGATCGTCTAGATGCTTTAGGAGCCATCGGAATCGCTAGAACTTTCGCTTTTGGCGGACATGCAGGTAGGGCGATTTACTCGCCTGAGCATACACCCGATGCGCCGGGAGAAGATAGCATATCCCATTTTCATGAAAAACTCCTGAAACTGAAAGCCTTGATGCATACTGAAACAGGAACGAGACTCGCCGAGAAGAGACATCTGTTTATGCTTGAGTTCTTAGAGGAATTCTATAGCGAATGGGGAGAGAGAGTCTGATAGACTTCACAAATTCTCTACTATTGTTCACAAAATATTGAAAATGCACATAGGAAGTCGTTCGCAATCATGGTATACTCATTTATATTTTGATTGAAGAGGAGAATACTTTTGAAATTATCAACATTAACAATCAACGCGTCAATCAAGCTCATCGCAGAGCGGTTCATCAAATCAGACGAGAGCGTGGAACTGGTTCTTAGTATCCTACACAGCGCAGGAGAACGAATTGAAGTGAGTGGCATTGTCTGCAGATTAGGTGTGAGTTCTGAAGCGAAGCATATCTCTTATTTTAAGGCTATTGAAAAAGAGATTAAATTGACGGCCTCGAAACTGATCGATGAGATGAGTGTCCACCCCGTATTTTCAGAAATATTCATGGATGAAGATACGATAGTAACGTTTATCCTTGCAGGAATTTTTGATAGTTTTTAGTAAAAAGGATAAAGTGCATAGTATTGGCTTTGTCAGGTGATTTTCATATGAAGATCACCTTTCTTTCATTTAGGGACGCTCCTTCATTAAAAATTAACAAGATGAAGCCTTCCGAGCACAAATTTGATAAAAAAAAGGAAATAAATCGGAGAATTCCATTAAATATAATGCGACAATCTGACGATAGATTAATAGAGTATGAATTAAGTATGAATTGTTGTATGATAGTAGTAGACATAAAAGACTGCAGGAGAGGCGCGTATGAGATTGGCACAAGTAGGTCATCAACTCATCGGAAATCAATTACTGGAACCCGTGTTTACTGAACACGGTAGTATGCTTTTGCAGAAAGGCACGGTGGTAAATAATGACATACTTGAGAAGTTATTAAGCCACAATGTCAATGTGGTACATGTAATCGATCAAGCAAGCCGTGGCATTCAACCTGTCGGGATTATCGAAGAAGATAAGATGGAACAGGCAATTGAAAATGTTAAAGAGATTTTTGATGATATTTTACATAAGGAAAGTATGGGTGTTAAAGCGCTCATACCAAATGATCAAATTGAACTGGTAAAAAATGTTGTGGATATGCTTATTGAAACGCTTAGCAGATCAGGTGATATTCTATATACAGTTTCTGAGCTGATTGGAACCGACGCGTACACTTATAAACACAGTGTGAACGTAGCCGTGCTATCGATACTGACTGCCAAGGGCCTTAACTATGTGATGGAAGATATTAAGAACATCGCGCTGGGAGCCCTGCTTCACGATATAGGTAAGGCGCGTATCGACCAAGATGTCATTCAAAAGCCGGGAAAACTCACTCCTGCCGAAATCAGAGTGATTCAAAAGCATCCTCAGCTTGGTTATGAGTTACTCAAGGATATTGAAAAGTTGCCTTATTTGGCTAAGCAAATTGTCCTACTTCATCATGAAAAGTTGGATGGGTCGGGATATCCCCTTGGAATCAGCGGAATTGAGATTCCAGAGTATGTTCAGATTGTCACCGTCTGTGACATGTATGATGCGATGACGACCAACAGGGTTTACAGAAGCAAGATGGCGATTTATGAGGCGCTTGATATTCTCATGGTCGAGTGCATCTATCGAATCGATAGGAATATCTTTAAACAGATGATGAACAATATCTGTATGTTTCCACCGGGAAGCGGAGTCGTATTATCCGATGGTAGAATCGGTATCGTAGCCAGTTACCGGGCCTCAAATCCAAGTAGACCGAGAGTCAGGATTTTAAATCTGGAAGCGGTGCTCCATTATACAGAGATACAGGAAGTAAATCTTGAAAAGGAACAGACACTCTTCATTGAAGATGTTTGGGATGTCGAAACCTTTAAAAAAGGATTTGGATCGAGTCAATCGGTACATACAATAAAAAATAGCAAAACCATTTAAATGACTAGACTGTGAAAAGGCTAGTCATTTTATGTTTCGTAAATGTAACAAGTGTTTTTGATGAAATATTGATAAAAAAATAGAGTTAGGTATGATGAAATTAAGTGAAAATCAAGGAGGATTTATGATAAATCAAAGAGTGAGTGAACTACGCAATCAAATGAAGGCCCATGGTATCTCTTGTTACATTGTTCCAAGCTTTGACGCGCATCAGAGCGAGTATGTATCGGACTATTTCAAATCGCGTGAATGGATTTGCGGATTTACAGGTTCTGCTGGAACTGCGGTGATTACTGAGTATAAGGCGAGATTATGGACAGACGGTAGATACCATACCCAGGCCGAGACTCAACTTTCAGATACCCCATTCGAGTTGGTCAAACAGGGTCTTCCTGGAGAACCGACAATAGCGGAGTGGTTGGGAGACAATCTTTATGAAGGCGCTGTCATCAGCTTTGACGGCAAATGCTATAGTCAATCCGCTTTTGAGCAGCTACTTCAACAAACTAAATCAAAAGCCTTCGATTTTAAGATCGATCTTGATCTGATAGATAGCCTTTGGACCGAGCGACCTGCTTTTCCGATGGGCAGGGTGATCGATTTCAAACTCGAGTACGCCGGACAGTCTAGGACTGAAAAAATTGAACGAGTCAGAGAGACGATGAAGAAGAACGCCGCAGACGCTTTTATCCTACCAAACCTTGATGATATCGCGTGGCTCCTTAACATAAGGGGCGAGGACATACAGTATTGTCCTTTTGTGATTTCTTATGTGATCATCACTCTTGATGAGGTAAAATTATATGTACATTCAGAAAAACTGGATGATGAGGTGAAAAACTCATTGAAGGCAGATCGGATCGATCTACTGGATTATGATAGCATTTTTATGGATTTAGACGGGATGAACCACAAAAAAGTCATCTATGATAAACATCAGATTAGCGCAAGTCTTGTTGGTGCCTTACCTGAAACAGTCATCCATATCGATAAGGGCGATGAGATCACAAAGTTTAAGGCTGTAAAATCAAAAGAGGAAATTGCCAATATAAGAAACAGCCAGATAAAGGACGGTATAGCCCTGATCTACTTCTTGGAGTGGCTCTACAGCGAAGTGAAATCTGGCAGTATCACAGAACTTGATGTCGCAGATCAACTGGAAAAGTTCAGAAGAGAGCAGCCGCTTAGCATGGGTCCAAGCTTCAATACGATCGCAGGATACGGTGAAAATGCTGCAATGATGCACTATGGCGCCACAAAGGACAACCATGCCGTTTTAAAGGAAAAGGGATTCCTACTATTTGATTCCGGTGGACAATACTTGGACGGTACCACCGATATCACAAGGACAGTGGCTCTTGGAGAACTGACAGATGAGGAAAGAGTGGATTATACGCTGACGCTTAAGTCGCATATAGGACTTTCAAAGGCGGTATTCTTAAAAGGCACCTGTGGTCCACATCTTGATATACTGGCTAGAAAGCCGATGTGGGATGCGGGGCTTGATTATAAGTGCGGCACAGGTCACGGGTTGGGATACGTCTTAAGCGTGCACGAGGGACCACACACGATACGGTGCAATCAAAACGATGTGGAACTTGAAAAGGGCATGCTGATTACAAATGAACCGGGTGTTTATAAACCAGGAAGACATGGCGTAAGAATTGAAAACACCTTGCTGGTTGTGGAGGACCGTGTCACGGAGTTCGGAGAGTTTTTTAAATTTGAAACGATCTCCTATTGCCCGATTGATACGGTGCCGCTTGTGATGGACTTGCTTACAGAAGCTGAGCTCGAATGGATCAACGACTACCACGACAAAGTGAATCGTCATCTTTCACCTATGCTTGAAGGAAGCACACTTGAACTTCTTGATAAGTTGACACGAAGAATATAATAAAAAAGCTGAGTGAGCACGAAGAAAAGTCATGCTCATTCAGCTTTTATTTTATAAGTGAAGAAGTATATTCATGTTTACTCTGTTCTAAGGACTTGAAAGAGGATTCGAAAAATGCGATAGCGTTCGTACCCAATTCATTATAGGCTTCAAAGCTAAAATGCCAGCTTAAGTTGCTTATTTGAAGCATACTGTGAATGGTCTGATGAAGTGAATCGATATGTTCGTTACCGAATGAGTTGCCTACAAAAACTGAGATTATCCCTTTGGCGTTTTCGATGACATACCCTGAATTCTCTTTACTTATCTGCTCGAAAAAGGGCTCATGACCGGTCAAGGTCTTAAGCTTATCTACACGTAAGGCACTTGAAGAATCAGAAGATACCTTGTCGATCACTTGTATCAGTTTGTCCCTATTGAGCGGTTTAAGCAGGTAATTGTCAGCACCCGCCTCTAGGGCTGAAAAGACGCTATGCTTATCCGCTTCAGAACTGATCATGATGATTTTTATATCCTTATTTTGAGCTTTAATTTTTTTAACAGCTTCAACACCGGTCATGATGGGCATGTTGATGTCCATCGTGATCAAGTCGGGACAAAGCTCAATGGCAGCCATGTATGCTTTTTTTCCGTTATCGGCTTCGCCTATGATTTTATGATTAGTCTGTTGAAGCATGGTTTTGATGTTCCTTCGCATCACGAGTGAATCATCAGCGATCAGTATTCTAGCCATTTGATTTCCTTCCCATGTTAAGCTCTTTGTTGACTTGATGATTAATATCCTTCACAATATCAAGTATATAGTAACAAGTCAATTAATAATTGATTAATAATCAGATTCGTTATTACGGATATACTCGAATTGTACCCAAATAAGCAAACTAATATGCAAAGGAGTCATCATGTATTTCATTTATTTCTTTATTGGACTGATCGCAACCCTATTCGGGTCTCTAGTGGGGCTAGGTGGCGGAGTCATCATCAAACCGGCGCTTGACACACTTAATCACTTCGATGCGGCAACAATAAGCACCCTATCGTCTGTAACCGTTTTTTCTATGACAATCATCGCGCTAACGATGAATATAAGACTTGGCGTGGTGGTTGAAAAGTCACTATGGTGGATTGCTGGCGGGGGTGTCATTGGCGGTTTTATTGGAAAAATACTTTTTTCGCAATTTATCCTACTGCTTGCAAATGATAAGCTAGCCAAAGGAATTCAATCTCTCATGCTTGTTGCGATCATGATCTTAGTGATCTATCTAGTAAATAGGAGTCCTAAAAAAATAAAGGTCTCACATCCGATTTACATTTTGCTTGCTGGTATAGGACTAGGTACGATTTCAAGCTTTCTCGGTATCGGTGGGGGGCCATTGAATGTAATGCTTCTTTTTCTAATCTGCGGTATGGATAGAAAGTATGCGGCATTCGGATCCATATTTTTAATCTTCGCGTCACAGGGAACAAAGCTACTTACCTTGACCATGCTTAATGAGTGGTCGACCATGGATATGAGCATGCTGGTCGTATTGATTCCAGGAGGGATCTTGGGTGGATTCATGGGCAGCAAGTTGTATAGAAGGATAAAAGAAGGATACTTACGGATCATATTCAATATAGCGATAATTCTTATCGCATGCGTCAACTTAGGCAATGCCTATTTCTTTTTAAGCTAATTACCTGACGAAAGAAAACGGAAGTTTATACAGTATTGGAGGCGGTTATGAAAAGGGCACTCATTGTCATTGCTATCATCCTTCTGATCCTATCAGATTGTAGCATGTATGCAGATTCCTTCATCCCAGCTAGTTTGACACCTGAAGAAACCCAGTGGTTGAAGGTTAATAAGAATAAGATTTATACTCTGGGGTTGGATCCTTACGCTGGTATCGAATTTTTTTATGATGGGGACCATTCAAAGGGTTATATGCTTGAGTTCACCGATTATCTCAATGAAGAGTTGGGACTAACCATTGAAGTTGTGGATGACCTATCTTGGGGAGCAGTCTATAACGGGCTCCATAGTGGAGAAATCGATCTTTTGTTTGGTGCGAATCCAACGGAAGAACGGATGAAGACAATGTCGTTTACGAATGAGATCAATAGTGTCCCTTATGCGATATTGGCGTCTAAAAACGGTACGATCAGAACAGTTGGAGATATCGACAATAAGAAAGTCGGTTTTATTGACAGTGATATTGTCATCGATCTGTTTCAGCAGTCCTATAATAAAATCAACTACGAACCTATCATTTTTGAAGATCAGTATCACGGATTGGAAGCGTTAGAAAATCAAGAAATAGAAGCGTTTATCACCGCAGGCGGGGAGATCCTCTATGACTATTCATTGAAATATCCCAACACGATAAAACTAACAGACCTAGATGATATCAGATCCAAACTGACGATATCCGCACTGAATGAAAATAAGATGCTTCTAGGAATTATTGAGAAAGTGATTATCGGCAGTCGGCCAGAGATCGATCGTATGATAAAAAACGCAAGGCAAGCCTACATTCGGATGATTCTTGATTTAACACCGCAAGAGAAAGCCTGGCTTGAATCTGAGCCAAGTGTAAGAGTAGGCGTCGCAACAGATTATCTTCCAATCGATTATTATGAGAATGGTAACTATGGAGGAATCGCAGGATATTATCTATCTAATTTCTCAGAGCTGCTTGGCATTAGACTTGAAGCTGTTCCAGGCACATTTGAAGAAGTTTATGCCAAAGCCTTGCTCAAGCAAGTGGATGTTCTTAACATGGCGATATCAGAAGAGCGTAAGGCATCCTTTATTTTTACCGCTCCTTTTAGTGACGAACGCGACATCATCTATGGTGACAATAAAAGTCCATATGTATTTGATACCTATGGACTAGAAGGAAAAAGAGTGGCTGTGATCGATGGCTTTTGGCATGAAGAGTACCTTAATAAGAACTTAAGGAATGTTACGATTGTCAATACACCTGATATTCAAACTTCGATAGCCAAAGTGGATAGTGGAGAGGCGGATTATTTTATTGAAACACCAGCAGTTGCCGACTATTATATCCACGGTTTAGGTTATAGCAATATACAGAAAAAAGGGGATACACCCACAGATTCCTTCTTATATTTTGGAGTGCAGAAGGAATTAGGGCTGATGGTGAGCATCTTCAACAAATCAAAGCGATTGATAAGTTATGATGAAGCAAAATACTATGGAATGCAGGGATTGCCTGTAATTGAAAATATCGAAAACATTAAGCTGAGAAATGCCTTGATTATCTCAGGATTATTTCTTGCCCTTCTTTTTGTTATCCTTTATCACATCATCACAAAACTGATACGACAAAATACCGACCTGCTATTGCTGCGTGAAAGAGAAAGGCTTATCTATATCGATCCCTTAACAGGATTATTCAATAGAAACCATTTTAATCAATTGGATATGGAAACCGACACACGTAGCTATCCTCAGTATGTTATTGCTTTCGATATCAATGATCTAAAACTTGTCAACGATGAATTCGGACACTTAGTGGGAGATCAGCTGATTATCAAGTTTTCTGAACTGCTAAAAGACGCATCAAAACCCTTTGATGCCATTCGAATGGGCGGTGATGAATTTTTAGTTTGGATTGAAAGCGGAAACGAAGTACAGGCTAAGATCATCATGCAGAAAATACGAATTGGTTGCAAACA
The DNA here is from genome assembly GCF_004125825.1 of Fusibacter sp. A1. NCBI lineage: Bacteria > Bacillati > Bacillota > Clostridia > Eubacteriales > Fusibacteraceae > Fusibacter > Fusibacter sp. A1. The sequence goes on along the minus strand of NZ_QQWI01000006.1, from coordinate 233,219 downwards.
CATCAGTCTGGTCAAAGATGACGAGGAAGTAAAGACAGGAATCAGTGTGGCTATGGGTTACGGAGTAAGAGAAAATGAAGAGATTTCTATCGATCAGTGTTTACAGACTGCAGATGAGGCTATGTATATCGATAAGGAGCGTCAAAAAAGACGGGAAAAACTTTAATTATAGATTAGTGACTATTGGAGAAATACCTTTTTGTTGATAATTACCTTTGACAACGAGACTTGTCGGTCGTATAATAGCAACTAATATAATAATTATGAACTTCGTATAATCCCGATAATCTGGTTCGGGAGTTTCTACCAAGCACCTTAAAAGCTTGATTACGAAGAAGACGCTTCACGTGTCTTCTTCGTAATCAAGCTTTTTTTTACTACGAACGTATTCTGTTCGTAGCGCCCCACCGGCAAGTGAGCTTGTATTGCAGGTCACGAAGAGGTGTTTAGACGTTTTTAAAAACTAAAAAACAAAAAAACTTAATCAAGCCATCATAAAGGAGCGAAAAAAATGAAACATCTACCTAAAATCGAACTTCACTGCCACCTAGACGGTAGTTTACGAACTGAAACCGTATTTGAACTGGCTAAGAAACATCATATCATATTGCCTTCAGAGGTCATGGATGAACTGAACGACCACCTTGTGGCACCTGCAGACTGTGATTCCCTACTTACCTATCTTGAAAGGTTCGACCTTCCGATCGCGATCACTCAAACAGAAGATGCGCTAGAAAGAGTCGCATATGAGCTGATGGAGGACGCTGCAAATGAAAATGTAAAATACCTTGAAATCAGGTTCGCGCCTCAACAGCATACTGAAAAGGGCTTGACTCAGGACCTAGTCATCAAAAGTGTGCTGGATGGCATCAAGAGGGCTGAAGATGCATTTGAAATCAAGGGCAATCTGATTCTTTCTTATCTAAGACATACTTCTCCTAAGGAGATGTACACGATGATCGACGCAGGAAGGCCTTTTATCAATAAGGGGGTTGTTGCGGTGGATTTATGTGGTGGTGAACTGGAAGCGTTCTCAGAACGATTTGTCGAACCGGTCAACTATGCGCGTGAACTGGGGTACGAGGTGACGATCCATGCGGGCGAAACCGGTATTTCTAGCAATGTGATCGATGCCATCAAACTACTGGGCGCAACTAGAATCGGTCATGGTGTGGCGATTAAAGACAATGCTGAAGCTTATGGTTTACTAAAATCAAAGGGTGTCGTCATCGAAAGCTGCCCTACAAGCAACGTGCAGACTAAGGCCGTTCTAAATATGGATGAACACCCGATTGATGATTTTTACAAAGATGATCTTCTGGTGATGGTCAATACGGACAACCGCACGGTATCGGACACGACCATGACAAAGGAATTTGAAAGAATCGAAGAAGCCTTCCACTGGAATGAAAGTGATTTCAATAGGATCTTTGAGATTTCGATTGAAGCAAGCTACGCTTCCGATGAAGTCAAGGATTGGCTGAAGTCTTTTCTGAACTAAATGCCATCGGTGGTAAATTCTGTTTTATAAGATTAGGAGTTCCTCAGGTATTGTCGAGGAGCTCTTTTTTTTATACACTGTAGTCAGATAAAGAGAAGTGCTTTATTTCATACATAGTGAGCCCTGTATAAAAACTAAGGATAAAGAGGTGCTGGATGATTAGATTGAATGAAATTTCTAAAACCTATCAAAACGGAAAAGTAGCTGTGAATCACTTGAATGTGACGATTGAAAAGGGTGAGATCTTCGGCTTTATTGGTCCTAACGGGGCTGGTAAAACGACCACACTCAAGATGATCACCGGGATTCTCGCACCTACTAACGGCAGCATACTCATCGGTGAATCGGATATCGCAAAAAATCCGATAGAGGCGAAGATGCAGTTCACCTTTGTACCGGACCATCCGGAAATATATGATGGAATCAAAGGAATCAATTACCTGAATTTTATTGCGGACATGTACGAAGTGGGCATCGAAGATAGAAAAGAAAGAATCGAACGCTTCAGCAAGGCGTTTCAAATCGACGACGCGCTTGGACAGCATATCACCACCTATTCCCACGGCATGCGTCAAAAGCTGATGATCTGCGCGGCCCTTTTACCAAAACCCAAGATTTTCATCTTGGATGAGCCCCATGTCGGCCTTGACCCTCAATCTTCCAAAGTGTTAAAGGATTTAATGAGAGAGCATAGGGATCAGGGGGGGACTGTTCTGTTTTCTTCGCATGTTCTTGAAGTGGTCGAAAACCTATGCGACCGTGTAGCGATCATCCATAAGGGAGAACTGATCGCATGCGATACGCTTGAGGCGATCAAAGCAAACCGAGAAATCAGTTTAGAAGATTTATTTTTGGAGATGACAAAAGATGAATAAGTTTCTGGCGTTAACCAAACTTCTTTTGATCGATTTTTTCAATCGATATAATCAGCAGATGAATATCAAGAACAAATGGTTGAGTAAACTAGTCTTTGTGCTGCCGCTACTCATCGCGCTGCCTTTCATTCAGATGATCTACCAGATGTATCAGGCATTTATGCAGCTAGGAAAACCTGAACTTATCGTCACCTATGTATATGTGGCTTCCGTGCCGCTCCTATTTTTAGGTGCGTTTCCGATGGTTATCTCAACCCTTTACTATGCAAAAGATCTGGGACTTTTATCGAGTCTTCCGTTAAAAAAATCCGCTGTGATCAGCGCGAAGCTAACGGTGAGCTACTTGCCTTTAATGCTGCTGTCGGCGCTCACCCTGGGACCGGCCATCTATTTTTACAGCTTTGTCGACCGCTTTCTACCCATGAGTGCCGTCCTTGGCGTACTTGCTGTCTTGTTTGGTCCGCTCATACCACTGGTCGTTGCCGTACTTCTGACCATGCCGATGATGACGATTATCGGTGGTAAAAGAAGAAGGGGTTTATGGATGATCCTTGGAAACCTGCTGCTCATTACGGTCTTAGTCGGATTTCAACTGATCGCTGTGAATATGCAGACTAAAAACATAGATATAACCGCTCTCTTTTTAGATGAAAACGGGCTGCTTTACTTTATCGGTCAAAAGTTTCCACCCAGCATCTGGATGACACAGATGGTGATGGGGTCCTTCGGTGCTGCTGTAGCCTACCTAGTGACCCAGCTTGCTTTAGTGGTTGTTGTGGTGTTCATTTCACAGCTTCTATATAAGGTTTCTGTGCAAAAGTACAATCAGATAGCTTCAGGTTCCGTTAAGTCGGGACCTCATAAATACACGACATCCGCCAAGTATCCGCTTTTAATCAAAAGGCACATCGGGATCATCCTCAATAATCCTACCTTTGTACTCAATATCCTGCTGACCATGTTTATCCCGCTGATCATGCTGGTGATTACAAGTTTTACAGGTGAGTTTAGTTTGGAGATGTTAAGTGACCCTATGATCAAACCGTATCTGGTCTATATCTTTACTGGTCTTTTGATATCGCCGACGTTTATGACCACACTTTCAGCGACTGCAATCACCAGAGAGGGAAAAACATTTTGGGAAACAAGAGCACTGCCAATCACAGCACAGATGAACCTATCAACAAGAATCATGACCTCAAACATCATTTGTGCTTTTGGGATGGTCATTCTAGGTGCTGCGGGACTGATCGCGCTTAGGATATCAGGTGTTGAACTAGTAGCTGCGATTGTTTTTGCAGTCGTGTTGACACACTTTTTCTCTACAGTCGATCTATTCATCAATATCCAGAGACCTTATCTCAACTGGACCAGTCCCACAGCGGCGATCAAGAACAACTTGAATATCCTGTTTGCCTTTCTCATCAGAATCTTGCTGGGGGCTGTCGGATACCTGGCGATTACTGTACTGGGCATGCCAGAGCCAACTCTTGTATTGTTCACAGCGAGTGTGGTAGTGTTGGGTCTTTATTTTCTTGTTAAAAAGACAGCTTATCCCTACTTCTTAAAAAAGTTCATTGAAATGGAAATTGGATAACTTTCGAATATTACATTTACCTTAAATCATCACATCTTGTGGTGATTTTTTTATATACTTAAAATGGTAATTAAAAGAACGTGGAATGGAGATAGAGTTAGGATGTTTGCTGGGAGGGGATCAGATGGCAACGATAGTGAGGCATGAACTTAATGGAAAAAGATATGCTTATCTCGGTATGGGATATGCGAAGACTAAAACTGTGGTACCTGGCATGTTTGGCGGAATGCTTAATCCTTATGAGGATGAAGAGATCTGTGCCAAGATCGCTGTTTGTGATCAGTCCGGTAAGTTATTCTGGTTTGATTCAAGTGAGTTTGCGGTAGTTTCCATAGATGGCGTTGCGGTGACAGAACTGTTTAAGATGGGGGATGAAATGACTCATGAAGTAGAGGAGAATTGTCCTGCTTGTGAGGCGGTGGTTTTCGAATCGATGCTGAGCTGTCCGTCATGTGGATTGACTCTACGCTGAATAAGTGCCTGCGTACTCTTTGTTTAATTGTAAAGCTTACTCTACTGATATCTACCTGTTCATCAAGTATGAACTTGAAAAGTGAGGGACTCATGAAACACATCAATCGATATAGGAATCTGATACTGCCGGTAATACTGGTTTTTTTACTCACCTCCTGTACTGCTAGCATAAAACCGCTAAAAACCTTGGAGTTGCCCTCTGAAAGGGTGGACTTGCCTATCGCCCTGATTACCGCATCAGATAGCGATGAGAACTATGCATCGAGCGTGCAGGCGTGTATTCAGATGGCGGCCCTTTACCACGGTGTCTATTATGATGAAAAACAGATCGCTATGTTCGGTAAAGAGCAACTGATAGGCGAGCAGGTGATCAACATCGAGTCGGCGCTAAGCGGTATTGGCGCGAGATACGATGCCTATCGTGGAGGATTCAGAGATACCTTCGGCTATATGAAATGGATTAGAGAATCTATAGAAGCCGGCACACCTGTAATTTCAGGCATCAGAAGCTTTCCAAATGACGAATTAAAAGTGACTTATGACCAGTTTGTGCTCTTTGTCGGCGCACAGGTCGGTGAGCTCACCTACTATACACCGATTGGCAAGCAGGGCGTTAGGACTGAACTGATGAAGGCTTAGGATTCTTCAGATGACGGGTTAAGGCTTAAAAGTCGCTACGGATTCAAAATCGAAGACATCAGAGACATTGGTGTGATCAAACCCACTTTGGCGCTCTTTGATGAGGACGAAAAGACGGTAGATATAGCAATCAGCACCAAGGGTTTGACAGTGGGTAAAACCTATCGGCTCAACCGCTACAGCTTTACAGGCAACTGGAATAAGAAAGAGGGATTTGAACCGAGCGTGGTCGGTCAAGTGACCGTAAAAGACGAGACTATGTGGTATGTCGATGAAAAACTGGACCGCGCAAAAAACTATTACTATGACTTTGCCGAGCTGGATGAGGAACTTAGACTTATCCAGTCGGAGCCAGTACTGCCAATCGACGGAGAGGCCGTCATGCAAAACACGAGTGCCAGAAAAGCGATCGCCCTGGCCATCGACAAGGAGTTCATCACCGCTGACATACTTGGAAACGGATCGATAGCTGTGGATTACTTTGTGCCAAAGGGATTAGTCTATGATAATAAAAGAGATTTCAGAGCAGTCTACTTTGCTGGGTGGTTGCACTACAACCCAAAACTTGCAAGCGACTACTGGGAAAAGGCCAAGGAAGAGCTTGGTTTCACGAATGTAAGACTCGTATTCAAAACATACGATTCAGAAAGCTCCAAAAAGATCAGCGAGCATATCAAATCCAATTTGGAAGCAGCGCTTTCCGGTCTTGAAGTGGAACTTAAGCAGATGCCTTTTAAATCTTATGGAAGAGATAATGATGAGGGACCTATCCACATGGAGTTCGCAGGCTGGGGGCCGGATTATCCTGATGCGATGACCTTTCTTGACATGTGGGTGACAGGTGGTGGCCATAACACATCGGGTTACAGTGACGAGCTTTACGATCAAACTATTGAAAGCGCAAAGTTCGGCGAGCTCACAAAAGATACCGTAAAAAGGACCCAAACGCTTCAGGAGCTTGAGCGCAAACTCATCGAAGAAGATGCTGTGATCGTCCCCCTGTATCAGCGTGGAGGCATGGAGCTTGTCAAGCCTTATGTGCATGGTATCCAAACGCACGCATTCGGTGCCGACCACACCTATAAGCGCGCGGTGACGAAAGAAGATGAAGACGGTAAAAGGATACTGAATCTTGTCACGGGTCATGACATTCCGAGCATGGATACGAATAAGGCTACGAATGATGTATCTTTTGAAGTGATGGGCAATGTGCTGGAGGGCCTGTTCACCTTTGGTGAATACGACGAGCTGGAGTACGGCTTGGCAAAATCCTATCACAAGAGCGAGGATGGACTTACCTATGTGTTTGACTTAAGAGAAAACGCAAGATGGTCCAATGGAGCACAGGTGACAGCAAATGATTTCGTCTATTCGTGGAGGCGGCTTGCAGACCCGAAAACAGGCAGCCAGTATCAGTTCATGGTGGAAACCGCGGCACTCAAAAACTTTGAAGGCGTGATGAAAGGAACATTGGAGACCAGCGAACTTGGGGTAGTCGCCCTAGATGACTATACCCTAGAGGTGACGCTTGAACATCCTATCCCGTATTTCGAAAAGCTGATGACTTTCCCAAACTTCTACCCCGTGAATCAGGCCTTTGTAGAAGCCGTCGGTGATGATTTTGGAACCAGCATGGAAACCACACTCTACAACGGACCCTTTGTGCTTACTGAGTGGAATATGGCCAAAGGGTACGCGATTTCAAAAAATGAAAACTACTGGGACAGCGACCATGTCAGTTTGGACGGCGTCACCTTCAAGCAAATTACGGATGCAGAGGAAGGAGTGAAGCTTTACAAGGAGGGTGAGATCGATAAAACAGGCTTGTCAAGTGAACTTATAAATGAGTATCGGGACCACCCTGAGTTGAAGCAGAGACTAAGAACCGCAGTATTCTATTTGATACTAAATCAGTAGTTTGTCCCACGTAAAACCCTCGCGTAGTAGCTGTGCCTTGTGCCAGCTCGCTATAAAACTGTGGTATGAAGAGAAAAACCTCTGAAAACCACACTGAGAACTATAATATATTGCTTTATCATAGTACACGAATCCAACAATCAAACACTCTCACTCATAACCAACCATCATCAACCATTGAGAATGGAATTGGAGAACACTGAGACAAGTTTCAAACATCTGCGATGGGCGAGAGAGGTTTTGGAGAAATCGGTAAAAGATAAATACGGGTAGACATGAAGCCTACCCATACAAAAGAGCTGAAGGAATAAATCATAGAGTTTTGTATCCTGTACGGGTAGGCTTTATGTCTACCCTCTCAAAAACCTGTATTTACTTATTCAAAACGTGTCTCAGTGCCCTCAGAAAGCGCAGCGTCTCAAAATATTTGCTGGTTGAAATTTAGACAGGTGAACCATGCTACTTTGGTCAGCAGACAATGCCTTGCAATAAAAAATTCTCAGTGTGGTTTTCAAGAGAAAAAAACCTCTGAAAACCACACTGAGAACTGTAATATATTGCTTTATCATAGTGCACGAATCCAACAATCAAGCACTCTCTCTTATAACCAACCACCATCAACCATTGAGGATGAAATTTGGAGGACACTGAGACAAGTTTCAAACATCTGCGATGGGCGAGAGAGGTTTTGGAGAAATCGGTAAAAGATTAATACGGGTAGACATGAAGCCTACCCCTACAAAAGAGCTGAAGGATTGAATCATAGAGCTTTGTATCCTGTACGGGTAGGCTTTATGTCTACCCTCTCAAAAACCTGTATTTACTTATTCAAAACGTGTCTCAGTGCCCTCAGAAAGCGCAGCGTCTCAAAATGTTAGTAAGTTGAAATCTAGACAAGAGAATCATGCTACTTTGGTCAGCAAGTTAAGCCTTGCAATAAATAATTCTCAGTGTGGTTTTCAAGAGAAAGAAACCTCTGAAAACCACACTGAGAACTGTAATAGATTGCTTTATCATAGTGCATGAATCCAACCATCAAACACACTCTCTTATAACCAACCATCATCAACCATTGAGAATGGAATTGGAGGACACTGAGACAAGTTTCAAACATCTGCGATGGGCTAAGAGGTAAAATGATGCTGGGAGAGCGGAGGTAGATTTCATCAGTCCTACGGAACAAAGCCTCGCGTAGTCGCTGCGCCTTGTGCCAGCCCTCTTGAAACGCATTTATCATTGAAGTATTCATTCAAAACGTGTCTCAGTGCCCTCAGAAAGCGCAGCGTCTCAAAATATTAGCAAGTTGAAATTATGACAAAAGAATCATGCTACTTTGATCAGCAAGTTAAGCCTGCAATAAAAAATTCTCAGTGAGGTTTTTAAGAAAAAAAACCTCTAAAATCCTCACTGAGACCATATAAATTTTGGCTTGGATAATATGAAATTGACATCTGCAACGGGCGGGTGGTATGTTCATTTAGAAAAGAATCTAATGAAGTCAGGAGGATATATGATTATAGTAAGCGCATGTCTTGCGGGGTGTGAGTGTAGATATGACGGTAAGGGGCAGGCGGATGAGCGGGTGGTTGAGTTGATAAGTAGGGGGGAGGCGCATCCTGTTTGTCCTGAGCAGCTTGGGGGGCTTACTACGCCTCGTGAACCTTGTGAGATAAGGTTAAGTAAGGGACAAGTCACCGTCGTGACAAAGGATGGAGAAGACCGCACAAGTGAGTTTAGATTGGGGGCAGAACGTACGCTTGCTATCGCTAAAGCACTCGGCGCGACCAAGGCGATACTGAAAGCGAAAAGTCCGTCTTGTGGCAGAGACATGGTTTATGACGGTAGCTTTTCGGGTACATTAACAGGGGGCAGGGGATTGACTGCCGACTTGCTGATGAAACACGGTATTAAGGTTCTTACCGAGAAGGAAGAACTAGTATAAACTAGACCTATTTTTAAAAATAACAATTAACCAAGGAGGAAGTTCATGGACTACAAAATTCACTATCAAGACACGTTTCCGCTACTTGAAGTAAAACTGACCAAAGGGGAATCGGTAAAGGCCGAATCGGGTGCGATGGTCACCATGGAAGATACGATCGATGTGGAGGGCAAGGTTGAAGGCGGTATCATGAAGGGCTTTGGCCGTATGCTTGCTGGAGAGAAATTCTTCTTTCAGACGCTAAAGGCAAATAGAGGCGAGGGTACAGTGACGCTTGCTCCAACCACATTAGGCGGCCTAATCGCGCTAGAACTCAATGGTAACGGCGGATACATGGTGCAAAAAGACGGTTTCCTTGCGGGAACAGATGGTATAGAGATAGACACTAAAATTCAAAACCTGGCAAAAGGCATGTTTTCTGGCGAAGGATTCTTTGTCATGAAGATTCACGGCAAGGGCACCGCGTTTGTCAATTCTTATGGCGCGATCCATGAAGTGGATGTTCCTGCAGGCAAGCAAGTGGTAATCGACAACCAGCATCTTGTTGCTTGGTCTGAGACACTTAATTACACGATCGACAAAGCTTCAAAAGGCTGGATATCTTCTGTCACTTCGGGCGAAGGTCTGGTGTGCCGCTTCACCGGTCCTGGCAAGGTGTATATCCAAACCAGAAACCCTGCATCCTTTGCCCAATGGATCCATTCACTATTACCATCAAAATCATAAACAAAAAAAGGCGGTTTTCTTAAGTGAAAACCGCCTTTTGCATATCTTTTTAGGATACAGCTTCTAATGTACTTTCGCCTCGCATTTTCTTCATTTTCTTTTCGACAACACCTGTGAACATGAATCCTATGGCACCGACAGAAGCGATGGCGGCGACCACCACCCATACGGTCTTATAATCAGCAGTTTCGATGATCCGGCTGATGACCTTTGGGCTGAGTATGTAACCGGCACCTGCCAAGAGACCGATGAGTGCGCTAAACCGGCCGCGGTGGTTTACCGGTGTGTTGGACATGACGAACACGTTGCTGTTTGTGATCATGATAATTTCGCCTATGGTCCAAATAAAGACCGATACAAAGTAAATCAGAACAGCATCGCTTGCGAAGGCCAATAAACCAAAGCCGACCGCATAAAGCGCGGCACCAAGCGAAATGCTATGGATGGTTCTCAGTTTGCTTAAGGATTCTGTGACCATGATGGTAAAAACAAGTACGACAACAGCATTAAAACTCATGAGCATTCCATAATACTGGGGACCTGTCACCGCCCCGAAGAAGCTTTCCAGGTGAAGCGACATGCCAAAACTGTGCTGAGCGTACACGAATGCCGATGCGAAGGAGAACATGGTGTATAAAACAAGTGTAGGCCGTTTGAGGAAGGCCATAAAGGTAGTCCCTGATTCCAACTTCTCATTTCCTTTTGATTTTTTCATCTCTTCATGGGTCAGCATCGTTTCTTTGATAAAGAAGGCGACCAGTGCGATACTGAGGAGTGTTGTAAGCGCATCGCCGATGAAGAACCACTTCACATGGTTTGCAAGCAGGTATCCTCCAATGACCGGACCCACAGCGACACCGACGTTGATTCCAAGATAAATCAGCGCATAGGCGCGTTTTCTATCCTTTTCATCCGGCACGATGTCTGCGACCATGGCATTTGCGATCGGGTTGGTGAAGTTAAAGAAAACAGATGCGATGATAAGCAGCACCGGCACAAGTTCTGGAGAGCTTTCAGTGACAAAACCGCACGCAAGGAACATGAGAGAGCCTATGGTCGATGCGGTCACGTAGATGAGCTTTCTTCCCTTTTTATCGGCAAGCGCTCCACCGATAAATGGTGAGATCATTGAAAAAACCGCGTTGATGATGATAAAATCCGCGATCTGACTTTCAGTGTAACCTAGTTTCGCTTTCATGTAGAGCGCTAAAAACGCATAGACGAATCCACCGATACGGTTGATCACCCTGGCGAAAAACAAAACATAAATACTTCTGGGGAGTCCCCCGTAGTTGTCTTTGATGGATTTGATAGCCTTTGATTTATGTATGATGTTCATGATATCCTCCTATGATTAAATGATTATAACACAAGATATGGAAAGTGAATCCACTGAAAACTGGAATAAATAGTTTTATGTGTTCTGTATAGTTGTCAAGCAGGTGGCTTTGCTATACTTATGTAAGTACATGCTACTATCAAGTAGAAACGATCTCACGTGTATATTAAAAGTTAGCAATCTTTATCAAGGCTCAATAAACCGTTTATGATAAACTGATATTGGTGATGACAATGGATTATAAGAAGAACATCTTAAAGGTAACAGATTATATTGAAGGCAATTTAGAGATGGATCTCTCCATCGATTCTTGCGCAAGAATCAGCGGGTATTCAAAGTATCATTTCATTCGGATTTTCATAGGTGCGACAGGTTTGGCGCCGATGGATTATGTTCGAAAGAGAAGGCTTTCAAAAGCTGCCAAGCTGATTGGAGAGACCGACTGCTCACTTGTCGAGGTCTGTTTTCAAGTAGGGTTCAATTCGGCCGAGAACTTTACGCGTGCCTTTAAAACAGAACACGGTATCACTCCAAGCGCCTACAGAAAGCAAAAGACCAGCCTGCACTTACTAGAGGAACATCGTGGTCCTGACAGCTCAGGTCTTGTGCCTGAACCAGTTGTACGTATTGAAACGCTTGATGGGGCCACATATTGCTGCCGCGAATACAAGACAAGCGCCTCAAAAAGACACGAAGACATTCCAAGATTCTGGAACAGGTACCACCAGGACATGGCTAAGGCTTTTGATGTCGATTCACCCAAAGGAAAGAATCGGATGGACATGGGGTGGCTTGAGGTAGAAGCGGACGGATCGATGAAGTATCTAATCGGTTATGAAGTAGACTCCGACCATCGGGCTGGGGCTGGTGAAAGAATCCTCGTGATGCCCGCTCAGAAATATGCGATATTCAAAACGCCAAAAGCCGATGCCTATACTTTTGTGGAAGTGATACACCAGACCTGGGACTACATCTACTCGTCGTGGTTGCCGAGGTCGGGCTATGAACAGAGCGGTCCCTATTCCTTTGAGAGGTACTGCGAGAAAAGTTATTCCTTCAGTGAGGAAATACTGATTTCAATAGCAGATCGAACCGATTCAAAAAAGGAGAGCCTATGAGTAAAAAACTAGAAAATATCCAGTGGCAGAGCAATGACTTTGCGCATACCTTCATACGGTCGCTACATACTTCGCTTTATTATGCTGGCATGAATGAATCTATCGCCCAAGTGGCAGGACGAAGCGGATTCGCTTTTCGCACGATCGTCCATAAGGAGCTGTGCCCCAGTGCGATGAGCGTTTTTGACTGGGACCTACTCAAAGAAGCTTCAAAAAACTGCGGAGTCGAAGTTGATGTGGTAACAAGGTTGTGGCATGAAGATGAGCTTGAACCACAGCGTAGGGAAGAGGCGGTTTCTATCATCAAAAGAGCCATAGACCGTCATGTTCCGACAGTTGCCTGGGACCTTACAGTGCCTGAGTGGGAACTTGTGACAGGTTACGATGATCAGCTTAAACGATTCGACTGCCTGTCGGTGATGAATAAGGAAGCGACACTTGAGTATGATAAACTTGGAAGAAGAGAGATCCCGATCCTGTTTGTGATGGCACCGGGTAAGGCGAACGGCATCACAGCAGAAGCCGCGCTAAAGCGTGCGCTTCAAATGGCTGTCGACCACAGTTTGGAAAAGGAATTCTGCGAAAGACCAGATTATCAGGACGGCCATAAGGCTTATGAGCTATGGGCAAAGGCTCTTGGCACAATCAAAGAAGACGACTGGTCAAGCAGATACTACCTATCCACCTACGAGTGCATGAGACGGCTGGCTGTCGAGTATCTGCAATCGCATTTGCAAAGAGTACCTGCACTCGCGCCTGTGGTTGAGCTATACAAGCAGGTCCACAGCTCCTTAAACAAAGCGCTGACATTAAGAAACAGCGAAGTGTTTCCTGATCCTCATGGTATTAAAGAGATGCAAACACTGATCCTACAAGCCGGTTCCTACGAGAAGGAAGCAACAGAGCGCATCGCCTTTTTAATTGAAAACGAATTGATCACCTGAATTTCCAAAAAACGATCTATCACATAGGTCGTTTTTTTCATGTGGCTTATCAAGTGTTTTTTAAAATGCTTCCATTTAAATTTGGTTATACTTGGCATATATGCTTATCAGTGGTGCCTTTGAACAGAATTGTGAGTGAAGAATCGAAGTCGAAAATAATTGGTTAAATGGTATAAATTGTTATCTGATACGCTTCAAATCGCCTTTAATGGTTCATTATGGGAATAAAGTATGAATTAAGTATGAATTTTTCAAAAAAAATAAACAAAAAACGTTAGCAATATTTCATTCTCTGAACATTGAATGCTTGGGAAATTTATCTTTATATATTATAATTAGGGAGTTGTCGTAAAAAAAGTCGAAATGATCGACATTAGATTTAGGGGGATATATGAGAAAGATAAGTGCTTTATTTATTGTTATGATTTGTTTAGTAGTGAGTCAATTTTCCTTTGCTAGTGGTAACATGGATTATACTGCTAATGCTGATTCATTAAAAGAACTGGGTCTATTTAATGGAACCAGTAAAGGTTACGAATTAAACCGCATACCAAATCGAGTTGAGGGTGCTGTTATGCTGGTCAGATTATTGGGTAAGGAAGAGGACGCAAAACTCAGTAACCAAAAAACCCTTTTACCGATGTCCCAGAGTGGGCGGATGCTTATATTGGCTATATGTATAACAGTGGATTAACTATGGGGGTTTCACCAACTAAGTTTGGTTCAAGTGATGCTTTGAATGGTAAATCCTATGCAACTTTTGTATTGCGAGCACTTGAGTATGATGATAAGTCTGGTGACTTTAGTTGGACAAATGCGTTGGAGTTTGCAGTTGAAAAGCAACTAATTAGTGCTGACGAAAAGAAAAGTATGTTGGATGATTTTAAAAGAAATGAAATGGTTGGTTTATCTTATAATGCATTAAAATCAAATCTAAATGGTCAAAAAACGAGTTTAGCAGGAAAACTTATTAATAACGGTGCAGTAAAGCGTGAAATTGCTGAAAAGCAAAATCTGATTCCGTCAATTAATAAGGGGGATAGCTTGTTATTTACTATTGTAAAAGGTGAGTATGGCGGTTTAGATTTGACTTTCAAAAGTGAAGATGTTAAAACACTTGGATTAACACCAAGTATATACGGGCATTCTGGCTCATCTGGAAATATTCATAAAAAGGAATTAATTATTCCATACTCTTTTGTCATTCCATCAGAAAGATCGATAGCTAAATCGGTATGGGACAAAAAAATCAATGATGAGATTCAGAAAGTCTATAGCATTGGCAATGACTTCTCTACTTTGTATTTTTATGATGCGGATTTTATTATGACGCACTATATTTTGCTACCTAAACTTGATGCAATAAAGGACAAAAGTGAGGTTAATCTGGATATCATTGAACTCGATGCCGATGAGATCGCACAGCAAAATAGATACGTTAAGACACATGCTGATTTAGTTTTACAGGTAAATCAGACTAAGAAATATCCAGTAACTATTCTTGAACTTCAGAGTGCTAAGAGTACGACTAAAGCAGATGATGGTTCTGAGATAGAGCAAGACATCACGTATTTAACAATCAAAGATAGCAATTTATCGAATAAAGTCAATTTTGTTAGAATATTTCCGTCTAGTAGAGGTTCTGGCGATGTTGTAATGATAGAGACAATGGTAGCAAGAGAATATAAGTTTGGTGAAACTATTGAATATGAGGAATATGGTGAATTTGGTATTAGGGATGTATCTTCATCTAAATCAGTTGTTGCGCTTTATGACAGCAATAAAAGTATGATTGGATATGTAATATTTGAGTAGATGATAAGGTATTTAATTATATTAGAGAGATGAAATAGCTTATAAGTTAAAGTGGTTTGTGGAATGTGGAATGCGGAATGCAGAAACCTTTGAAGCTGCGCTTCGCAGGAAGGCTCTTTGTCTGCTTTGCAGACGGAGGTATTTGAGAAAACCGCTTGCGAGTACTGCCGCGCCTATGGAACGTAGAGCCGAGCGTGACGCGAGGATAACGCTACATGAGGAGCATACAATCAAAGCACGGAGCTAGTTACTGATGTAACCGGCTCCGTGTTTTTTAATTTGTTTTAGTGGAAGTAAATCTCTTTATAATAATCCATTAGTTCTTCATAGTGCAATTCTGCGAGCTTGTTTTGTCCAAGTTGTGATGGATGTGGGTCGCGGTACGGCCAATCATAATCATATGGTAGTGGGATATCATAGAAATGCGTATAGATTGGAGTTTGATCAAATGCTTGATAGGCATCGACCACTAGGTACATGAGTGCTTCATCTAGACCTTCAATCATTGTATTCATACCCATCATTGGTCCTGGCGCGTATAAATACATATCAATGACTGGTCTTAGTAGAACCGGTTCATTAACAACCACTTCAAATGGGAATGGATCAAAGATTACTGTAGATCCTGATTCGTCACTATCATATGGGTTATAGAGATTTTGAACCATGAGTGTGGCTGTCGGATTTAGTGATTTAATCATGAGGATGAGTGATTCCCATGAACTAACAAAGGTATCACGGCCCAATTCAGCGCTTAATAAGTTAATTGAGTTAAAGTTATACATGGGGTATGGGTCGAGTGGGTGTAGCGCCGCTTGCATTAAATCATTGGATCCTATGCTTAGTGTGATGATGTCGGCTCTTTCAATATTTGCCAACATAATTGCGGTACTAGTTGTAATTGGTACTGGAGCTAATAAATCAGAAATCTTGGCACCATCCACTGCGTAGTTGTAAACTTCTTCTGCTAAAATGGCCTGACCAAATTGATCGACATAAGTTAGATGATGGTCTTTAAATGGGTCTGGATTGAAGTTTACGAAGGTGCCTAGGGGGATTGAATCACCAAGTGCCACATAAACTTCGATATCGGGAGTGACTGCGATTCTTACATGAACCTCATCAATTTTTTCAGGATCTGCATTATTGGTTGCTGTAATAGTATAGTCATAGATCATACCCTCATCATAACCAGAAGGTGTGAAGGTGACCTCTGCAAATGACGTGCTATTGAAAGCTCTAGTTTCTATGGTGATTGTTCCAGGTGTTGTGATTGTTGTTGTGTTAAGCTCATAGGTCCACTCAATATCCTCAGCCTTTGGCTTTAGCTTTCCAATAACTTGGAAAGTGAGCTCTCCATCAACGGGTACAGTGTATAGTTTGTCTGGTGATACAATGGCCACTGTGCCCGCAGGTTGCCGCGAGTTATTTTGGGGTTTTTCAGTTGGTTTACTTGCGAAGATCATTGAGTTAAATGACATTGCAAATAGCGCGATTAGCAGAATAATCGCGGTTCGATGTATTAGTTTTCTTTTCATGTGTTATACCTCCTTTTGTGTTTTGCAACTGAACTATTTATACCCTATAACCGATGGTGGTTAACATAATTGTGATAAGGTTTGTGGAAATATGATTGTATATAAGGGAGATATTAACTCATCATTGACTCTTTAGAGTGAGTTTGTTTTTGCTAGTAAGGTCATGCAAATACTGGTTATTCACCTGATACTTCCAATTGTTTTGCTAGCTAAAAATGAGGGTATACAATTACCGTCTTACATAGTATATGATTCATGTAAGTTTTCTTACTAAAAATGCCAGTGGGCGAAAATGGAAAGGGAGTTTAGAAATGAGAAGCAGAAAAAGAGTACGGAGAATATCATTATTAATGGCACTTCTTCTAGTATTTGTGAGCTTAAACTCATTGTCATTTGGTGCAAAAAAAATTAAGGATCCCCCTACACCGCCAGAACCGACAAGCAACGAAATTGATCTGCAGCAAGTTGCACCTGGTGAAACTGTTACACATGATTTTTCTATCAAGGCGGATTATAACGATCCTTCCTTGATTGTGATGACACCAACGTCAGAAGATGGCCATCTTGTTTTGCTTTCAGAATCGATTAAAACGAATGGCAAAAACAAGTCAAAAACTGCTAATTATAAATTTACTACCACAGCGCCTGGTACTTATTTATATACAGTAGAAGCGAGCGTTTCTGGTGAAGTGTTAATAACAGAAGATTATATTTTTAATGTTTTACCGCCTGCTTCACCACCTGCTGATACCGAGCCACCTTTCGTATTTTCTACTGAGCCAGCTAATAACGACATAGGTGTGTTAAAAGCAAGTGATGTTTTAATCACTTTTGATGATACGATTAAAGTGATGGATAATGCATTGATTACAGTAACTGCAAATGATATTGGTATTGACTTTAGCAAACCCGAAAATGGTTTAGAGGCGATTTCACTAACCTTATCACTCAACTTGGAGTACGATACGGTTTATGCAGTTTCGCTTGCTACAGGTGCTATAGAAGATCTTGCAGGTAACCCACTCGCACCTTATAGTTTTTCATTTGCCACAGAGACAGAGCCTGTTGAACCACCAGCACCAGAGACCATTAATTACCTAGCTCTCGGTGATTCTGTGCCTTATGGGACAACCTATGATACTACAGATGATAGCGACCCAGCCTATAGTGGCGTTGATGGCATAGGAGAGTATTCATATGTTGACAAAGTTGCTTACACCTTAGCTGGGGATGGTAAAATGGTTAATGTGACCAATTTATCGGTTGAAGGTTGGGTAGCCAATGATGTTTTGCTTCAATTGCAAAACGATGAAATTGTTAGAGAAATGATTAGAAATGCCGATGTGATGTCACTTTGTGTTGGCGCCAATAACATCATGGATGCAGCTCCAAGAAATTTTTTTGGCATAATTGACTTTTATGATATTGATTGGACTTTGGCAAACCAAGGCAGAGGGGATTTTGAGAATGATTGGTCCAGAATCATTTCTGAAATTGAGGCGATTGTTTCTGGGATCAATGAAGATATAGTTTTAGAAGTCATGACTATTTATAATCCATATGATGGTGATGACAATGATGCCTATAACAAAGAAACGAGCTTATTTAATGAAACCTTGATTCATGATGAAGCGGATCACTACTTTTCTGATTCTGTCTTAGATGGAAATCGCTTTAATGGACTGAATACAATCATCAAAAATACAACAACTGTTTTAGATTATCGCGTTGTTGATGTCTATCAATACTTTGAAGATTACTATGCCAATGATAAAAAGGCTGTTACAGGGTTCTACAACTTTTTCGATGACCCTCATCCTGATAAAAACGGTCAGGATATCATTGGTGACTTACACTTAGATGCTTTCAATGGTGTTCAGAATGATTATGTGATGTATTGATTTTTGAAGTAGTAGATAATTAAAGGACAATTTAAACCACCAAAATCGTAGATTTTGGTGGTTTTTGTTGGTTTGTTGGTTTGCCTTTTGGAAAGGCATGGATTTAGAATTTTTACTAGAGGCAAGAGGCTAGAGGCGTTTTTGTTTAAGAGTTTTTGTGGAATGTGGAATGTGGAAACCTTTGAAGCTTCGCTTCGCAGGAAGGCTCTTTGTCTGCTTTCATATTTAACCGAGCGATAATCGAGTACAGCCGTGCCTATGGCACCTAAAGCCGAGCGCAAAGCGAGTACAGCGCGACGATAGGAGCATATAGCCCTTATGAAACTAGGAATTTATTGAGCCACTGTTAAACGGGCTAAACTTATTAATAGTCCGTTGCGACTATCTCCACTTTCATTCTGTCGGGATCTTCAAAAAAAACGGCGTAATAATCCTCTCCATTTGCATAGGGATGTTTATCCTCATATAGAAGGTTGACACTGCGCAGTTTAAGTTCTTCTGTAATTTCATCCACGAAGGTTCGACTTGCGTGGAAAGCCAGATGGTTCAAACCATGACCGCATCTATGGTAAGGAATATCCTTATAACGGTCTTCTACCTGCACAAAGACAAGATAGGTATCATCAAGCTTATAGCTTATACCGCCTTGCCACTTTTGATAGATGGAATAGTCCATTTTTTCAAGAAGCCATCCCCAGAAAGAAAGACTCTTCTCTAAATCATTTACATACAGCTCTATATGATGTATCGACCCTTTCACTTGTCACCAAACCTTTCTTATGATTGAATCACGTCAGCAGATTATCATTGTTATCATACTAGCATAGAAAAGATAATGCGAATAGTCCTTCACGATGACAGTCCGATTTCTATTTGACTCAAGTCTAAAATTGTGAATACCAAAACGCATTCGGGGTATTCAAGTAACAGACTAAAAGGTGAGGTGAATAGATGAATACAGAACTTATTTACACCATCGGTGTAGGAAATCTGAATAGTTACGTATGCATATTTGCGGCGCAGCTGAGCGTTTATCTGACAGCGGTCGACATGTATAGTCCGATCAAAGGTTCCTTCATCGCATTGATTTTCGCTTCAGTGATTTCGATGAGTGCGATGCTCGTAATCTATTACTATAATAGTGAAATGGCAGTTAAAGAAGGACAACGACTTGTCACGAACTTAAAAATGAAAAAGAAGGTTTTTAGGAATGTGATGCTTGTCTTTTATGGCGTCAGTATTTTAATATTGGGACTCCTGTTTTTAACCAATACGGTAGTCGCATCTTACTTTAAGGTAACAGGCCCTATCAGTGTGCTGATAGTAGGCTTATTATTGGGTGTGCACGACTTAAGCGTGAATGGACGCTATGCAAAACTTAGCAGGGTGGATTGGGTATTTGATTACAGCAAAGAACCAGTGATCAGAAGCCTCTCTAAGGGAAATAACGCAGCCATCAAGATGTTCGATGAAAAGAAGCAGTTCATTGGAGATAAAAAGTTAGTTTCTGTAGATTTGGAGAGAGTTTTAAAAGAAATACCACCAGGAAGCAAACTGATTGAAGATCAAATCAAAAAGCCGCGCCTTAAAACATTTGAATTCAAATATCTTTTCAACTATACAGGCATCACCACGCCTAAATTTGTCTACCTAAAAAAAGAAACAAAAGACGATTTAAAGCTGATCAAACACTATTTGGACTGTCTGAGCAGATATTCAGGAATTTATGAAATCAACGAAGGAACGGCAAGATGCTGCAAGGCAACCATCAGTATCAACGATGAAAAGATAGAAAAGTTCATAAATGATGATAAGTATATCAAAAAGTTCGTTGCCGCTACGGATACCGAGGTGGCAAGCATCTCGATTCAACTGACAGAAGAGTTGTTGAACTACGACCTAGAACGACTGGTCAAGATACTGGGCAGACCCGTGACTGATTATACAATCACTAGAAAAAAGGATAAGATCGTACTGTTTGACTATGATACTGAAAGCAAAGAAACGGTAGACATTTCTTATCTAAAAGACTATATGAGCATCAGCCTTGATGATTATCGAAAAAACACTCAGAATCAGGTGTTGCTGGAACAACAGCTAGAACATCAGGAATCAGATCAAAAGGCCGTAATGGAAGAAAAGATTCAGCCAGAGGAGCAGATCGAACATAAGTATCATTCCTTTGAAGAGAGGGTTAAATCCGCACTTAATGTAAAAGCGAAAGGAACTGAAGAAGATAAAACGAACGGTTTGATAAAGACACTTTATCGGATCAACCTAAAGGGAAAGCTTGTGTACTTGTTTTTAGAAGACTTTAGGACTGCTGCCGAAGTGGATAAGCTAATCATTACTCATTTTATCAATAAGGACATAAAGGACATGTTGAAGAAGGTAAACATTGTAGTTGAAGATACCGATATTGATACACAAAGCTAGAGTTCACTTTAGAAGTCACGATTTCATGGCTTCTTTTTTGTGTGTCGCAGCACGCTATTACGGATGGGTTTTAACTAACAGGAATAAATTTTGCCTACTATGAAAAGTTGGCATAAATCTTGTATAATATAATGGTAAAACAAGTATTTGGGGAGGAGTGGATAGGAATGACAGCAAGTCAGGTGAATTCAGACTATTATATGTTCACTGATAGCGTGACAAAAGAATTACATTACAAAGCCAAAAGAGCGGCAGCTACCTCCTGTACTGTCCTGATTACAGGTGAATCAGGCACAGGTAAGTCAAAAATAGCGAAATTCATTCATGACAACGGCTTAAGACGCGAGCGACCTTTTGTCACGGTCAACTGCTCCGCCATACCGTCCAATCTGCTGGAATCGGAACTTTTCGGATACTTGCCTGGAGCATTTACCGGTGCGAATAAAACAGGGAAAAAGGGACTTGTGGAGAGTGCCGATGGGGGAACTCTCTTTTTAGACGAGATCGGTGATGTTCCTTTGGAACTTCAAGGTAAGTTTTTAGAGCTTCTGCAAAATCACACGTTCATCCCTGTTGGCGGGCTTAAAAAATGTGATGTGGATGTCCAAATCATCGCAGCGACGAACGTTGATTTGAAAACAAGGATAAGCGAGAAATCATTTAGAGAAGATCTGTACTATAGATTGCATGTGGTAGAGTGTATCATGCCACCCTTAAGGGAGCGTAGGCAAGACCTTAAGGCGCTTATCGACTTTTTTATTGAAAGGTTTTCAATAAAGTACGGGCTGATGAAGCATATTTCGGATGAGGCGGTTCATCTACTGCTTGACTATGATTGGCCTGGAAACATTAGGGAGCTTGAAAATGTGATCGAGCGTGTTGTGATTCTCTCTCGAGAGGAATGCATCACCATCAGTGACTTTCCTCTTCATATGAGTGAACCTACGATAGCGACCTTGGATTTTGAGGAGACCGGTTTTCCAAAATTGGACGAATACCTCGAAAAGCAGGAGAAGCAGCTTATCCTCAAAGCCTTCAATCGATTGGGTAGCTCCTACAAGGTAGCTGATACCTTGGGGATATCTCAAAGTAGGGCGACACGACTGTATAAGAAGTATAAAGAGAAGCCATAAAAGAAAGAGAGACCGGTTGGGTCTCTCATTTTTTTGCCAGTAGACTTGTGATTTCAAGAAGTGTCGAAACTGATTTTTCCATGGACTGCACAGGGATGAACTCGTATTTTCCATGCTCGTTATGGACTCCGACAAATAAGTTTGGTGCTATAATTCCCTTTTCGTAAAGAGCGGTTCCGTCATGTCCGCCCCGGTGAGGAACGACTTTAGGTTTTAACCCTATATTTTTCATTGCTTTCATGGCAAGTTGAACCGATTCGTGCTGTATGCCGATGGATTCACCGATGTTCTTATAACTATCCTGAACTTGTACTTCCACCACATTGAACTGATATTTCTTATTCAAAAGACCTGCAATTCCGTATAGGTATTTTTTCTTATCTTCAAGTCCGTCTTGTCTGAAATCCCTGATATCAAGCGATAAGACAGCTTCTTCCACATCCGCTTTTACGGATTCAAGAAAATAAAACCCCTCATAGTCATGCGTATGCTCCGGTCTTTCGTGAGAAGGCAGCAAATTGATAAAGTCGTTCATCACATGGATGGCGTTGATCATTTTTTTGTTTGCCTGACCAGGATGAATGGATTTTCCTGTGAAGGAGACCTTCGCCACAGAGGCGTTGAAGTTCTCAAAGCTTAACTCTCCAATTCCGTTTCCATCGATGATGTAGGCAAAATCAGTTGAGAAGTCACTGTTTGAAAAATGATAAATCCCGCTGATTGCAAGCTCTTCATCAGGTGTGAATACGATGTGTATATCGCCGTGCTTTATTTCAGGACTTTTCCTCAGTATTGCGATCAGTGTCATTATTTCAGCGATTCCTGCCTTAGCGTCTGCGCCGAGTAAGGATGTGCCGTCTGTGGTGACGATATCCTGACCTATATAGTCAAGAAGTTCGGGAAACATTTTAGGTGAAAGCGTGATATCCCAGCCTTCATTGAGTATGATATCTCCACCGTCATAACTTTTGACAAGCTGAGGAGATACGTTTGTACCGTTGAACTCAGGTGACGTATCCAGATGAGAGAAAAAAGCCACTGAAGGAACTGGAACATGACAGTTTGAAGGGTAGGTACCTATAACAAACCCCAGCGTATCAATGGTGGCATTTTCGACTCCAAGCGACTTAAGCTCGTCGACAAGAAGCTTCGCTAAAACAAGCTGTCCTGTAGTGCTCGGAATCTGATTCTGATATTCAAGCGATCTTGTATCGTATTTTACGTATCTGAGAAACCTTTCGAGTACTGATTCCATAGAGTAACCTCACAATCTTTGTCTAGATTTATTATAGGCTTTACATGTGACACATTCAAGTGGCAAGGACGTTTATTTGGGGCTTGTTGACCAGATAGATGCTCAGGCAGATTAGGGCAATGCCAAAGGCCTTTATAGGGTTCAAAAGCTCGCCTAAAAAAAGCAAGGACCATCCGATTGAAAATATCAGCTCCACCATGCTCAAGATCCCGACCTTAGAAAGGTCAAGCCCCGTCGCGATGCCGTGCACGTAAAAGAGATAGGGTATGCATGCAGATAAGAGTCCGATACTGAAAACAAGCATCAGGCCTTTTGCATTCATGAGCGGCAGCGAAAGGTGACCGAGCGATAGAAAGGGAAGCACGGTGAGCGAACCAAAGATGAAGCTGTAAAAGAGCACCGTCTCCACTTTGAAGTGACTCAGTACAGCCTTGCTGAAGACGCTGATCAGCGCGTAAGCAAGGGCTGCAAGCGCACCCATCAGTAGACCGATAATGGGGACAGACAATCCAGTGACTATTCCTCCTGTAATTGCCAGAATACTGCCTAAGACCGCCAGGACAACTGCGCCTATCTTTTGACTGGTCAGCGTTTCGTTGAAAAAGCGTACTGAGAGGCCAAGCAGCATTAGTGGAGCCAGATATAGCAAAATAGTAGCTATGATCACTCCAGTCATATCTACAGCAGTAAAAAAAGCCATATTGAATCCGCCATGACAGATAATTCCGATTCCAGCTGTTAAAATAAGTCCTTTCCAGGTAATCTTGAATGCCTCGGGATTAAAAATAAGGATATAGATTCCCATGAATAGGGATCCGATCGCTAACCTGTAAAAAGCGATTTCAAAAGATGAAACCCCAGTTTTCAACAGCAAAGAAGCGAATAGACCTGTAGAACTCCAGAATAAACCGGCCAAAACTATATATGCGTATCCTTTTATAAATTGATTCATTTGCCTTACTCCTTATGGTGGGTTGAGTTTTACTTTCTATACTGCAAGAAGTATACCAAGTTACGGACGGGTACTTGCGAAGGTAAAATGGATGCAAGATAAGTTTTAAGTCACTCGCATAAGTCAATTTTGAATCATTTAAGTCGCAGATGACTTATCAGATAGTGCAAAAGGGCTTTTCAGGTAGGTAGCTGCGAAATATTATGAAAAATCCATTTGGCAAGCTTCTTGCAGTATCTCCTGATGAAACACATTCAAATCTAGGGGAGGTATGAAAATGAGTTTGAAAAAAACACAGGTTATTGAACAGACAGACGAAACTGAAAAAGGGGGTAAGGCAAAAAAACGCTTTAAACTGGAAGTGCCGCATACGTTTGTGATTTTGGGAATGATCATCCTATTTGCAGTAATTCTCACTCATCTGGTTCCGGCAGGTGAGTTCGATAGGGTGCTGGATCCGGTGACCGATAGGGAAATAGTGGTTCAGGGATCTTATCATAGTGTTGAATCCAATCCAATCGGCCTGTTCGACATGTTTATCTACATTCAAAAGGGAATGGTAGATTCTGCGGATATCATCTTTTTCATCATCTTCGCTTATGCGATGGTATTTATGCTACTGAAGAGCGGTTCATTAGACGCTGCTGTGGGAGCACTACTTAGAAAAATTGGAGATAAGGTAGAACTGCTTATTCCCGTATTCATGATATTCTTCGGGATTTTAGGGGCGACTGCCGGATTATTTGAAGAGATTTATGGACTTATACCTGCATTTTTAGGAATTGCCATAGCACTTGGTTATGATGCGATTGTTGGTGGGGCGATTGTTATAGTAGGTATAGGCACGGGGTTTGCAGCCGCCTTCACAAATCCGTTCACAATCGGTGTTGCTCAAGGAGTAGCAGGTGTTCCGATGTTCTCGGGAATTGGATTTAGAGTGCTTGCTTTTATTGCTTTTCAAGCGGCAGTCATCGCCTACACCATGAACTACGCCAGAAAAATCAAGAAGAATCCAGAGCTGTCGATTGTCAAGGATGTGAAGTTCAGCCTCACAGATAATTTAAGCATTCATGAATTAAAGGCTTTAAAATTTGAAAACAGACATAAAATCAGCATGCTTGCATTTGGCTTATCCATCCTATTAATCGTAGTCGGAACCTTAAAACTTGGTTGGTATATCGATGAGCTTGCAGGGCTGTTTTTAGTCCTGATGATCGTTATCGGATTTATCAATAAAAAGGGACTTAATGAGATTTCTGAGATTTTTGTAGAGGCAGCGGCGAGCATCGCATTTGGCGCACTGGCGGTCGGCCTGTCGCGTTCTGTACTTCTAGTGATGTCAGATGGTATGATTATTGATACAATGGTAAATAGCCTTGCGGGATTACTTGTAGAATCCAGTGCATACGTATCGGCACTCGGAATGCTGTTTCTTCAAAACCTGATCAACTTCATTATCCCATCAGGCAGCGGTCAGGCAGCTACATCGATGCCTATCATGGCTCCAGTGGCAGATATTGTCGGCTTGACACGTCAGACAGCAGTACTTGCCTTCCAGTTCGGCGATGGATTTTCCAACCTTTTCTGGCCTACCATCGTATCGGTTGAGTGCGGCCTGATGGGTATTCCGCTAAATAAGTGGTATAAATTTATGGGACCGCTATTTGTCATCATGTTGGTGATTCAAGTCATCTTCATGAGTGTCGCTGTAATGATCAATTACGGTCCAATCTAAGAGTAGGAGGCAAATCGCCATGAATCAGACCATTCGAAACAGAGTTGAAAACATCACAGTTGAGCATATCGGTTCTTTTGAAGAACTATCCATTCATCTATTCAATCATCCTGAGTTAAGTGATCAGGAATTTGAAAGCGCCAGATATCTAGCCGATTATCTGAAAAAGAATGGTTTTGAGGTGGAGGAAAGCTACTGCGGCTTACCCACTGCATTTAAAGCAGTGTACTCAAATGGTGACGGACCGACAATCGCCTTGCTTGCCGAGTATGATGCTCTGCCGGGATATTACGAAGATAAAAGACCGGCACATGCATGCGGCCATAACTGGATCGCCGCATCGACTATCGGAACAGCTGTTGTGCTAAAGGAGCTGCAGGAAGATTTTAAAGGAACTGTGGTCGTACTTGGCACACCGTCAGAAGAAACGGTCGGTAGAAAAGTGGACATGATAGACAGGGGGGCGTTTGAAGGGATCGATGCTGTACTTCAAATGCACCTTGAAAACGAGACCTGTATCGAAACGAGGGGCCTTGCGATGGACGCTATCGAGTTCAGCTTTAAAGGAAAGGCGAGCCACGCCGCGTCGAATCCTCATGACGGTATCAATGCACTAGATGCGGTGAACCTTACATTTGCAGGAATTAATGCCTTAAGGCAGCATTTGAAGTCGGATGTAAGAGTCCATGGTATCATCACCGAAGGTGGTCAAGCACCTAATATCGTTCCAGATTCAGCAGCCTGTAGGTTTTATGTACGCGCTTTTAAACGAAGCGATTTAAAAATAGCGACAGAGCGTGTGATCAACTGTGCCAAGGGTGCAGAGCTGATGACAGGTGCGGTGCTCACGCATAGGTATTTTGAAAATCATTTTGATGACCTCATCAACAATGACGTTTTAAAAGAAGTCATGCATCAGCAGATGATCCATTCTGGAATAGAATACATCAGCACTGAACCGGAAGCGTTCCCCGGTTCTTCAGATATTGGAAATGTCAGTTATGTTTGTCCGACCTGCTATGTGAACATCGGTGTCGGCGACGGACCTGCAGTCCATGAACAGGAGTTTCTACCCATAGCTATCGGTGAAATGTCCTTCTTTAGGCTAAGACAAGCCATCTCCTCAATGGCACTGACAGCCATTGAACTGGATGCGAATAGGTCCCTTGTTGCTCAGATGTGGGAGGAGTTCAATAGAAAGTAACTGCAAAACGGATGTTTTGAGCTTTTCAATCTGATTTTAGTTGAAGCTACGAAAATATGACATAAACTGACGCAGATGCCGTGCTATACTCAACCCCTAAAGGGGGAATCTCATGAAACTGATCACAGTCAATAAGGAGAATATAGCAAACGAACATATCTGCTGTTCAATCGCAGAGAAAAAGGGTGAAACTTGCATTGAGGCAAAAAAGGCATGGATGATGGACCAGTTTGACCAGGGACTTGTCTTCACAAAGCTTGATGTGAGGGGAAAGGTGTTTATCGAGTATATGCCTGCAGAAAACGCATGGCACCCGATAGACGCTCCAAATTATATGGTAATCAACTGTCTATGGGTTTCTGGAAAATACAAGGGCGCTGGGCATGCGAATGAGCTCTTAGATTCATGTATTGAAGATGCCAGACAAAAGGGAAAAGAAGGTCTTGTGGTCGTCTCGTCAGCTAAGAAAAAGACTTTTTTGTCGGACCCTGACTATTTAAGACATAAGGGATTTGAAGTGGTTGATCAAGCAGCACCTTATTTTGAACTGTACGCCCTAAAGTTTGACAAGACAGCTTTGAGCCCTGCTTTCATAGCACATGCAAAACCAGGAAGGCTGGAAGAGAAGCATCTCATACTCTACTACTCAAATCAGTGTCCGTTCGCCAGTAAATACGCGAACCTCTTAAGTGACTGGGCCCTTCAAGCGGGTATCAAGACCGAACTCAGACTGGTCGAAAGCCACCACGAGGCCCAGACCGTACCTGCCGCTGTGACAAATTATGCACTTTTTTATAAGGGAAAGTTCATCACAAACGAAATCTTGTCAGAAAAGAAATTCGACAAGCTGATCGTCCAGTCAGTAGGATGACTTCACAAAATTGAACAGCCTGTTTACGTATAAAAAATACGTGAACAGGCTGTTTTGGTTATCCAGAGGGTTAGATGCGCTATATTACATTTTTCTTAAAATAAGGATTTTATTCACTTATTTTAGTAAAGTGGAGATAGATGGACTCGGTAGTCAACAATCATGATGTGAGTTTAGGGAGGAAGAGTAATGGGAGATCCAAATTTGGTCTACTTCGCTAAGGCAGAAGGTGACGAGGTGGCTACAACACTTGAAGTACTCCTGAATAACCACGGTATACCATGTGTGAAGAAGTACCAGGAGCTTGGCGGCGTATATCACCTTTATGCGGGTTCGACAAAGCAAACCATCGAGATCTATCTTTCACCAAGTGATGTCGAAAAGGCGAGCGAGCTCGTTGCCAAAGAAAAGGCGATCAAGCTTCCAAAAAACTATCGATCCATCTATAAGGACCAAGATGTCAAAGAAATGGTTAGTGCTTGGCAAAAGAGACAAAACCTGTGGTTGAATCTCAGACTCGGTATTTTAGCGCTGGGTATGATCGCTATCGTACTTGGCATGCTCTTTGGGCAGTAATTAAACATAAGAGTCAAATCATATCAGCCAGCACCTGATAAAAACAGATAGAAAATATAATTGATATTACGGGAGTCTACAATGAATGGAATCTTAAAATGAAAAGAATCATGCAAATCATACTACTGGCCTTATTGTTTGTTTCGCTACTTTACGCTGTGGCAAATCTATTCAAAACAGATGTATCCAAGCGGTATCTCTATATCAATGAACGCTTTCCTATAGAAAACGTTGATACTCTGATCGGTGAGGTTGAGGACTTTAGGCGGATAAGTGACCTTGAAGCGACAAAGAGATTATCAGTAAAAGAGCACAAAGATCTCATTAGATTTTATGAAGCTGTTCATACATGGGATCAGAAATTAAAAGAAATGAGTGCGATAAGTATTACAGAAAATGATTTGAAGATGTACGACGATTTGCAAGCGGATAGTATAAAAAGCATACAATTGATAGATGATTTTTTTAGGATTCGATTCTCAACGAATGTCAAAACGCTGAATCCCTTTATCCAAGTCTCTGAGTTTGAAATCAGAATGGATGATTTTTATACCGAAGAGCTTTTGTGTATCATTGAAAATTACTTTAAGTCCAATAAGGAAGTCATGAAATTGATGATTAAATATAGATTTAAGCCAAACAAGGGGATTTAAGAATCAACGTAAAGTTCCAATCTTTATCGGACCATGCATCGGGGGCGAATCATATGACATCTATTTATTCATATTGAAAATAAGTTAAAAGGGTATATACTAGTAGTATCAGTGTGCATGATTGTTTTGAAATTGCCTAATTCTAACTAGGGGAATAGAGATGGATGAGATACTAAACAATGAAATCATAAGAAGGATTGTTAGAATTGGAGCGATTTCAAGACTGACCAATTGCAGCTGTAAAATCGTCAAAACCGAAGATGAATGGGATAAAATATGCGCCAGACCACTGCATATCATCCATTCAATCATTGTCGAGCTTGGAATTGATACAAAAATCGACTACAATCGGCTAATGGACTTGGAACTTACTGAAATTGACCTGGGCATCATCGATGATCTGCTCAAGCTATGCTATGAAAACCTAACTTAAGCACAAATAAGCAAAGCGCACAGTCATGTTGAACTGTGCGCTTTTATGGTTTTTGAGTATGCTCATCTGACTGATGCGGTATCATTTTTCATGCAGGTACAAGGCATGAGCATTTAACCAATAATTGATGTTGTCATTGCGTGGATCGATATTCACTTCCACCGAGGTGAAGACCACAAGAATTTTAAGGGTCTCATTTTCGATCAAATAGCTCATGGCTTCAGGATTAGCGTATTTAGGTGTTCTTTGTCCAAGCGGGTAGGTCTCGATCAGTTTATCGATAAAGGCGTTCATATCTTGCTCGAGAATAAGGGTGTCATCTAAAGTTATCTTCAGGCTAGGAACACCGTCTGACCGGTCTGTTGTCCAGTAAATTTCATAAGTGCCTTTTTCTGTTTCTAAGCTTGCGATTGCTTTGCCTCGCAAATACTGGTTTTGAAGCATGGATGCCCATTCATAACCGCTGATGTCAATTACATCGGGACTTGACTCTACGTAGAGCCCCAAGTAACCTTCGCGACCATCATAGTCAAGTTCTTTCGGCCATGTCTGTTCAAAGCCCAGCTTATTCTTAAAGAAGACATCCTCACCTAATTTTCTGTCAAACCACTCAGGCAGTTTTGCGGTTTGCGTATGGGCAAGATACACGACCGAATCAGTGATGGATTCTCGTACAGACAAGTCAATGTCATCGCTTGCGGGACTGAGCTGATCGTCTTTAAGAATTCCTTCTGCGACGAGTAAATTTTCGAGTCTGTTGACTTGTGAAAAGACAGGCAACGAATGGTAACCTGCTAGTGGAAGTACTGAAATAATAGACGCACAGCATACTAATATAACAATCATGGCATGTGTTTTTGCCTTATAGAGGATCAGTAGCACGGCGGCAGCAGCGCTTACAATCCAAATGAGTGTGAAATAGTATTCGGTAGTCTTAAGGCCGAACTTGCTCAGCTGAACCAATAAGGCCCATGCTTCAAAGGCCAGTATCACAAGGGCTGTCATTGGAAAGACGCGTCTGTAGAAGGCTGCGATTTTTGACTTATGATGGGTGACCATGATATGAAGCCAGATTCCGCCTATCGCGTAAGAAGTAGCGATGCTCGATAGCTGTATGAAAACAGGCCATGAACCTGTGATCAAGGTTCTGGCGGTCCATAACAACAAGACTGCTGTAAGTGCCAGCACAATTGGAATCATGATGTACTGGAAGAGTATTTCGATAAACTGAGGTTGTCTCTGCACCGACTCATGGCGGCTATCGACTACGTTTTTTCTGAAATCTGGGAAGTAGCCTACAAAAATCGTGTATGCAAGAAGACCTGATAAGGTCGCTAGATACATGTACACTTTTTCACTCATGTCGCTGTACAAAAGATTTTCGATTGCGGCAGCGACTGCGGAAGTACCGCTTGCGATGACACCCCCGTAAATCATTGCGATAAACAGTGACTTTTGAGTCATAAACAGGGACTGGGAAAAGTCAGACTGTTCTTTGGGTGTGGCGGCCAAAAGGATGAAAGCAAGCAGACTGACAAAGGTCATGATGCTGATTCTGGCAATTGCAAGTCGTGAAAGCACGTCAAAGCGTAAGTTGATCTGCTCGGTGTCGGTGCCCCCTAAAAAGTAAAGAGACAAGAAGACGATCATCGCTGTGACAACCGTCAGTGCGTTAGCTGCAACCAGCGTTTTTTTAGTAGTATGCCTGCTCTGTGCGGCAGTTACGGTAGCAAGGCTGAGCACTGCTGCGAATGCGAAGGTCCAATGTAGGCAATTGAATAAAAAATTATAGGATTCCTGTTCCGGCCAGTCAAGTTGAATGCGGATCATTGTCACAAGTGAAAACGCCACCGCAAAGAGGATGGATGCCGGGAAGGTCTTAAGCGCATTGAAGGCGTTCTTAAATATTTGTGTTACAGATTGAGTAAAAGTACTCATTGCTTATCACTCCTTAAATAGTCAACACTTGCATTTGAACTTATTCCATCTATACCCCGATAAGAGGTGTTTATCCTATTTTGATATGAAATAGAGGGTGAGTTAGGTAATAAAATACCCTTTATCACAAGCACCTAGCTTGGGATAAAGGGTATTTTATATTTGCTATCATTTAGATGGTGTTACTGTCACTCATACTCCTGATGCCTCTTAAAAGAATGTCTTTGAACAATTTTTGAAAGTCTACCTGATCGCAGTACTCATGCTTCAAGTGTTTTTCCCTTAAGATCAGCCTCTGGAACAGTGCGAAAAAATCTTGAGAAATAAAATGGAAGAGATCACTTGGACTAAGGTCGCTTCTAATCGATCCGTCTTTTACACCTTGACTGATAAACTGATACAGCTGTTCCTTTCGGGGATCGAGCGAAACAATAAAGGCGTCCGTAAGCTGCGTGGACGGATAATCGCCTTGGAAATAGCGGTCGAATTCTGCGGTGAATTTCATCTGCTCTTTGATGGCTTCAAAATTCACATGGTCAAAATACGCTTCCACCTTTTGAAAGCCGTTCATGTCCATCATCGTATCCACTTCTAGTGATAAATACTCCTGAATCTGCCTCATGACAATCAGTTCCACTTCAAATGCCAGTTCATCCTTTGTAGGAAAATAACGATACAGGGTTCGCCTGTTGATGTTAAGGGCAAGTGCGATATCCTTCATCTGCGTGTTGGCGATGCCCTGGTCGATAAACATCTTTTCAGCTTCTATCAAAATCCGATCTTTAGTTGTAATCTGCATACCATCACCTGTCTACACTATGTTAGTCATATTTTGCCCCTTTAGAGGGTCAACCACGCGTGTGGCATAATGTGATTATAGAATAAATCGTTTTTCTTGACAAGGTGGGGAGCCCAAATGTATACTCAAAACAAGAAACGCCACACGTGTGGCATGAGTAGGAGGAGCAATGAGAAAAACGACAATGATCAACTTCGATTGGAAATATAGCATGGACTTCAAGGAAGCCTACATCCTTGAAACCCATGATGACGATTTATTCGAAACCGTCCATCTGCCGCATACCAACATCACCTTACCCTACAATAATTTTGATGAGAAGCTATACCAGTTCGAAAGCTGTTACCGAAAGAGACTTTGGATTGATAAAGTGGAGACCCATCAACGCGTCTATGTAAAATTTGAAGCGGTGATGACCTATGCGAGGGTTTATCTCAACGGCCATTATGTAGGAGACCATAAGGGGGGATACACGCCGTTCAGACTGGACCTGACTGATTATGCCGTGTTTGAATCGGAAAACACACTTGTGGTGTATGTCGATTCGACTGAACGATCCGACATTCCGCCTTTTGGGTTTGTGGTGGATTATCTGACATACGGTGGAATCTACCGCGAAGTATCACTTGAATATTGTAGCGACGTGCATCTTGAAAATGTCGCCGTGAGAGCAAAGGATGTCCTTACAGATGCCTTGTTTCTTGATATGGACCTTTATCTTCATAACCATAAACAGGAGAAAGGTGATTTGACCTGCGCGTTTTCAATATTAGAAGATGAGACACTCATAAAAACCTTTAAAAAGACATTGCAAGTAAGCAGTGACCTGGATGAAAAGATAAATGTACAAGAAAGCCTAGCCGACGTATCGCATGCGATCAAGCTATGGGGGACAGACCATCCGCACTTGTACTGGCTTGAGATAAGCCTGATGTCGGGTGAAAAGCTGATCGACCGACTTAAGATAAGATTTGGCTTTAGGGACGCCAGGTTTAGCCCTGAAGGATTTTTTCTTAATGGAGAAAGGCTGAAAATACAAGGGATCAACAGGCATCAGTCTTTTCCTTATGTGGGATATGCGATGCCAAAAAGCGCCCAGTACAAGGATGCAGAGCTTTTAAAGTACGAGTTGGGTGTCAATGCGGTCAGGTTGTCCCATTATCCCCATAGCGATCATTTTATGGATAGGTGTGACGAACTTGGACTTTTAGTATTTGATGAGATACCTGGTTGGCAGCATATTGGAGATGAAGCATGGCAAGAAACCGCACTTGAGAATGTAGCTGAAATGATCCTAAAGGATGTCAATCATCCAAGTGTGATCATTTGGGGTGTCAGAATCAACGAATCGCAGGATCATGATTTGTTTTATAGGAAGACAAACACGCTGGCAAAATCGCTAGACGACTCAAGACCTACAGGCGGAGTCAGGTGTATTAAAAACAGCAATCCGATGGAAGACGTGTATACCTACAATGATTTTTCGCATACAGGTAAAAACAGGGGGCTCGATAAAAAAAGAAGCGTCACAAAGACCCGTAAGCCCTATCTGGTAACCGAGCATAACGGGCATATGTTTCCTACAAAAAAGTTCGACCATGAATCGCACCGGGTGGAACACGCGCTCAGGCATCTGAATGTGCTCGATGCGATGCGCGGTGAGGATCAGATAAGCGGTGCCATAGGGTGGTGTATGTTTGATTACAATACCCATAAGGACTTTGGAAGTGGAGATAAGATTTGTTATCACGGCGTGATGGATATGTTCAGGATTCCGAAACATGCGGCATTTGCCTACCGGTCCCAGGTGGACGGTCATCCTGTGATGCACGTGGCAAGCTCCTTTAATATTGGAGAATATAAGGGTTCTCTTCTTGAAGATGTGCAGGTCTTTACCAACTGCGACCACATTGAACTCTACAAGAACGATGAATACGTCAATACATTCCATCCAAATCGAAGACGCTATCCCCACCTAGCCCATCCGCCGATTGTGATCGACGACTATATCGGTGATGCCATAAGGAACAAGGAAAGATTTTCTTTAAAGGATGCGAAGACCGTGAAGGCGCTGCTTTTGAGTGTCAGTAAAAAGGGAGCTAAACTGAGTCTTGGTGAAACGCTGAAAATGGCTTGGATATTCTTCAGGTACAAGATGAACACAAAAGACGCACAGGACCTATTTGCCAAATACTTTGGTGGCTGGGGCGGTATGGCGACCGACTACGTGTTTAAAGGATATAAAGATGGACTCTGCGTCACTGAAGTGAAAAAGAGCCAGGTATTCAAGCCGAGTCTTCTAGTCACAATCGATTCAACTATTCTAGTAGAAGAGGCTACCTACGATACGACCCGCATTGTCGTGAGACTAGTCGATGACTACGGCAACGAGATCACCTATGCCAGCGATACGGTGAGGGTAGAGACTCTAGGACCTATTGAAATGATCGGACCTAAAGTCTTGTCGCTTATCGGAGGATCTATCGGATTTTGGATAAGGACGACAGGTGATCAGGGGCAAGCGCAAGTCATCGTCCACTCAGAAAGGTTTGGAAGGATAAAGAAGTCGGTTGAAGTAGTAAAAAAACGGTACTAAGACGATGGGAATCGTACTTGGGATCGGGGTATAAAAAGAATAGCTCATATTCGCTGAAAGGTGCGTGATAAGATGAGTTCTTCATCAATAGAGGATTTTTTCAAACAACTGGATAGAAGCTATTTTATGGAGATCTTAAAAGAGGAATCAAGGCTGGACTGCGCAATTCCCATAGGATATGGACAGACGATCTCGCAGCCTTCACTTGTCCTTTTTATGACCAAAGCCCTCATGATTGAAAAGCATCATAGAATTTTAGAAATAGGAACAGGTTCGGGGTATCAGACGACCTTTCTAGCTGAATTTGGTGCAAAGGTGTATACGATTGAGAGGATAGAAGCCCTCTATGAGTCTGCCAAGGACAAACTCACCCGGCTTGGCTATCAAAACATTGAGTTCATTTTAGCAGACGGTTCCTACGGCTTAAAGGAGTTTGCGCCCTATGACAGAATCATGGTCACAGCGGCCGCACGAAAAATTCCGCAGGAATACTTGAATCAGTTGGCTGTAGGCGGTCGTATGATCATTCCTGTAGGCGACTACACCGTGCAGAAGCTACTACTGGTTGAAAAGGATTCAAGCGGCAACATTACAGAAAAACATCTTGAGAATGTGAGGTTTGTTCCTCTTGTCGGTGCTTTTGAAATCTAGTTTCACATAACATGCGGCGATCAGTATTCTGGAGAAAACAAGCTACTGCCTAAAAGAATTATTTCTTTTAGGCAGTTTTTTTAACCGGATTGAGGTCGCTTCTTCTGACAAACCTTCAGCAGGTGGCATAATATGCATGAAATCAGTATTAAGTCGCTGTTACATCGTCGATGAAAATCTATAAAACAATCTACTTTGGGTATAAATCACGTGTAGATAGTACGACTGAAAAGGAGGTAAAACATGAAAAAACAAGTCAGACTACTGATTGTTTTGGTGACTATAATGGCTCTTTTGGCATCGGTAGTTGTATTTGCCGTTCCTGGCAATGGTGGTGGTAAAGATGTACTCCATGGGTATGAGAAACAATTGAAAAACTTTACCATGATTGACGGAAATCGAATAAGGCTTAATAAGTCCGGTGTGGACTTTGACACACCACCTGTGATCAAAGAAGGTAGGACACTGATCCCTGTGAGGGCCATCATGGAAGCGATGGGGGCTATCGTGACATGGGACAAAAATGAGAAAATTGCAACCGTTGTAAGCTCTGATGGACTGATTGTGATCAAATTCTATCTGGATGAGGAAGACGACGGTTTGATTACAGTAACTGAAGATGGGGTTACAACAAGTGTTTCCCTTGATGTGAAGCATGGGCTCTACAACAACCGAACCTATGTGCCACTGCGGTTTTTAGCAGAAACACTTGGACTGAAAGTAGGTTATAACAACAGCAACGGTCAAATCAGCATCGATTCGGAACCTGTGCTTAGTCCAAAAAAAGTGACTTATGATCTAATGGAAGATGTGCCTGATACTGTGGATGTCGATTTGATTCTAAATGGATATGAGTTTATGGGTATCGAGGGTCTAACCAGTGGTGTCGAGTACACGACTAGCGGTGCGATTACCGTACATCTTGTAAAAGCCTATATCGAAACTTTAGAGGCGGAAGAAACCGAGTTCAATTTTGTATTTGAAAAGGATACCGTTGAGGTAACAAAAACCTTTGAACTGAAACTGAAGTACAATGACGAAGACTTTGACGAGCCGGTACTATCTCCTAAGAAAGTGGAATATGCGTCAAAAGGTGAAATTCCAGACACGGTAGATGTCAATATGACGCTAAATGGTTATGAGTTCTTAGGCATACAGGGCCTTGAATACGATACACACTATACGACTAGTGGAGCGATTGTGGTACACCTTGACAAAGCTTATGTAGAATCATTGACTCAAGAAGAGACAAGACTTAGATTCATGTTCCAAAAAGACGCGATTGCCCTGCAAAAGGAGTTCGAACTGAAATTGATGTACAACTATGAATCTGGAAAACCTGAACTGACACCCGAAGAGGCGGTGTACCTGGGATCAAATATCGTGATCGATGTGGATTACAATGGATTCAGCTTTTTGGGTATCAGTTATAAAGGAACACTTTTGACCGCTGATACCGACTACAGCGTCAGTGGTGACTGGATCACCTTAAAAACAGCTTATCTCGATTCTCTGGACGACGAGGAAGTAAAACTTCATTTCTTGTTCGAGAAGGACGGCGATTTCGTATCCGTGAAATTTGAAGTTGTGTTGGAAGAAGACGATTGATTGAAGTGCAATAAAAGAGCATGGTCCATTTTAGAGGACCATGCTTTTTTAGTGTGTGTGGATGAATCACTTGAATCATAAAGGTGATTCAGTATTTTTATAAACCAAAGACGATTCTTTCATAAGCCAGGTGATTGGCAGTCTCGTCTATGTAGAGTTGTCTTTTCTTATTGGCGTTAGCCTTTTGAAGTGTTGATTTTTTTACTCGTTTCATGATGTTTCTCCTTTCAGTAGCCGCTGGACCAAAGGATTTAAAGGTTAAAAAATCTTCTTGATTCAGCGAGTTTGACTTGAATGTTCTCATATTGCGCTAGTCTGTCGATGCTCTTGTTAGATTTTGTGAATGCGTTCAATAAGCTCATATTCAAAGCTCCTTTCGCTTTTGTAGTTTCCTGTGTTTCTTATCTTGATTTAATTATAGACCGTCGGGACTTCACAACTACAAGTAGGTTATTCCATGTTATTTAGATTAAAATAAGGTTAAGTGTGGGGACTGCTCGTTGGTACGCACTTATTGATAATGAATTTCATTAGAAACAGATTAAGCGTGGGGTTGACCCTATACTATTTGAAGTGCTGTAAATTAATCGTTGACCTATACGCTACGTCATGGTGTATGATAATCCTATCAGGGAGGAATTACAAATGTATACTGTAAAACAGATAGCGGACCTTGCGGGGATCAGTGCGCGGACCATCAGATATTATGATGAGATAGGACTTTTGAACCCAAGTGATGAAACAGCAAAGGGATATAGGTTGTATGATACAAACGCGGTGGATACCTTACAGCAAATTCTGTTTTTCCGTGAATTGGGAGTTGCACTTGAGGAAATCAAGGCGCTTATGGATTCGCCTGAGTACGATAAGTTTGAAGCACTTGTAGGTCACAGAAAAAGGATACACGAAAAGAAGGAAAGGCTGGATAAGATTTTGAATCTGCTGGATAAATCAATCGAGTATTACAATGGAGGAGTAGAAATGAACGATCAAGAGAAGTTTGAAGGAATGAAGAGGCGACTGATTGAAGAAAACGATAAGAAGTATGGAGAGGAAGTCAGCAGCAGATATGGTAAGGAAATCTATGAGGCGAGCCGTAAAAAAGTATCAGGAATGTCGAAAGAAGATTTTGACGGAGCCGCCTTATTGGAAAAAAGCTTTTTGGAACAAGTGATGAAGGCGTTTGAAGAAGGCGACCCTGCTTCGGAATCTTCAATGAAAGCGATGCAAACACACAAGGAGTGGCTGATGCATTATTGGGGGACTTACAGTAAGGAAGCCCATGCAGGATTAGGGACCACCTATGTTCAGGATGAAAGGTTCAAAGCCTATTATGACAAGTATCGGTCGGGACTTGCAGAATTTATCCATGAGGCACTGCAAGAATTCACAAAGTAAAGATTAGATATGACGAAAATGTTAAACTTAATTCGTCAGTTATGACAATTGAAGTAGCTTGTAATTATTCGCATACTAGAAGCAGATGAATAATTAGGGAGGGCTTCGGTCATGAGAAAACGTTTCTTTAAACCACGCTCACGTAAAGGATTTACGTTGAGTGTGGCTTTAAAACTGATGGTGCTGTTTTCAGTGCTGCTGATTGTGGGATTTGGCGTTACAGGAAATATGATTTTTAGTGAAACAAAGTCGGTTTTAGAAAAAAGGCTGATCACTGACAGTGAACAGATCGGTCATGAAATCATGGAAGGCATGAGTCTGTATCTAAAGATCTTTGAAGAAAAGTTGACGACGCTCAGTAAAGAAGAGTTTATACAAAACGTTGATTTGAGCGGTACGATGTCATTTAAGGTGGAAACGCTTCTAAAAGAGATAAGAACCAACTCAAGAGAAGTGTATGGAGTCTACTATAAAACGGAGAGCGGACTCGAAGTCGCGTCGCACCAGCAGGAGTATAACGATGAAGTGAATCCCTTTAACGACGTCAACTATGGTAACGTTACCGAGCAGTCGGACGTGGTATGGTCGGCACCCTTTTACGACCAGTCAAAGTCACACTGGAGAATTATCGCCAGCTACCCTGTCAAGCGCAACAATCAGCTGATCGGCGTACTGTCGATGGACGTGCTGCTTGACACGATGTTAGGGGATTTGTCTGATAAGAAGATCGGTCTGACAGGCTATGCCTATATGGTTTCAGATAAGAGTGTGATCATGTCTCACCCTCAAGTCGCAATCATCAATACGCCGATCACAAATCCGGAACTGAAAAAGGCCATGGAGTCGCAGATGCTCGCTGCGGTGCAGTATCTGTCATTTGGTCAGGAAAGATACGCGACGGTCGTTCCATCCAATCTGACGGACGCATGGTTGATTGTCGAAGTGGATTCGAGAGAACTGATTGAGGACTCGCAATCGATTCTAACAAAGCTGATCGTGATGTTTGTCGCGACATGGTTCCTGATGATGGTCTTTGTGCTGATCTATACGAGAATAGGCATCAACAAGCCTGTCAAGCTAGTTGTACATGCGCTCGAAGATATGCAAAACGGCGACCTTAGCAAAGAGACAATCGTGAAGACGAAGGATGAGTTTGCGCTAATCGCTGCAAGCATGAACCTATCGAAAAAGCGCATGAGTCAGACGCTGATGAAAATACATGAAGTGGCGGATTCCTTGTCACAAGCATCTTTTGATGTGGGTATCAAAACGGATTCGGCAATAGAAGCGGCAGGTGCCATACAGGTCTCACTTTCAGAGATAGCCGGTGGTGCCAAACGGCAGGTGGAAGATACGGTCAGCGGAGTAGAGCAGGTGGATTATCTCGCCAGCCAGTTTGAAGCGCTCAGCGCGGTTTCGGAAGAAATGCGTGCGACAGCCGAATCGGTGAATGACGCCAGTCAAAATGGACTTGAGGTCATCGATCGTCTTAAACTCAATACCAGTGAACAGCAAACCGCACAAGATGCCATTGGAACAGAAATAGCAAGGCTTAACACCAGAGCGGAGAACATCGGTGCTATCGTCGAAGTGATCAGCGGCATCGCAGTGCAGACGAATCTTCTGGCACTGAATGCTTCGATAGAGGCGGCAAGAGCCGGGGATGTAGGAAGAGGATTTGCCGTTGTCGCCGACGAAATCAGAAAGCTTGCGGAGCAATCGTCAAAAGCTGCCGGTGATGTTAAAAACCTGATTGAACAAATCCAAACCGACACCTATGCGACCGTCGACCGCGTAAAAGCAGTCAATAGGGTTTCAGACCAGCAGTCCGGACTTGTAGGTGACGCGGTGGCCTCTTATACGACCATCGCAGAATCTATCGAAGCGCTCCTTGAGGCCATCGAGCACCAAGTAGGACTAGTGGACATGCTTAATGATGACAAGTCAAAGCTTGTGGACGTCATAGGAAACATCGCAGCGGTATCCGAACAGACTGCAAGAGCCACAGAAGCTGTGACTGATGCAACAGACGATCAGCAATCTCAGTTTGAAGCCCTTACGGCATCGGCAGAAAGGCTACAGAATATGGCTAAGGAAATGGATGAAGCGATCAAGCAGTTTACCTTAAGCGAATAGTGCTAGAATGAAAGACGCCCCTTATCAAACTTGATAAGAGGCGTTTGTCATTTTTGCAGTTTTTTTGTCGTTGCAAGAGAAACTGCCTGATATGCTCCGTTGTAGGTTCCGATCAGATGTGCTTTTTTTATGTTGTTTACCATCATTTCAAGCATGTCCTCGTCCTTTAAAAGAAGGTCAAGCATCTGAAGGGTCAATGCTTCCGTTTCGCATTCGATGGTGCCGTCGCCGACTTCAGACGAGCGGACAGCGCCCCAGGCTTCATGACCTCCGACACGTTTGATCAGGAGTTTTGGTACCGGATAAAAGGACAGCTCGCTTGGTTTTGTAACCAAGAGGTCTGATGCCCTCATCAAGAGATTTGAAGCATAAACAGCTGCAAAAATATCCTCATGATAAAAGGCATGGACGCCCTTCACATCACCTGAGAGGGCTGCTTCTGCAAATGCGGTGGTCTTTTGCCAGTCGTCAAAATAAGGGAGGCTCATCTCCTTTAATACTGGTAGTGCCTGAAGAATGCTGTCCCATACGGATTTATGATCACCCACATTGACAAAGAGTGTCACCTCTTCATTTTGGACCAGTGGAATCAACTGCTTGACGATTGCGATGAAGATTTCCTGTTGAGCTCCTGCGCCGCCGACGGTGAGAAGAATTCTTTTTGCCTTGCCTGCTTGAATGCGCGCAAGTCTTTTGTCGCAGTCCTCGTTTAGGTCCTTCACCAATTCGTGATCGATATAATGGCCCACTTCGTATAAGGCGTCACTAGGTATGGGATTCAGCACTTGTTTCTTGTTCATGCCCTTCAGGGTCTTGTAGCCAAAATACGAGGAAGGCGTCTGAACCGTGTGGATGCTTCCTTCGGCTAAATGAAGCGCCATCGGCCAGTTGTCGGGTATCACATTGACAACGTTGTCCATGCCGGCATGCACCGCGGCTTGAGCCGGCCATACATGTGTTGCGATAAAGGGCATCTGCTTTGGCAGATTGCCAAATACCGGAGTCATCAGTTCCGCTGTTTTTTGGTCTGCCGCGTTGAAGGACAGTTTTTTGAATCCTTCTGAGTTTAAAGGTTCCCAGTACACTTTATTGAATAGCGGGTATTTTGTAGACCACCTTGAACCCATGGAGTAGAGGTTGTTCAGATGTGCGATCACTTTTCCACCTGTCGTTTGCTTGAATGCATGCAGATCAAACCAGTAAGGGGTGTATCCCATGGCATTTGCCGCAGATGCGATGGCCATGGAGATTCGATAATGGCCGAACCCCATTCGGATATTTCCGATAATGATTCCTTTGTCCTCATCGATAGGGTGTGCTGAATCGCTTCCTATGGATAGGTTATTAACTCCGATAAAGGGTTCTAAAACCTCGTTTGAGGTGACTGTCAGTGGATAGTCGACCATGGAATCATCACCAAATTTCTTTAGATGTCTTTTCTTTGATTTTACAGCCCGTCTATAGGTCTTCTCTTCAACCTTGTTGTCAAAGATCAGTTTTGAACGTTCCATTTGTGTTACCTCCGATAGCTCTGTCAAAGTAATAAAGCCTCGATGCGTAGTCCTCAAACAACCGGACGCTGGCATCAAACCCGACCCCTCCAAAACCTTGTTTAAGCTTGATGCCTGCAAACTCAGCCAAGCTGCCTGACACGTAGTGGTCTTCGTGTTCGCCGTCCAGCTGATAGACTTTCGACACAAGGTGCTGCACGACCGACCCGTTTTTAATATGGACCGGTGAGGCGGTGTTGATCAAGTCTCCAAAGAGTTTTACGTTATGTTTTGTCGGGATATTGTAAAAGTGGTAGGTCGTTTGAGGGTCCAATCCGCGTGCATAAAAAATCAGATCCATCTGATTCGCCATCGCCTCTTTTTGAAAGACCGCTCCTACCGCTTTTTTCTGGTCTTCATCAACGACCATCCAATTGTAGCCGCCAGGTAGTGTCGGATTTTCAATTCTGTAAAAATCACCGAACTGAAAAATCTTACGCCACTTTTTATAAGACGTGATCTGCTGCTTGAGTCGGTTCAACACCGAGCTACCTAGATCCGAAAGGTTGAGCTCATATCCTAAAAGACCGAAGCTCGCGACATGATATCTGGTTTCCAGCGGTACATGCCTTAGTGTTTGATGGTTAGGGCAATCAGAAACATGTGCACCGATTACCGATTGAGGATAACCGTAGCTGTACCCTTCTTGAATGGAAAGCCTACTGACGGCATCGGTGTTGTCGCTTGCCCAAATTTGTGGCATATAACAGAGCATACCAAGGTCAAACCGATTGCCGCCAGACGCGCAGCCCTCAAAAAGAATATCCGGAAATGCCTTTGTCAGGGCATCTAACACTCTGTATAGTCCAAGAACATAGCGGTGACTGAACTCGGACTGCCGATGAGCAGGCAGGTTTTGTGAATGACAGTCTGAAAATATCCTGTTCATATCCCACTTCACATAGGTGATCGCTCCGCTTGAAAACACTTTTGACATCGACTGGATCAGGTAGTCCTGGACATCCAAGCATGTCAGGTCCAGAAGGTATTGGTTTCTTCCTGTTGCATGCTCGAAACCGGGAATCTCTACAGCCCATTCTGGATGAGCCCTGTATAGGTCGCTGTCTTTGTTTACCATTTCAGGTTCGACCCAGATACCGAAATCCATTCCTAGCTCGGTGATTTTCTTTGATAAGCCTTCGATTCCACCTGGTAGCTTTTTATTATTGACGTTCCAATCTCCGAGTGAAGTGGTGTCATCATTTCTGTTACCGAACCAGCCGTCATCCAAAACAAAGAGTTCGATTCCGATCTGCTTGGCCTTTTTTGCAAGACGCATCAGTTTTGCCTCGTTAAAGTCAAAGTAATGGGCTTCCCAGCTGTTGATCAGCACAGGTCTTGTCTTATGTTGCCATACCCCTCTGACAATATGGTCTTTGATAAATTGGTGCATGTTTCTGCTCATGCCGCCAAACCCCTGGTCGGAAAAGGTCATGACACACTCGGGGGACTGGAAGCAATCGCCCGCTTCCAGCGTATGTCTCATTCCCATGGGGTTCATACCACTGACGACCCTCAGTTTACAGAAGGCGTCGACTTGCGCTGCGCTGTAATGGTTTCCGCTGTAGACAAGGTTCAGTCCATAACAGCTGCCGCCGGTCTCTGTGGCATTTTTCGCACTTATCATAAAAAACGGATTCGCGCGGTTGCTCGAAACCCCCGACCGACTACTGTTTACGAGCGTTCCGGCTTGTATCATCTGATGGTTGAGCTGCATTTCACGTACCCATGCGCCTGTAAAGGTAGTCATTTTGTATGCGCTGTGATCAAAATCAAGTTGCGTGCTCATGAGCCTATCAAGAAAAAGAGCGTCTGTTCCCGTATTGATGAGTTTTGCGCTCCTTGTGATTACGTCGGTCTGATAATAGACGTGATAGTAAAGTTCAAGCGTGCACTCGCTGTAGCGGTCCTTTAGCGTGATGACAAGGGTTGTAACCTCTTCATCGCTACCGTAAGAACTGGGGAGCCCTACGTAATCCTGTTTTGAGCATGTGATGGTGTGGCTATCGTACAAAAAGTCCGTTGTCGTGATGCCTGAGCTTGTCTGCAGTTCGATAAAGGGCTCTCGTATGTCGCCTTTGCCAAGTGATGACATCTCTAGCGCCATATTCTCAAGACCTATCGTAGGACAGTTCTTGCCATAGGCGATCGTGTTGCCTGGCAGGTAGGCGATTTTTTTTGAGAGCGGTCTGAAATCGTCTGAAATTATGATTTTCTTACCATAATGCAGATGCTCTAAGTGGCCTGAGGGCAGGCACCTGAATAGATAGCTGGTATTCTCGGTTTCGAGTAGAAACCGATCTTCGATGACTTTAATCATTGGCGACCCTCCTCAGGGTCAGTTCCGCACTCATCGCCTTCAATCGTTCTTCACTCAAATGATATTTTTTATCAAAGAACAGGATAGTCGCGATAAGCCCCGCCATCGGTACGATGATCATCAGGAACCTTAATCCCATCAGTGTCGAAGTC
This sequence comes from Fusibacter sp. A1, assembly GCF_004125825.1. Classification (NCBI taxonomy): domain Bacteria; kingdom Bacillati; phylum Bacillota; class Clostridia; order Eubacteriales; family Fusibacteraceae; genus Fusibacter; species Fusibacter sp. A1. The sequence goes on along the minus strand of NZ_QQWI01000006.1, from coordinate 188,497 downwards.
GTTTGGGTGACCGCGTTAATGTCAAGTTTGATCAAATCGAGGCCGACACCTGCGATAAAGACAGAGATAGCTGATCCAAGCTTCACGACAAATGTCTGAAGCGAAAAGATGACGCTCTCCGAGCGGTGCTTGTTCTTCCATTCGCCGTAATCCACCGTATCTGCAAGGAAGATGGTCGTCAGCACTGTGGCGACGCCGAATCCCATAAAGATGATGATTGCGGCGATGCTCAGAAATGCGATGTTTCTGATGTTCAGAATTCCAAAGAGCAGCAGGAGGCTATACCCGATAAGCGTTGTGACCACTGCGGCCACAAGTAGTTTTTTTGTACCGAGTCTCTTTCTGAAAAGGGGCACAAGCATCATGGCAATGATTTGCGCTAGTCCGCCTACTGTACCGAACACGCCAAAGAGTGCTGCGTTTCCGATATCGAATTTGAAGAAGTAGATCGCTAGCTGCTGTGTCAGATAAAGTGAGGTGTTGAACATGACGATCGCGACCACCACAACAAGAGCCTGGTCGTTTTTCATCAATGATCCTATCATTTCCCTGATCGAAGGTGCTTTGACTTTTAGTTTTACTTTTTCTTTGACATATGCCGCGGTGATCGAAATCGTCACGATGAAAAGCGCGGCGATGATTAGCGCAAGTTTAGCAAAGCCCTCGCGCTCGCTACCCGCACCCAGTAAAGGGACAAGTACCATGGTCAGAGCGACAGGTACGGCGAATCCGAGTCCCGCGCAGCTTCTTGCGATAACGGAGATGTTCTCTCTGTCTTTGCCGTGCTCGGTTATCGCCGGAATCATCGACCAGTAGGGAATATCCATAATCGTGTAGGTCATGCCCCAAAGCAAATAGGCGACAGAGGTATAGATCAAAAGCGAAGACCCCGAAAGCGACGCGGGAACCCTGAACATCGCGATTAAGATGATTGCGTTTAAAAGGGTACCTATGATGAGCCATGGTCTGAATTTTCCAATCGGTGTATGGGTCTTTTCAACGATGATGCCCATGATCGGATCGTTAAAGGCGTCAAAAACCCTTGCGGCCATGAATAAGACTCCGATAAATGTAGCGCTTATCCCGAGTACCGCATTGTAATAGTACATCAAAAATCCCGCAACTAAAGAATAGACCATGTCTTTTCCTATAGCTCCGATGCCATAGGCTGTTTTTTCTCTGCCCGTCAGTTTCATGCTACTTCCTCCTCAGTGGTTTGAATACCTGCCATCAGAATATCCATCATTTGCTGTAGTGCGAATTCATAACCTATTTCATCACTTTGAATGACCTTGCTGTCAAGAAAGTGTTCGATACTGGCTTCGATCATTACTTTAAGTACAGGTAGGCATACTTTTTTTATGCATCCTTCTTTCATGCCTAGTTCGAGAAGTTGAATGGTCGGATCCCATTCGCTTTCAATTCTACGACGTATTTCCTTATAGAGTTTTGGGTACTTCTCGTTGATGGAAGCAAACTGCTTGAAGTCGATCGTATGAAAGGGTTCGGGTTGAACGATGATGATCTGTCTGATTTTTTGAAGCGTAGTGAGTCCGGTATCTGCGAGTATGTCGGATTCCGCTTTTTTTATACTGGCAAAACCACTGTCTATCATTGCGTAAAGAAGTTCTTCTTTACCGCTGAAGATGGTATAGATGGTCTTTTTGCTGATGCCAATCGATTTGCTGATGTCTGCAAGTGTGAATTTGATACCTTTTTCATTAAATTCAGCGGTTGCCGCTTCTAATATTCGTTCTCTCAACTCCATTGATCTGCTCCTTTTGAATAGTCAAACTCCGAATGGAAACCCGAATTCAATTTCTGGTTTCCTGTGTTTTATTTAATCACTTTTGAAATTTTATGTCAAGCATAGTTAAGACGAATTGTCAGACAATTTGAAAATAGGCACTGGAAATAAAAAATAAATAGTGGTTTAATAGTCAAGTGAGAAATTTACATCATGAACCGTCGATAGATAAGGAGCCTACATTGACCTTTAAAAACCATAGAAGAATGAGTTTAAAAAAGAAATTGACCTATTTGTACCTTCCGCTTATGATCCTACCCATGATCGCCTTTGCCATGTTATCAGGGAAGCTTTACAGGGATTCCATTGTCAACAGAAGCCTTTTAAGCATGGTAGACAGCACATCCGTCATCTCAGAACGAGTGGATGACGTACTGGAACAGGCGGAAAATGCGGCTACCTACTTGACGATCAGCATCAACAACCTGGTGAACAACATTTCTGCAGATGGTGTTTTGTCTGAGGATGTCAAAATGTATAGTCTGTTATCCAACGAACTAGCCTATTCAAAGCTGATCTTCAAGGATGTCGAATCGATCGCCTTTATCGATACATCGAATCGGATCTATTATTCCGATATCGAACTGGTGAAGGACTATCCTTTACTTGGAAAGCAGACGCTGATCGACCATGTCGCTGATTCGGCTGGAACCAACCTGTGGTTTGACATGCAGCGGAGGTCTTGGATGACGCTGAGTGGAGAAGAGGCAGTGGTCACATTAGGGAAGAAAGTATGGAATATCAATACGGGAAAGACCATAGGCTATCTCTTTATCAACATCAGTGAGAAAACTCTCTCCTCAGGCTTTGAGCAGGAGCTCGTGGAATACATGCTTGTGGATGACTCGTATCAGATCGTATCCTCTGTGAAAAAGGAGAAGTTGTTCGACAAGGTGGCAGACAAGGATCTTTTAGTCTTTATGAATCTAAAGGGTGCCAGCCATAATCTGATAAAAGGGACTTCAAGCACGAGCATGTTCGCAAAAAATCAGCTGGACAAGCTTCCTTGGACCTTGGTCGCTGTGGGTGACTTAAAATCGTTCACAGCAGATATGACAAATCTGATCGTACTTACAGCGGTGATGCTGGCATCGATCATCCTGCTTGTAGTCATGCTGTCTTATTTTGTGAATCACTGGATCACACGACCGATCCTACTGTTAAAAAAGGGGGTCGAAGTCGTCTCGAGCGGAGATTTCACCCATAGGATCCAGGTGACAAGCAGTGATGAGCTGGGTCTCTTTGCTAAGAGCTTCAATACGATGAGCAGTAAGATCGAAGAGCTTCTCATCCGTATTTCACAGGAGGAAGAAAGAAAGCGGCATTACGAGCTTGCGCTTATTCAGGAACAGATCAAGCCCCATTTCTTGTATAACACGCTGGATATCATCATGAAACTGATTGAAATGAAGCAAAATAAGAAAGCAAAAAGGGCGACGATGACACTCGCCGACTTTTACAAGCAGTCCCTGTCAGGTGGTGCCGATCAGATACGACTTAGAGACGAACTACGCATTGTGGAAGACTACCTGACGATCCAAAATATCAGGTATGAGGATATGTTTTCCTACAACATAGATGTGGAAGAGGAGATGTTGGAGATGTTTGTTCCAAAACTAAGCCTTCAGCCCTTTGTAGAAAATGCAATCTATCATGGGTTGAAGTACAAGGACGGTCAGGGCGAGCTTGAAATCATATCGGGACACACCTCTGACGATTTTGTACTGATGATCAAAGACAACGGCATAGGAATCGAAAAGGACAGGCTGCGTGTGTTAAACAGAGTGCTTGAACAGTCGGAACCTGAAGATGACAATAAGCAGATGATTCACTTTGACGGTACAAAGCATTTTGGTATCATCAATGTCCGAGAACGGTTGCGGCTGCTTCTAGGTGAGACCTGTCATTTGAAAATTGAAAGCGAGACCGGCGTCGGTACGACGGTGGTCATTACAATAAAAAGGAGTGAGAAGGATGCTTAAGGTCATGATAGTGGATGACATGCCTGTATTTTTAGATTATTTGAAACAGACCATCGACTGGCCGTCTTATGGCTTTGAACTTGTCTGTGAAGCAAACAATGGTGCCGATGCCTTGAATCTGGCGATCAAACATAAGCCCGATATCGTCCTGTCTGACATCAACATGCCCTATATGAACGGCCTCGATTTTACTGAAGCGTTAAAGGAACAGCTCCCCTTGACATCGGTGGTGCTGATCACAGGCCATAGCGAGTTCGAGTATGCCAGAAAAGCCGTAAGGTTAGGGGTATCGGATTATATCGTCAAGCCGTTTGAAAAGGAAGAGCTGATCGTCACACTTTTGTCCTTGCAGCAATACCATGAACATGGTGCAAAGGGCGTACCTAAAAAAGATGATGTGTATATCAAGCGCGAGCATTATTTTAGAAGCCTGATCTACGGCAAGCATGTAAAAGAGAGTGACGACGCCCTGCTTCCTGTCGTTAGCCAGTGGGTGCATAAGAGTAAGAAGTTCAGGGTGGTGGCGATAGCCATCGAATCAGGCCTTGGCTCAGATGTGGATTTTGATAGGGAAATGTCGTGGAAACAATCTGTCGGTACCATTATCGAAGACCTGATCGACGAAGGGGACAGAAGATTCAGCTTTACCGACTACGATGGAAGGATGCTTGTCATGGCCTGTCTTAATGAGACTCCTGATGAAGAAGTGGATATCGATGATTTTAAACGGGTGGTGGATATCATCGAGACTCGACTGAACCTGAATGTCTCGATTGGTATAGGTGGAATACATTCAGGACTTGACGGCATCGTCACCTCTTATGAGGAATCGGTGAGCGCGCTTAACCATAAGTCAAAGGTCGGTAGGGGACACGGCGTCAATTACATCAATGATGAATATGTCAGCAGATCGAAAAAAATCGCGGATGATGTGAAAGGCTATATCCTCAGGGAATACCAGGATCCTTTTTTCAATATGTCGGATATGTCTAAGGAGCTGCTGGTCAATCAAACTTACCTAAGAAGCATGTTCAAATCGGAAACAGGAATGACGATTTCCGATTATGTGCTGAAACTGAGGATGGAAAAAGCGAAAGAGATGATAGCGTTGAAGGACAGTAAATTGAGTACGATCGCACAGCGTGTAGGCTATGTGGACGCAGGCTATTTCAGTAAATGCTTTAAGCGTTTTTACGGAAAATCACCAAGTGATTTCAGAAACTAATTTCGAAAAGTACCATTTCATTTTTGAATCGTCCATTCAGTTTAGTGATTTTTAAACCTATACTAGCGGTGTAGGAAAACGTTATTAAGTCAAACTCAACTTGTATAGGGGGAATCACAATGAAGCGTGTTTTAGCACTTGTAGTATCAATGATGCTGATAGTAGGCATGATGGCCGGTTGTTCGACAAAAGAAGAACCTTCGGCGCCTGCTGTGGCAGATAAAGAGGCAGAAACAGTAGCAGTAAAAGAAGAACCAAAAGCTGAGAATATCACACTTAGAATTTACGCGCAGTATTCCGATGATGATACGATCATCCCATTCGATTATGCGGTAGCAGAACTAGCGAAAGCTTATCCGAATGTGACGCTTGAACTTGATATCCAGGCTCAGGACGACGGTCAAAAGCTACAGACGTATGCTGCGACAGGAAACTTACCGGATATCTTTCAAGTAGGTCTTTCGCAAATCGAGACATTTAAGGAGTCAGGCAATATCATGATTCTTGATGATGCTGCCAAAAGCAGTGGCTATCTGGATAAGGCACATCCTAGCGCGAGCAATATCATCTATAACGAAGACGGCCATATTTATGCCTTTCCTTATGCGGGCAACGAACTAGTGATGTGGTACTACAATAAGGCGATTTTTGAAGAATACGGTGTGAAAGTTCCTGAAACCTATGAAGAACTTTTGACAGCGATTGAAGTGTTCAATGCGAACGATATCATTCCAATGTCGATCTTTGCAAAAGAAAAATGGATTACAACCGCACTTTACGACGTATTTGCTACAAGATTCGCTCCTGAGGGAATCGTAAGTCTTGACAAGGGAAAAAGCAGTGCATCCGATGAGGCATACACCATGGCGGCACAAACCCTTAAAGACTTGCTTGCTGTAGGATTCTTACCAGAAGGTGCTACCAATCTCAACTACGACCAGGCGGCCTCTCTATTCTACGAAGGAAAAGCTGCGATGTTCTTAAACGGACAATGGGAGATGGAAGCATCCACTGAAAAATTAGGCGAAAATGCCGACTGGATGTGGTATCCGGTTATGCCTGGCTATGAAGAGAACGCAAAAGCCTTATCAGGTGGTGGTGCACCAGGCGGATACGCGGTAAGCCCGCATTCTGAAAATAAGGAACTGGCTGCAGAAGTTGCCGCTTTCATTTCTGAGAAATATTGTGAAGCAAAATATACAAAACGTTCAAATCCGATTTTAGCGCTTAAGATCGACGAAAGCTTACAGCCTGAGAAACCTTTCCCGGCGATGATGGCAAAATTGTCAGAAGAGATGAGCACCATCACTTCAACTACAAAATTCGCGTGGGGACTTTCGAATCCTCAGTTTAAAGTAGCGATTGAAGACCAATCTCAATTCCTGCTAACTCCTGATTATACGGTGGCGGAATTTGTTGAAGAAATCGACAAGACAATCGAGCGAATGAATAAGTAATCGATGATGAAGCAATCTACTATTAGGTTGCTTCATTTTCTTTAAAGAGCCAATGCAAGTTGAAGGGTTGAGTATAGAAAAGAGGTTGAACGTGAAGAAGTATTTTGGCAACAGATGGGCGGTCGCATTATTCACCATGCCAGCGCTTATTTTATTCACCGTGATGGTTTTTTACCCCATCGTCCAGGTGTTCTACAGAAGTTTTTATGATTGGAACGGTCTTTCATCCGGGATCTTTATCGGATTTGACAATTTTATCAGATTGTTCGATGACAAGGTCTTTAAGATAGCGAATCTCAACGGATTTAAGTTCGCCCTAGTCATCACCATGTTTCAGCTTACCATGGCGACCGTGCTCGCACTTGCGGTTTCGACGATCAAGTTCAAGGGCAAGAACTTTTTCAGAATCGTCTATTTCATTCCTGTCGTACTATCGGTGACGGTGGTCTGTCAGTTGTGGCTGTCGATCTACAATGCGGATACCGGTCTACTCAACAGGTTTTTCGAAGCCGTCGGACTAGACTTCAGGCAAAACTGGCTTGTGGACAGGCACAACGCGATTTATGCGATAGCGATAGTCAACGCATGGCAGTGGATGGGATATCAGTTCGCGCTGATACTTGCAGGAATCAAGTCGATACCGACTTCCTACTATGAAGCAGCTCGCATCGACGGTGCAGGTGTTGTCAAAGCCCACCTTAAAATAACCATACCGCTTTTGGCGGAAACCTTTAAATTTTGTCTGGTGATTTCTGTTACTGGAGGAATCAAGGCCTTTACAGAAATGTTCATCATGTCAGGCGGAGGCCCGGGAAACTCGACCTATACGCTGACCTACATGATGTATTCATCCGCTTTTAGAAGCGGAGAATTCGGTTATGGCCTTGCTGCTGCGGCTGTGCTTGTACTCGAATGTCTGATGGCCATACTCGTGATCAATTGGATCTTTAAAACAGAAAAAGCAGTGGAGGGAGCATGATGAACAAACCTAAAATAAACCGTAGCCCGTTTTCCTTAAGCAAGGCGTTATTCCATCTATTTCTTTGGGGATACGCGTTTGTGTCGCTGTATCCTCTTATTTGGATGCTCTTTTACAGTTTTAAAAACAACGATGAGATCTTTGTCAGCAATCCATTCGGATTTCCAACGACCCTTCGGTTTGAAAATTATATCAAGGCATGGTCTCAGTACAATGTACCCCAGTACTTTCTAAACAGTGTGATCGTCGCTGTTGGAACGGTCGTCATCACGATAAGCTTTGCGCTGCTTTTTTCTTATGCGACCAGTCGGATGAGATGGAAGGGTAAGGAAGTGATCAGAATCTATGTGGCTCTTGGCATGTTCATCCCGGTTCAAGCCGTGCTGATACCCGTTGCAAGAACTGTGAACCAGCTTGGCTTTATGGGATCGCATTTAGCGCTCATCATACCGTATTCAGCATTTAATCTGTCTTTTGCAACCATGGTCTTCTACGCCTTTTTTGTAGGACTGCCGGTTGAACTCGAAGAAGCGGCCTGCATAGACGGAGCAACTATTTTTCAGACTTTCTTTCACATCATGGTGCCGACGGTCAAACCTGCCATCTGGACTCTTGTGATCTTCACCTTCCTCAATTCATGGAACGAGTTCATCTTGGCCAATGTCCTGGTCATCGATCAGAAGCTCAAGACCCTTCCGCTGGGAATCTTATTCTTCCAAGGGCAGTTTACAACCGATTGGGGTGCGATGGGAGCGACCATGGTCATAGCAAGTCTGCCGACGATTCTTTTATACATCTTCTTCAGCAATCAGGTGGAAAAAGCACTTACAGTCGGTGGTGCCGTAAAGGGGTAGTGGATGATAACATTTGATGAAAAAACGAAGATCTTTCACTTAAAAAACAGTGAAATCAGCTATGTGATGGGTGTCTTAAGAACCGGTCATCTCGCACATTATCACTTTGGAGAACGTCTTGAAGGCGAACTGATAGAAGCCTATTTCAGAACCGACCAGAACAAAGGCCTTACCGCCTATGTCGAGGAAGGAAGGTTTGACGTATCGCTTGGACTCGAAAGGCTCGAATATCCTAGTTTTGGAACTGGAGATTTTAGAGAACCTGCAGTGGATGTCCTTAGAACTTGTGGCAGCCGACTTACAGACTTTAAGTACGAGTCGTATCAAGTGAGCAGGGGGAAGCCTGCGATCGAAGGGCTTCCACATAGCTGGTGCGAAAATGAGGACGAGGTTGAAACACTGATCATCAAGCTCATTGACAATCATGCTCGACTTGAGGTCTACCTCAGCTATAGCCTTTTCGAAAATTTAGGGATCATCGCCCGAAGCGCAAAAATTGTGAATGTAGGTGATAGTCCAGTGGTACTGGATCGTTTGATGAGCATGTCGATCGATCTTGTGGATAGCAAGTATCACATGTGCCATCTTGCAGGAGACTGGATCAGCGAAAGGCAACTCTATGAAACAAAGTTAAGGCCAGGCAACCAGTCCATTGGGAGCAAAAGAGGCGCTTCAAGCGCCCAACACAATCCCTTTATGATGCTTAAGCGCAGCGATACCTCAGAATCAAGTGGAGAAGTGTTTGGAATATCGCTTATCTACAGCGGGAACTTTTTGATGGCCGCCGAAGTGGATTCGCAGCATCAGACGAGACTGAGCGCAGGAATTCACCCGGATGGTTTTTCTTGGAGCCTGGTTCCGGGTGACTCCTTCACTTCTCCTGAGGCCTTGCTATGCCATACGTGTAAAGGCGTAGGGCACATGAGTAGGACTTTTCACCGATTCTTTAGGGAATACCTCATACCAAAAAAATGGAGAGCCTCGGTAAGGCCGGTTCTCGTCAACAACTGGGAAGCGACCTACTTTGATTTTGATGAAAAAAAACTACTGAAGCTTGCAGAAAAATCAAAGGCTTTGGGCGTTGACCTGTTTGTGCTCGACGACGGATGGTTTGGTAAGCGAAACGACGACACCACAGGACTTGGCGACTGGTATGTCAATAAGGCCAAGTTGCCGGATGGCATCAAGGGCATCTCTGAAAAAATCCGTGCGCTCGGAATGGATTTTGGTCTTTGGATTGAGCCAGAAATGATCAATATGGGAACCAGACTTTTTGATGACCATCCCGAATGGGTCTTAGGAGAACCAGGACGATCAAGGGCACAAGCAAGAAATCAATATGTACTGGATTACAGCAATCCTCAAGTGGTGGACCATATTTTCAGCGTCCTGAGTCAAATCTTGGATGGATCTCTTATCAGCTATATCAAATGGGATATGAATAGAAACATAACAGACGCCTTTAGCAGTTACTTGAGCGGAAGCCATCAAGGTGAGCTCATGCACCGATATATCTTAGGCGTTTATGAGCTCTATGGAAGAATTCGCAGCAGGTATCCCGATGTTATGATAGAATCCTGCGCCGCAGGTGGGGGCAGGTTCGATCCGGGCATGCTCTTTTATGCTCCACAGGCGTGGACTAGCGACAATACCGATGCGTTGGAGAGAATGAACATACAATATGCGACAAGTCTCGTGTACCCGCTTTCGATGATGGGGTCGCATGTTTCAGAGGTACCAAACCATCAGGTGATGAGAAGCACACCGCTTAAGACAAGAGCGGATGTGGCATACTTCGGCACTTTCGGTTATGAGCTTGACTTTAACAAGATGGACGAAGGACAGTGCGCTCAGGTGGTGGATCAGATAAACTTTTTTAAAACCTACAGGACACTCATTCACTTGGGTGATTTTTACCGTCTGATCAGTCCTTTTGAAGGTGATAAGAACGAAACTGCATGGATGGTCGTATCTGAAGGTAAGGAAAGCGCGATCGTGGCATGGTATCAAAAACTTGCGCGGTCCAATGCTTGTGTGATGTACATGAAACTTGAAGGGTTGGATGAGCATGCGGTTTACAAGGTGAACGACGAGATGCCGGTTCACGGCAGTATCCTGATGAATATCGGAATAAAATTGATTCCAAGTTTTAACGGTATCACTAAGACAGAGGATTCCACGGGTGATTATCAGTCGAGAATTTGGACTCTAAAAAAAATCACATAAGACTCATTTGCCTTTTAGTAAAATAATTGGTAAACTATTTAAGTAAATATTTACTGATTGCGGAGGTGGATAGTGATGGCAACAATCAAAGACATAGCAAAAATAGCGAAAGTATCGCCAGCGACCGTTTCGAGAGTACTGAACTATGATAAGACTCTATCTGTGAGTGACGATAAAAGACAGCTGATTCTTGAAATCGCTGAGGAACTGGATTATGTGACACCTAGACGAAGGGTGGATAAGATAAAAGCGCCTAAAATGAAAATCGGACTGATACACTGGTACACCATCCAACAGGAGCTGGACGACCCTTATTACATGTCGATCAGGATGGGCATCGAAAAGGAGTGTTATGACAACAATATCGATATCGTGAAGGTTTATGACCCTTCGCATTATGATTTTGATACGATGGATGAAGTAGAGGGCCTCATCGCGATAGGTAAGTTCTCAACAAGGGATATCGAGCGGTTTAAAGCGGTATCGCCAAGAATCGTGTTCGTGGATTCATCCCCTATGGAAAGCCAATTCGACAGCATTGTCATCGATTTCGAACAGGCTGTCGTAGGAGTGATCAATCACTTTATCGAGCAAGGGCATCAGCATATCGGATACATCGGTGGACGTGAATACGTAGGCGAGGAAAAACTCGCCCTAGGTGAGCGCAGAGAGATCGTTTTTAGAGACTATCTCTTAAAATGCGGCATGCTTGAATCGGAACAGATCTATATAGGAACCTTTGTTGCAAGCAGCGGTTACGAGTTGATGAAAAAGGCGATAGAACAGTCGATAAAACTACCCACCGCTTTTCTTATCGCCAGCGACTCCATGGCGATCGGGGCCCTTCGGGCACTTCATGAAAGTAAGATAAACGTTCCAGAAGAGATATCGATTATCGGATTCAACGACATACCGACTTCAAAATATACCGTTCCTCCGCTAGCTTCTGTGAGGGTGCATAAGGAGTTCATGGGTGAAACCGCTGTACATCTGTTGATGGAACGGATTGTGAATAACAGGACCATCGCAAAAAAGGTGATTATCCCTACAGAACTCATACTCCGGGAAAGTGCAAAAAAATAACTTAGTAAATAAAAGAGTAAATTTTAAGTAAACTTCTTGACTTAGTCTGAATAATTTACTAAAATGAAATTACGAAAACGACACATTTAGATTTTTAGGACTTGTAGTTCATGCAAGTCCTCAAGTCGATACTTAAGACAAACGTTTTCAAGACGATATTTCAGGAGGAGTTATTCGTGAAAAAGGTTATTGCAGTAGCGTTAATGGTAGTAATGGTATTGTCTCTTGTCGGTTGTGCTGGAAGTGCAGATGATGGAATGCCAAAAATCGGTGTTACAATCTATAAGTTCGATGACAACTTCATGTCGTTCGTAAGAAGAGCGATCGAAACTGAAGCAACTGACAAAGCAGAGCTTATTCTTAACGATTCACAAAACAGCCAGGCGACACAAAACGACCAAGTGGATATCATGATATCCAAAGGCGTAAAAGCTTTAGCAATCAACTTAGTTGATCCTCAAGCGGCTCCAACAATCATTGAAAAGGCAAAAGCTGAAAATTTACCGGTTGTCTTCTTCAACAAAGAACCTAACCAGACAGACCTGATGAGTTATGATAAAGCCTGGTATGTAGGTACAAACTCGGCAGAAGCCGGAGTTATCCAAGGTAAGATGATGGCAGAAATGTGGAAAGCCAATCCTGAATGGGATAGAAACGGCGACGGTATCATGCAGTATGTACTGTTAAAAGGCGAACCGGGACACCCTGATGCTGAAGCGAGAACTACCTTTGCAATTTCAACAACTGAAGAAAACGGTGTTGCGGTTGAAGAGTTGGAACTACAAACTGGCATGTGGGATTCAGTTAAAGGTAAAGAACTGATGGACGCTTGGCTTGCTAAGCACGGCGACGCTATCGAGTTCGTAGTGGCAAACAATGACGGTATGGCACTTGGTGCTATCCAGTCACTTAAGTCAAACGGATATTTCGACGGTGGAGTATACATGCCTGTAGTTGGTGTTGATGCGATTCCAGATGCTCTACAACAGATTAAAGACGGCTATATGGCTGGAACAGTTTTGAACGACGCTAAAAACCAAGGTAAAGCTTCATTTGATCTTGCTATGAACGTGGCAATGGGTAATGACCCTCTTGAAGGTACTGCTTGGACGATGACAGATAAAGCGGTTCGAGTTCCTTATGTCGCTGTTAGCATAGACAATATTGAATTTGGTGAAAACGCATACAAATAAGATAGTTGGCGATAATTCAGCCCTTTTTCGAGATGCCAAACGGCATCTCGAAATTTTTGTAAAGGTATTTGAGAGGAGGCGCGCTATGGATCAAACGTTCATTCTTGAAATGAAGAACATACACAAGGCATTCCCTGGGGTTAAAGCGCTTGATGGTGTACAGCTTAATGTAAAAAAGGGTACTGTCCACGCATTGATGGGTGAAAACGGTGCCGGTAAATCTACACTGATGAAATGCTTGTTCGGTATCTATAAAAAAGATCAAGGACAAATACTGCTTGAAGGTAAGGAAGTTAACTTTGAAAATTCTAGACATGCGCTTGATAATGGAGTTTCGATGGTTCACCAAGAACTGAATCAAGTACAAACCACAAGAATCATGGATAATATTTGGCTTGGTAGATTCCCTATGAAGGGTCTGTTTATTGATGAAGATAAAATGTATAAGGACACGCTGGAGATATTCAAGAACCTTGATATCGATTTAGACCCTAAAGAAAAAGTAGGGGATATGCAGGTATCTGAAAAACAGATGGTAGAAATCGCGAAAGCGGTATCATACGATTCAAAAATCCTTGTCATGGATGAGCCGACGTCGTCGCTTACTGAAAAGGAAGTAAACCACCTTTTTAAGATCATCAGAGCGCTTAGAGACCGCGGCGTCGGTATCATCTACATTTCGCACAAGATGGAAGAGCTTGAGCAGATTGCAGACGAGGTGACCATATTTAGAGATGGCACATGGGTGGCGACCAAGGATATCAAGGATATCAGCACCGATGAAATCATCAACCTGATGGTCGGTCGTGACCTGACGCATCGATTTCCACCGAAGACCAATCTTCCAAAGGATGTCATGATGCAGGTAGAGAACATCACTGCAAAGTTCCAGCCTTCTGTCAAGGATATCTCTTTTGATTTAAGACACGGCGAGATACTAGGAATAGCAGGACTTGTAGGATCTAAAAGGACCGACGTGCTCGAGTGCCTCTTTGGCTCCAGAACTGTGGAATCGGGTAAGATAAAGCTACATGGACATGTCGTCAACAATTCAAATCCAAGAAGATCCATAAGAAACGGCTTCGCCCTCATTACGGAAGAACGACGAGAAACCGGCATTTTCGCAGAACTTGACATCAAGTTCAACGCGACACTTGCCAATATCGACCAATACAATAAGAAAACTCTGCTGTTAAACAATAGGCACATGATCAAAGATACAGACTGGGTAGTCGACAGCATGAGCGTCAAGACGCCGACCATAAGCACTAAGATCCAGTCCTTATCGGGCGGTAACCAGCAAAAGGTGATTGTCGGCAGATGGCTTCTTACTGAACCTGAGATTTTGCTGATGGATGAACCTACACGAGGAATCGATGTAGGTGCCAAATACGAAATATACCAGCTTATGATCGATCTTGCCGACAACGGAAAAGGTGTGATCATGGTTTCATCAGAAATGCCCGAACTGATCGGAATTACAGATAGGATTCTAGTGATGAGTGACGGACGAGTGGCAGGTATCGTGAACACAGCAGAAACAACGCAAGAAGAAATCATGCGCCTAGCCGCTAAATTCTTATAATTTTTGGAGGAGAACCCATGTCTAACATAAAAGTAAAAGAGAAACCGGTCGCAAAATTGAAAAACATGACCCGTGAGGAAATGTGGAAATTTGTCGTAGATAATGCGATATTCTTTATTCTACTTGGTCTTCTTTTGATCATTATCGCACTTGAACCAAGTTTTGTATCGATGAAAAACTTAAGCAACATACTGAGCCAGTCGTCGACGAGAATCATCTTCGCACTGGGTGTCGGTACCATCATTGTCACAAAGGGCACGGACCTGTCGCTTGGACGACAAGTGGGTCTTGCGGCTGTCATTTCAGCATCGCTACTTCAGAGTGCGGATTACGCTTATAAGATGTATCCGGATTTACCTGCGCTACCTATCTTCCTGCCAATCATCCTTGTGATGCTTGTAACAGCGACCATCAGCTTAGTAAACGGTTTTGTTGTCGCAAAGTTCAAGGTCGATCCCTTTATCGCGACACTTGGCATGATGATCATCGTCTATGGACTGACTTCAATCTACTTCGACAGACCTCCATTTGGCGCACAACCTATCGGTGGACTGGATAAAGGATTTATGAAGTTCGCTCAGGGATCTATCGACTTCGGTCCGCTGAGCATTCCTTATCTCGTGATTTACGCTTCGATCGCGGTGGCGATCATGTGGGTCTTGTGGAACAAGACGAAATTCGGCAAGAACATCTTCGCAATCGGCGGAAATCAGGAAGCAGCGATCGTTTCGGGTGTCAATGTGTTCAAATACATCCTGATCACCTACACACTTGCAGGTCTTCTATATGGCCTTGGCGGCTCGCTCGAAGCGGCACGTATAGGGTCTGCGACCAACAACACAGGTAACATGTATGAACTTGACGCTATCGCCGCGTGTATCGTAGGTGGACTCTCGTTCTCGGGTGGTATCGGTTCGATTTCGGGTATCGTGGCTGGTGTGCTGATCTTCCAGGTTATCGCATACGGCTTGTCCTTTATCGGAGTCAATCCTTATATCCAGTTCATCATCAAAGGGCTTATCATAATCACTGCAGTCGCAATTGATAACCGCAAACATATCAAAAAGAAATAAGGTGAGACAAATTGATTAAAAAACTTATCGATGTGTATAAGAAAACATATGAAACATCTGAGAATCCAAGAATCTTTTTTTCGCCGGGAAGAGTCAATCTGATCGGTGAATATACGGACATCAGCGGTGGGCACGTCTTGCCGTGCGCTCTTAAGATAGGAACCTATGTCGCAGCGCAAAAAAGAGACGATCAGCTGATCAATCTCTATTCGATCAATATCGACGAGCGTGGAGTGGAGTCGGTGACACTTTCAGACTCCTATGATCTAAGCGGATCATGGACGGACTATCCGAAGGGAGTTTTGCAGATTTTCGCTGATGAAGGGCATATGCCTTCTTCGGGTCTGAACTTATGTTTTTACGGAAATATTCCCAACAGCTCCGGACTTTCATCGAGCGCTTCACTTGAACTTGCCATGAGTGTCGTGCTCAACAGCTTGTTCGAGTTTGGTCTTTCACCTGTTGAAATGGTCAAATACTCCCAACGGGCAGAGAATAATTTTGTGGGTGTGCAGTGCGGTATCATGGACCAGTTTATCATCGGCATGGGCAGAGAAAATCATGCCATCCTACTTGACACTTCCACCTTGGATTTTCAGTATGCTCCTGTAGAACTGGGCGACTACGCGCTTGTAGTAACCAACTCCAACAAAAAGCGCGGACTCGCCGATTCGAAGTATAACGAGCGGGTAGCACAGTGCAAGTCCGCACTCGAAGCGGTGAACACAATCAGAGTTACCGAAAGCCTGGGTTCGCTCTCAGCTGACGAGTTCGAACGTGTCGCACATGCGATTGTAGATCGTGTCGAGCTGAAGCGGGCAAGACATGCCGTATACGAGAACCAAAGAACCTTGAAGGCGGCGAAAGCGCTCGAGGAAGGGCGACTAGTCGATTTTGGACTTTTGATGAACGAGTCGCATAGGTCCTTAAAGGAAGATTTTGAAGTGACAGGACATGAGCTGGATACGCTGGTGGAGTTATCTCAAGCCTTTGACGGTGTCATCGGTTCAAGGATGACCGGAGCAGGATTCGGTGGGTGTACCGTCACCTTGATAAAAAAAGACAAGATTAAGCAGTTTATTGATGAAATCGGTACCGCGTATGAAAGTGCGGTTGGATACAAGGCGGATTTTTACCCTGTGGCAATTGGTGACGGGGCAAAAGAGATCTGTATAGGGGAATAAAATGAGAATTCTAGTGACTGGCGGTGCGGGGTATATAGGCTCGCACGCCGTACGTAAGCTGATCGACGAAGGGCATGGTGTCGTCGTTGTCGACAATCTAAGTACGGGCTATCGATCGGCGATACATGAAGATGCGATATTCTACCAGGGTGATCTGCAGGATGCTAATTTCTTGAACCAGGTTTTCGATAAAGAGCAACTTGACGGTGTGCTGCACTTTGCTGCAAAATCCCTTGTCGGAGAAAGCATGCTTGAGCCACTCATGTACTTTGACAATAACGTCTATGGAACCCAAGTGCTGCTTGAAACCATGTGTAGGCATGATGTTAAAAGGATTGTGTTCTCATCTACAGCAGCGGTGTATGGCGAACCGGACTATGTTCCGATCGACGAGAATCACCCCACCAGACCCATTAGTCCTTACGGCGCATCCAAACTTACGATGGAGAACATGATGAGCTGGACTGCGCTTGCGCACGGTCTTAAGTATGTTTCGCTCAGGTACTTCAACGTTGCGGGCGCCCATGGCAGCGGCGAGATCGGCGAAGCGCATCAGCCCGAAACGCATCTGATACCGATCGTTCTTCAAGTTCCCCTTGGAAAAAGGGAACAGATGAGCATTTTCGGAGAGGATTACGACACGGCGGACGGAACCTGCGTACGCGACTACATCCACATCGACGACCTGATAAGAGCCCATATCCTAGCGCTCGAAAAGCTGAGGGAAGGCATGGACAGTGAGATCATCAACTTAGGTAGCGGTAACGGATTTTCCAACAGACAGATCGTAGAGGCGGCTAGAAAGGTCACTACGCACGCAATACCTGTAAAGATGGATAGCAGAAGAGCTGGCGACCCAGCCACACTGATCGCATCCAATCAAAAGGCAAAAGAAGTCTTGGGATGGACACCGCTCAAGGATGACATTGAACTGATCATCAAAAGCGCATGGAACTTCCATCAAAAGAACCCGAACGGTTTTGAGGTGTAATCATGATAAAAAAGCATATTGAAGCACTTATAGCCTATGGTTTGAATCATCATTTTTTTGAAGCGGATGATGTGACCTACATGAGAAACAGGCTCTGTTCGTTCTTAAAAATCGAAGCCTATGATGCAAAATTTCAAGATGCGGATAATGCGACTGAGCTTCAGTCGCTTTTGTTTGCAATCACGAAGTGGGCGGTTGATCAGGGGCAGGTTGAATCGACCTACGCTCCTTATTCAGACCTGTTCGATACAGAACTTCTCGACATCCTCTGTCCCAAGCCATCTGACATTGTAAAGGAGTTCATCGCAAGAAAGAAAATCGGTATAAAGAACGCCGTGGACTGGTATTATGATTTTTCTAAGGCGACAAACTATATAAGAATGGACCGCGTAGCTAAAAATGTAAGCTGGACTCAGTCGTCTGTATTTGGCGACATGGTGATGACCATCAATCTGAGCAAGCCTGAAAAAGACCCGAAATCGATAGTCGAGGCAGCAAAAAAAAGCGAGAGTACTTATCCCAAATGCCTGCTTTGCTATGAGAATATCGGATACGAGGGAAGACTTGACCACCCTGCAAGACAGACACACAGAGTGATACCCATGACACTTGCAGGCGAAGAATGGTTCATGCAGTACTCGCCATATGTTTATTACAACGAACATGCGATTGTCATCAAGAAGGAACACGTTCCGATGAAAATCACTAAAACCACGTTTGAAAGATTATGTGATTTTTTAGAAGAGATAGACTACTACTTTATCGGATCGAATGCCGATCTTCCAGTGGTGGGAGGATCGATGCTTTCCCATGACCATTATCAGGCAGGAAACTATGAAATGCCGATGGCTAGGGCAAGTGAAAGAAGAACGTTCGGATTAGACGCATTTGGAGAGGTCACCGTTAAATGGCTTGAGTGGCCGCTTACGGTCTTACGAGTACAATCAAAAGATAGAAGACAGGCGATAGATGCGGCCAACCTGCTTACGGAACACTGGAAGCACTATAGCGATGAGCGTGCCGGTATCAGAGCAAGTTCCGGTGACGTGCCCCATCATACCGTGACGCCTATCGCTAGAAAACGCGGTGCCATTTATGAGCTCGATGTCGTACTCAGAAGCAATATCTGCTCTGAGATGCACCCTGACGGCGTGTATCATCCGCACCAGGAGATTCATCCGATCAAGCGGGAGAACATAGGCCTTATCGAAGTGATGGGACTGGCTGTGTTGCCGGCAAGGCTAAAGGTCATAGCGGACGATTTCACTCAGGGCTTGAAACAAGGTCTTTCCTTCAGCGAGCTTAAAAGTCATGAAGACATCGTCCTCTTTGAAGCGATTTATCAGAGGATGACAAGGGAGCTTTCTACAAGCTGCACCGCGGAAGAAACCGTAAAGTCTGTGATCGGAAAGGTCTTTATCGAAGGTCTTGAACATGCTGGCGTGATGAAGCTTACAGAGGATGGAGAACACGCGATGCAAGCGTTTATCCGAAGTGTGAACAGCGTAAATGGAGGATTCTGATGAAATTGGGTGTTGATTATTATCCCGAACATTGGCCTATTGAACTACTGGAAGAAGATTTATCGAGAATCGTCGATTTGGGCGCAACGACAATCCGAATCGGAGAGTTCGCATGGCATATGATCGAACCTGTAGAAGGAACATTCGATTTTTCCTATTTTGACAAGGTGATCGAGAAGGCAAAGCAAAAGGGGCTGGACATCGTTTATGGGACACCCACCGCGACGTTTCCCGCCTGGTTGGCTAAGAAGTATCCCAAGGTCCTATCAAAAGACGAACACGGTCAGACGAGGGTTTTTGGCGGAAGACGGCAGTACTGCTATAATTCGGACGATTACCTGCGTCTGAGTCTGAACATGGTTGAGAACTTAACCGCGCATTACGGTAACGAGAAAGCCATAGTCATGTGGCAGGTAGACAACGAGTTCGGGCACGAGGGCAGCGATGACTGCTACTGTGAAAGCTGCGCGAGCAAGTTCAGAGTTTTTTTAAAAGAAAAATACGGTAAAGTAGAGCAGCTTAATGAGACTTATGGAACCGTCTTCTGGGGTCAGACCTATAACGATTTTGAAGAAATTCCTATGCCGCTTGCGACGATTACAACCCATAATCCGGTACTGAAGCTTGACTGGGCGAGGTTTAGGTCGCATTCTGTAAATGCTTTTGCAAAAGCCCATATCGACGCGATCACCCGCAAGAAGGGCGACCACCAGCAAATCACACACAACTACTTCGGTGGTTACTTTGACAGACGTTACGATCAAAATGAGCTCTCAAAGCACCTTGATGTGGTCGCCTTCGACAATTACCCTGTATGGGGCGGATTGATGAAACCCATAGAACCTGCAGAAATCGCACTGGCCCATGATTACATGCGTGGGCTTAAACAGAAAAACTTCTGGGTGATGGAGCAGCTTATAGGGGCTCAGGGGCATGACGATATCGGTTACCTGCCCCTAGAAGGAGAGTCGTCCCTTTGGGCGTCCGGTGCGATGGCACGCGGATGTGAATCCCTCTTCTACTTTAGATACAGAGGGTTCACAAAAGGGGCTGAACAGTTCTGTCAGGGCATACTCGATGCGGACAACCGGATCAATGACAAATACAAAGAAGTGCAAAGGTTCTTCAAATGGGCGAGGGAGTTCGAACCTATCTGGAAGACCCCCATTAAAAATGAGGTGGCAGTCCTCTATGATTACGACAACAGGTGGTCATGGAAGGGCCAAAGGCAAAGCAGTGGATTCGACTACACAAGCGAGATACTAAGAGGATACAGAAGCTTTTACGCGCTTAACACAGGCATTGATGTGATCGATTTGAATAAACCCTTCACGGACTATAAGATTCTCATTCTCCCGGTGATGCAGCTGATGAGCAGCGAACTTTCACAGGCCCTTGAGTCTTTCGTATCAAATGGCGGCATCCTCCTATTCACTTATAGGACCGCCATTAAGGACAAGGAGAACAATCTGGTGTTCGGTGAGCAGGTTCCGTGCTATCTGAATGACTTGGTGGGCGCTCAAGTAAATAAGTACGAGTCGCTTGGGGAGTACAGGACAGTCAACATACTTAAGGGTGCAAAAACTGTTGGGGAAGCGGGTGTCTGGAGAGATATGCTGCAACCGACAACGGCCGTAAGTCTGTTCAACTATGAGGCTCCGTTCGAGCAGTACTCGGCATGTACGGTCAATGAATACGGAAAAGGAAAAGTGTATTATGTCGCCGCCGGTTTCCAAGCTCAGCTGATGGACGAGATTGCGCAAATGATGCTGAAAGACGCAGATGTTTTTTCTGTTAAAACACCTTTTGGACTTGAACTGATAAGGCGTATCGTCGATAATCAGATAATCTACATCTTGCTGAACCATCTACAGGTAAGACAGCAGTGGAGAGGGCTTACGATAGAGGCTTTAGAAGTGAAAATCTTTGACGAGTTGCCTATTTAGGAAGGTGAGATATGAGCATCATTGATTATGGAACAACAGAAACAGGCGATAGTATAAAGGAAATCACCATTGGTGATAGAAAAGGCTTTCATGTGAAGGTCATCACCCTTGGGGCGACAATCACAGACATCCATACAAAAGACCTGCATGGCTGCTATGAGAACATCGTCCTAGGATATGACACCCTTGAAGACTATCTGAAAGATTGCGCCTATATGGGTGCCACAATCGGCCGTACTGCTGGAAGAATCAATTCTGGTGAACAGCTTAAGGATACAAGTGTCAGCACAAAAATCCGCGATTGGACTGCAAAACTTGAAAAAAACCAAGGCCCCAATCATCTACACGGGGGGTCAAACGGATTTCATCATAGGATATGGACCATCGATGATGTGAAAGAAAACCAAGTGACGCTTTCTCTAGTCGACGGGTTCAAGGAGGGAAGCCTACCAGGCAACCTGACGGTCAAGGCGAAGTTTGAAATTACTAAAGAACAGACATTAAGTGTCAGCTACACCGCGACGACCGATGAATGCACGTATGTCAACCTGACAAACCATAGCTATTTCAACCTTAGCGGTAAGCAGTGCTCTGTCGGAGGCCATGATCTAAAAGTAGCGGCAAGTTATTTTGCCTCGACCGATGAGTTTCAAATACCACTTGAGGATTTGTGTGAAGTAAAGGGCACGCCATTTGATTTTACAGAAAAGAAGAGTATCACATCCGCTTTGAACGACGACCACAGCCAGTTAAGACTGGCCGGCGGGATCGACCATCCCTTCAAGTTGGACCAGATGGACGCGTGCATCGTCTATTCAGACACGCTGTCAAAACGTAAGATGACGATTTCAGCCGACCAGGAATATGTGGTTATCTATACAGGCAATTTTTTAGATGAAGCTTCATTCCATGCTGAAAAGCACTTCATCAAGCATCAAGGAATCTGTTTTGAAACACAGGATATACCAAACGCGCCCAACAGAAAAGGATTTAATCGTTTGCTGTATCCTGAAAAAACCTATCACAACGAAGTGTCTTATACCTTTTCGGTGGAATAAAAAAAGAAAGTTCAATTAAGTTGAACTTTCTTTTTTAATGCCCTTATAGGCGACTGGCGTATGGGTGAATCTCTTGATCAGCCGCTGTTCATAAATCAAGTTCTTCGATTCAATGAACAGATTTGAAAAAGATTCCCACATAAAGACCCAAGCTCCGACAAATAGACCGTCTTCCAGGATTTTTCCCACAAGATTCGTCGATTCGATAAGATTGAGATAGGCGACCAGGAAGAAACTGATTCCCAACATGAAGTAGAGTAGCGATTCATTTTGTTCCTTACGGAAGGCGCGTTTGGATTTACTGAGCATGTATTCAAAATGATTCTTAAGGGCATGTACGATCTGAGCTTCTTTTTTCTCATCCCTTAACTTTTCATCAATTCTAAAGACGATCAGCAAATCCTCCTTAAGCGGAATGTCCTCTGCGGAATCCCATAAAAAGTCTAAAAATTCGTCTTCAATGTCCCTTTTTTTAAAAGGTGTTGGATCCCAATCGTCAAACACATCCTCATAGGTATCTAGAAATACGCTAATTAGAAAAGCTCCTGTCTCATGGTCTTGTTTATACGCTTTTTTGTGATAGGGTATTGGCATATGATCACCTCAATCTATTTATACCACTAATAATTTGAAATGAACATGCTATAATGAATTTATAATAAAATCAAATTTAAAATAGGAGCCAAGCGGATGGTCTTACAAATCAAACCAAAACAAAACGAACAGCCCGGAGCACTAAGATATACAGGAGCCTTTAAGAGTGAGAAATGCGAAGTGGAATGCATCACCTTTAGTCGTGAGAGCGCGCATCATACGAAAATTGAACTGGATGCCATCGACGAACTGAAGATCGATGAAAAAATGGTCACTTGGATCAACGTGACAGGAATAGCCGATGTGGATGTAGTGGTCAAGTTGTCTGAAAAATTAGGCCTTCACCCTCTTTTAATCGAGGACATCCTGCATGTTTCGCAAAGAAGCAAGTTTGTCGTAGAAAGCGGATATACGTTTGCCATAGCGAAAATGTATTATATGAATGAAGCAAAGATGATGAGAGAACACTTATGCATCGCACACTCTGAAAACCTGATTGTCACGTTTCAAGAGACTAAAGGGGATGTGTTCGGTCCTTTACGTGAAAGAATAGTTGAAAACAAGGGCGAAGTAAGATCCAGTAGCGGTGACTACCTGTTCTATGTGCTTTGCGACGCGGTTGTCGATGCGTACTTCGATGTAATGAGTCATATCTCATCAAGGCTTGAACTGCTAGAAGAAAGCGTACTTGACACACAACTGGGAACTGGCGACGAACTCTATATCATGCGAAAGGAAATCGTGTTTTTAAAAAATAGCGTTACAGCGTTAAAAGACGGCATCCATAAGTTCATCAGCACCCATCCAAGCGGTAAGGAGCTGCTTGTGTATTACCAGGATATCGAAGACCATCTGCTCCACGCGGTGGATACCATGAATGTCGCAAAAGAAGTGATCACAGGCCTTATCGAGGTGCACGCGTCCAATATGGGCAACCAGTTGAACCGTGTGATGACGACCCTGACCATATTTTCTGCGATCTTCATTCCGCTTTCCTTTCTATCTGGATTCTTCGGCATGAATTTCACTCATTTCGACTGGCTCAACGAGCCATACGGTCTGATGTACTTTATCCTAGCTTGCATAGGGATAGCGGTGTTCATGCTGTCATTCTTCAAGAGAAAGCGGTGGTTCTGATGACAGGAAAACAACTCATACAGCTGATATCCCTTGCTGCTATCTGGGGAGGGTCCTTTATCTTCATGAGGGTCCTATCACCGATTTTCGGGCCCATATGGACAGCGAGCATGAGGCTGACGATCGCTGGTGTGTTTCTACTTCTCATGTATACGTTGTCAGGCTACAAGCTAAACTGGAAGAGAGACTGGAAGCAGTTAGTGATCATAGGGATCATGAATTCGTCCTTTCCATTTTTCTTTTACGCCTTCGCAGCACTTTATATACCGGCGAGTCTTTCTGTGATACTCAATGCCATGGCACCCATGTTCGGTGCTATCTTCGCAGCGGTGTTCGCCCTTGAGAAGCTGACAGTAAGAAAAGGCATAGGACTTCTACTTGGACTGACCGGTGTGATCATCATTTCGTTTTCAAGCATGGAAATCGCAGACGACAAGGCGATCTTGGCAATACTCGCATGCATTGGTGCGACCGTCTGCTATGGTGCGTCTGGTGTGTATGTAAAAATGAAAGCCAGCCATATCCCGGCAAAGGATATCGCATGCGGCAGCCAGCTGTTCGCAGGCATTGCTCTTTTAAGCCTTGTGGGCTGGTTTCCCGTACGACAGGCGTTCGGAGCGTATGAGCTGACCTTGCTTGTCACATTCGCAGTCCTATGCAGCGCTCTTGCCTATCTGATCTACTACTCCCTGATTGCAAGCGTCGGACCCACAAAAACACTCACAGTCACCTACCTGATGCCGATTTTCGGCGTCTTGTGGGGCGTACTTCTACTTGGTGAAGTGTTGAGCGCAAGGATATTCATCGGAGGAGCCGTCATCTTGGCGGGGACGATGTTGATTACGAATTTGAAAATGTATGGAAAAAAAGTGGTTTAGGTGCTGGTGTTGAGAGTTATGAGGACGTTACAGGAGAGTTTTTCTGTGGCGTTTTTTATTTTTTGTTTTTTTTAGAGATTTAGAGGTTTGTGGAATGTGGATAGTAGAATGTGGAATTTCTAGAAGCGTAGCTTCTGAAAAAAAGATTTGCCCACGCGCCTTCAGCGCAAGGGTTTCCGCATTCCGCATTCCACATTCCACGAACCTCTTAAAACTAACTGATACACATTCACAAACGAGAATAAAAGTCATCGATTTATTTAGCCAACAAACATTTAGTTGTCTAAATAAATATGTTATCATTGTATTATTCAATATTCTGAATATTGTAATTAAGCGGTGGTATGAAAGAAAGAGGGAGGTGAATGGATGATAGCAGATGAAAAGCGTAAACTTTTGACACATAAGGCGGATGTGTTAAAAGCAATCGCACACCCAGCACGGCTTTGCATCATAAGTTGTCTTATGAGATCTGAGGAGTGTAATGTTAGCGCTCTTCAAAAGGAACTCAATCTACCACAATCGACGATTTCGCAGCATATGGCAAAACTGAAGTCTCAGGGCGTTATTGAAGGGGAAAGGCACGGAGTTGAAGTTGTCTATCATATTGTTGACGAAAGCATTTATGAACTACTGAAGCATTATTTACAAGATGTGTTTAATCTTAAAGAAAGTGAGGAACCCATGTGTTAACTAAGAAAAGTATTGGACTATTTATTATTTGTTTTGTGGTATGGGTACTTTTAGCAGGTTTTTCGTATCAAGAGGTTTTACTAGGAGCGGTTGTTTCGGCGGTTATTTCTTTGCTTTACGGGAAAACGTCTTCCTTTGATTTCAGCTTTAAGTGGATCATGGGATTTGTTTTGTTTATTGTGATGTATGTTCCACTCTTCTTATTGGAACTGATCAAAGCGAACATCGACGTCCTTCTACGTGTGCTAAGTCCCAAGCTTCCTATCAATCCTGGATTTGTAAAGGTTCCAACGACGCTAAAGGGCGATTTTGCAAACCTTACACTTGCCAACAGCATTACGCTGACGCCAGGTACGATCACGCTAGATGCCGATGAGGACTATTTGTATGTCCACTGGATCGATGTGAAATCGAGGGATGGACAGGTGGATGTATCCAGTATCAGCGACAGCATGCAAAATGTGCTAAGGAGGGTGTTCAAATGATGCCTTTACTGTTTTGGGGATTACTGATTATCGGTCTGATAAGCAGCGTTTACCGCATGCTTGTAGGACCTAGCGTGTTTGATAGGATACTGAGCCTTGACACAATCAACATCATGTTGATCGGTGCGCTGATACTGCTTGCCCATGAACTTGGTCAAAGCATGTACCTTGACATCGCTCTGATCTTTGGTGTACTTGCATTTTTAGAAACGATTGTGCTCTCAAAATATGCGGGAGGTGCAAAATGACGGTAGTAGGTTGGATTTTTGTAGTCATAGGCGGTTTGTTCTACGGTGTGGGTGGGCTTGGTCTTTATAGGATGCCGGATATCTTCAACCGAGCTCAAGCAGGTACAAAAGCGACTACCCTTGGAACCTTGTCAACGGCGTTTGGTATGTTGCTTATACATCCCGAGTGGTGGGCGAGACTTTTACTTATTCTAGTGTTTATCGCGGTAACGAATCCTATCGGCAGTTCTACACTGATCAGAAACGCCTATAAGTCAGGCGTCAAGCCGATCGAAGGAACGGATACTTCTGTTGTAGACAGCATATACGGGGAGGTAGAGGCATAGTGGATACCTATACAATTTTAGAGTGGATCGTTGGCATCGGCCTTATCGGAGGAGCGATTACCTGTGTGACCAGCGATAAGCTGCTCACAGCGGTCATCAGACTTTCACTGGTCAGTATGCTGGCAGTTATAGCCTTTGCGCTGATGGCTTCACCTGATGTCGCTATCACAGAAGCGGTCATCGGTTCGGGTCTTGTGACCTTTGTATTCATCATCGCTATCAAACAGACTTTTAAGGGGGAAACGAAGCATGAAAAAGATCGTTAGTGCATTACTCCTTATCGTATTTGCATTTTATCTGATCACCCTTGCAGGCAGCGCGTTTGACGTGTTCAATCCGCCGGCAGGCATCGATCCTGCTAGAGTGAGCAACAGCTTCATACATAAGAATGTACAAGGTGGAACGGATACTGTCGTGTTCAATGAGAGCATGAATCTTGAAAACGGTTCTGCAAACATCGCTACAGCGATTGTTGTGGATTACAGGTCTTTTGACACGCTTGGCGAAGTGACGGTTTTATTCATTTCGGCACTGGGCGTTGGAATGCTTCTGAAATCTGGCGAGTCCGTAGCTTTGGAACGCGGCTTTATCCTTAGGGCGGGTGCGAAGTTTATCACACCGATCGTCATGGTGACAGGCGTTTATATCTTCACACATGGACATCTCACACCTGGTGGCGGATTCCCGGGTGGTAGCATGATCGCCGCGGCAAGTTTGCTGTACTGGCTTGGAACCGGAGAACAGCTTACACCGGTCAAATCACTCAAGGCAGCTGAATCAACAGCAGGTATCGCTTATGTGCTTGTGGGTCTTACAGGACTTGTGCTGATGGGAAGCTTTTTACAAAACTTTATGGATACTGGAGTCATAGGCGAGCTTTTCAGTGCCGGTGTGATTCCGTTTGTGTATTCTATCATTGGTATAAAAGTAGGTTCTGAAGTATCCGGTGTGCTAATCGATTCTTCGAAGATGGAGGTGGTCTCATGATGCAGATCGTTGGACTTATACTTGTCGCTATTGGACTTTACGGTCTGGTGTCGACCAAGCATGTGATCAGAATGCTGATCGCTCTCAACATCTTGGAGCTTGGAGCGAATATCTGGATTATCAGCATCGGCTATGTAGAGGGTGGTGTCGCGCCTATCTATACCGGTGAAGCTGCATCGGTTGCAAGTAAATTTGTGGACCCCCTCCCGCAGGCTATGGTTCTAACCGCCATTGTCATCGGATTCGGGGTAACCGCCTTAGGACTCGCATTTGCAAGAAGAATGCATATGCAGTACGGCACCTATGACTTAAGTGAAATCGGGGGTGAAGAATAATGTCACCAATACTAATAATCGCAGTACCGCTTCTCATCGCCTTCTTAACGGTTGTGATGAAAAAACAGGCACTTCCGCTCTTATGGCTGACACTTGCCTTTAACTTGGTTGTCACGCTGACTAGCGATTTCGGCATACATGTCATCGGTGGATTCAAGCCACCTTTTGGAATAAGCCTAAGACTTGACAGCTATTCGTTCATGGCGCTTATCGTGGTTCAGGGAATACTCCTGTTCACTACCTTTATCGCAAAGGACAAAATTAAAAATGATGCGACAGTCGTGATGATCCTCCTTGCAGGCATCAACGGCATGCTGCTTACAAATGACCTCTTCAATTTGTTTGTCATGATCGAAGTCGTTTCGATAGCGGCGTTTATCCTATCAAGACTCAATAACAAATTGGTGGATACGATTCACTATATCGTGATTGCAAGCGTCGGAAGCGTGTTCTTCCTCATGGGGACAGTCATGGTATATGGGCTTACAGGATCACTTCAGATCGAGGCCATGTTCAAACTGCTCGCAAGTGTATCTGACGGAAAGGTCTATATCGCGATGCTGCTTCTGCTTGTCGGACTTAGCGTCGAGCTGAAGCTGATGCCTGTGGGCAGTTGGGCTAAAGGAATCTACGGGAATGCCAACGCGTTTACAGGTGCTCTTTTCGCATCGGTACTGGCACCTACCTTCGCATTCGTATTCGGTAGACTGACTCAGGAAGTCATCGTTCTTAACGATGCCACGGGTTATCTCTTGATGACAATTGCAATCGCAACGCTGATTCTTGGTGAACTTGCCGCGTACAAACAAGTGAACTTAAGAAAAATGCTGGCGTTTTCGAGCATCGCGCAGTCTGGACTTGTGGTACTACTGTTCATGTTCAACCTTACATTCCCTGCGATCCTACTGATCATCAACCACGCGCTTGCCAAGTCGATTCTGTTCTGGATTGCCGGTAAGCTGAGCGAATCCTATCAGACGGATGACGGCGACCAGCTCAAAGGTGTCTTCTATCACCATAAGCTGCTTGGCATGATCTTCAGTATCGCAACACTTTCGATGATGGGGATGCCTTTGTTCTTCGGCTTCTTTGCAAAAGTCAACACGGTTGTCGGCGCATTCACGGTGGGTTGGATAGGACTTCCTATCATCATCGTAACTATCGCTGTCGTCGAAGTAGCCTACTTCATGAGATGGTTGCTACTGCTCTGGTCTCCGGCAAAAGAAGGACAGCTTGCCAAAGATGGCATTGCAATCGAAAAGTCCAGCATGTTTAGTGTAAACGAAGTTATCGCAATAGTACTGGTCGCACTCACGCTGTTTGTGATTGGGTTGACTCCGGTTGTTGTGAACGATTATGTAGAAGATGCCGTACTTGCTGTAGGCAGCTCTCAAAGCATTCTTATCGGTGAAGGAGGGGCTAAGTGATTACAGTTATCGCATTACTGGTTGCAAGCGCGCTTATTAGTTACCTGTTGACTAAGAAGTGGCCGACTGCAGGAGCGTTCTTTACAATTCTTGCAAGTCTTGGGGCCTTAGTCGGTCTTTACTTGCTCAAAGATAGCACAGGCACCATCGAAACATTCGGATATTTGAATTTTAAAATGACGACGATCGGCTGGTATTTCGCGATGGTCCTCGGTACGGTCTATTTCACATCGGCCTTCTTCAACCCCGACTGGATGGATCAGATGCTTTACCCGTCGGCCTATAACGCCTTCTACGTACTTTCATTCGCTGGTACGATCGGGCTGTTCTTCGCTCAGGACCTGATTACCTTGTTCGTATGTTTTGAAACAGCGGTCTGGTCTTCGACCTTTATCGTACTTCAGGGCAAGTCGAGAAGAGCCGCATGGATCTACTTTGTAGTCAGCTCCATCGGATCGATGGCGACACTGTTTGCTGTCATTCTTGCAGGTCAGACAACAGGAACCTTCGATATCGCAGCGGCATTCGGATTGCTTGCGAGTGATCCTTTAGTGGCGGGTGTAGTATTCTTCACCTTCGTTATCGGTGGACTTACTAAGATCGGGATATTCCCGTTTCATATCTGGTTGCCTCTTGCCCATGGTAGCGCACCACATACTTTTTCACCGGTGCTTTCGGGTGGTCTTGTAAAGCTTGGCGCTTATCTGGTGTTTTTAGCAGCGGCTTATATACCTATGAATTCTATTTTTTCAAACTGGATTTTTGTTCTGAACAAACCTCTTCCTGTCTACATACTGATGGCGCTTGGAGCTGTGAGTATCGTTGTAGGAACCTTGAGGGCGATCCAGCAGGATGATGCTAAAAAACTTTTGGCTTATTCTTCTGTTGCAAATGGCGGATATATCCTTATCGGTATTCTGATGATGGACCAGATGGCTTTTGCAGGTGGATTGATGCACCTACTCAACCATGCTGTCGCATCGGCTGCCGCATTCTTGGCTATCGCTGTTGTTGCCAAGCGTACCGGCACGACAAAAATGACAGAGCTTGGCGGCATGATCCACAGGATGCCTGTCACCTACATCGTTTATCTGATCGCTATCATTTCGATGGCCGGAATCCCACCGATGGGTGGTTTCGTTTCAAAATGGATGATCTTCCAAGGCTTATCCGATAAAGGATTCATCTTCCTTGCGATGGCTTCTGCATTCGGTTCGATCGGATCGTATCTGTATGTGTTCAGGCCGCTAAGTGCCGTCTTCTTGGGCCAGTTGTCGCCAAGACATGAAGAACTTAAGGAAGCGAATCCATTGATGCTTATATCAATGGTCATCCTGACTTTGATGTCACTTGGTTTAGGTGTGTTCCCTAATATGGTACTTACCACAATCGCTAAGATCCAGACTTCTATCGGGCTTACTCCGATCATGACAGACGGATTTAAGACCATGACAGCAAACGGTTCAGTGAACATGTTCGAGGTGTTTGTCGTCTTCGGTTACGGTTTTGTTCTCATGCTGATCCTCTTTCTTGTACTACCTAAGAGCAGACGGGTCGGCCTTATGGACACCTATACTTCGGCAGAGTTCATCTACACACCGGAACTTCTTCACTACAGCAGCAACTTCTATGCGCCTTTTGAAAGACTTTACGCGAAATGGCCGTCTGTACTGCCTTGGTTCACAAGAGCATCCACAAAGCTCAAAGAACTTGGTGAATGGACTGAAAGTTTCTTCTTTAGTCAATCACCGACCCGCGGGGTGATGTGGCTTGTGGTGATTGCGATACTTGCAATGGTTGGAGGTTCATTATGACACTTATGAATTTTATATACGGATTCTTAGTTCTGATCGGAGCATTTGTTTTTCAGACTACGCTTACAGGAATCAATAGAAAAATAACGGCAAGAATTCAAAAAAGAAGAGGTCCTAAGTTTTATCAGCAGTTTATCGACATCTTCAAAGCGCTTTCAAAATCATCGATCACCCACGGATGGGTTTACGATTTTGGTGCGATTATGGCCCTTGGCGGAATCGCGGCGACGGTAATCTTTATTCCTGTCGCAGGATTTCAAGCATTTCCTGGGCTAGACAACGTATTTGTCATCTCCTATGTCCTTGCAGTAGGTATGCTTGGTATGGCGATGAGCGCCGCGGGTTCCGGTAACCCTTGGGCCAGCATCGGTGTATCCAGAGCGCTTACCAACATGCTTGCCTATGATATTCCGCTGATGGTGGTGGTCTTCACACTGATCTTTATCAACAAGTCCGGTTCTGTCGCGGACCTTGCACTTTTACAGCAGGGCTCTGGAGTGTTCGGATGGAACTTCATTAAGCTTCCACTTGGCGGTATCGTTGCGGTTGTGGCACTCTTTGGAATGCTCGGTAAAAAGCCCTTCGACTCCTTCATCGCTCCCGCAGAAATCGCTTCGGGACCCATGGTCGAGTACGGTGGAAAACAACTTGGCATGATGTTCATCCTGCACGAACTGATGACCTTCATCGAAGTGTCTTTGATACTCAACATGTTCTTTGGTGGCGGTGAGACGCTTGTGATCTACCTGATCAAATATGCGCTTCTTTACACCTTTACTAATATCGTATCGCAAGTAATGCCGAGATTCAAAATCGACCAGGCGGTACTCTTCTTCTTCAGAGTTCCTCTTGGGATGGCATTACTACAAGGCATCTTAGTCATTTTCTTAGGTTGGGGGTATTAATATGAGTCAAGAGATAAAAAAGGATGACCGAAAACTTTGGGAAGTGGTCGGTGACTATTTTAGAGCCAATTCAATTTGGATGAAATGGTACTGTACAGGTTGCGGTGCGATTGAAATGCCACCTACGATGACCTCAAGATTCGACATGGAGCAGCTCGGCATGGGTCCGATGGCAACGCCAAGGCAAGCCGACGTGCTCCTGATCACAGGTTATTTAAGTACAAAAACACTAAGACGCGTCATCTATTCTTACGAACAGATGCAAGATCCAAAATATATTGTAGGATTCGGGTCGTGCACCCTTAACGGCGGTATCTACTACGATTCTTATGCGACAATCAACCAGCTTGACAAGTACCTGCCTGTAGACCTTTACATCGCAGGCTGCATGCCAAGACCAGAGGCGATCATGAACTCCTTCGGCGAGCTTATCGAGATGATCAAGCGGGGCGAGGCCAAAGGCTGGAAGCATTATCAGGAGAATTACGACTGGTATAAGGAAAATCAAATGTACTCACTCGGGGAGGTGATGATTCATGACGAATTCCATGAATAGTTATAAAGAGCATTTTCAAAAGCTTTTGAATGTGGAGATCAAAGACAGTCCTGCCGACATGCAGCTGATCATCGATGTGAATTCAGATAAGTTTCATCAGACCCTGATCGCCTTAAGGACGGACGGGTTCAGACAACTTAGCATCTTGACCTGCATCGACTGGATCGAACTAAACAAGTTTCAGCTGGTTGCGATTCTCATGAACTGGGACACAGGAATGCACTTGCTTGTCAGGACGCTTCTAGACAGGGATAATCCTGACTTCCATACGATCACTTCAATCTATCCGGGGGCGATCTACTACGAGCGCGAAATCTTTGAATTTTTCGGAGTCCACTTCAAGGGGAACCCGACCTATGACAAACCTCTTTTCCTGGAGCGCTGGGATGCCATGCCGCCGCTCAGAAAAGATTTTGACCCACAGGCGTATTCCGATTCGAAATTCCCGAAACGTGAGCATCCTCACGTATTTAAGGCACAGGTAGTGGAGGAAATCAAATGAAAGAAGTCAAACTCTTTTTAGGACCTCAGCATCCAGGCATGCACGGTAACTATTCGGTGCATATGTATGTTGACGGAGATATGATCAATAAGGCTCGTCCGACCCCTGGTTTCTTACACAGAGGATTCGAAAAGGTGATGGAGAGAAGACTTTGGATGGGAAATCTCGCACTGATTCCACGTATCTGTGTTGTTGAGCCGGATATCAACGAGATGGTCTATGCGATGGGTATCGAAGCGCTGTCGGGTATCGAAGTGCCGGAGCGTGCGCACTGGATCAGAATGATGGTGCTAGAGCTTGGTCGCCTTGCGATCCATATGATGGGTCTTGGCGGCATCGGTGGACCTACAGGTATGTACACAGCGACCTACTGGGGTATAGCTCAAAGAGATCTGATTCTCGATTTGTTTGAAAAACTAACCGGTGCGAGAATCTATCATATGTATATCGTACCTGGCGGCGTTCGAAAAGACCTGCCTGAAAACTTTTTAGAAGACGTGCTTAAAGTCGTTGACGATCTAGAGAAGAAGCTTCCTGAGTTTGAACAGCTGATTCTTAAGCATCCGATCATCCATGCAAGAATCAAGGACAATATCATGCTTCCTGCAGAAGTCGTATGGGAGCTTGGAGTTACAGGCATTGGAATGAGAAGTGCCACAGGCGTTCAGAACGATTTGAGAAAAGTGAAACCTTATGCAAGGTATGACCAGGTAGAATTCGATGTTCCGACCGGTACCTATTCGGATGGACTTTCAAGGATGAACATCAAGTACGCAGAAATGTTCCAGTCGATCAGAATCATTCGCCAGATCATCGAAAAAATGCCAAAGAGCGGTCCTGTAAGAGCGAAAATGTCAACAGGTTCCGCCTTAAGATGGACGGTTCCTGCCGGTATGGTCTATACGGCTGTCGAATCGAGCCGCGGCGAATACGGATACTTTATCGTGTCCGATGGTGGGGAATACCCTTATAGAATCGCAGTTAGAGGTGCTTCTTTCGCTCAAGGACTTCTAGGTATTGAGAAGTATCTACCTGGACATAGAATTGATGATGCATCGCTTTGGATGGATACAATGGGTGTATGTTCACCAGAAATTGATCGGTAGGTGCCTAATGGATAATAAGATAAAAAGTATGTTTTCACCGATAAGGGCGTGGAAGTATCTGATGCGCACTCCGGTGACTATCGCAAAAAAAGATATATTTGTAAACCCAAGAGAAGCATCAGAGCGGTACCGCGGATTTCATCAAAACGATATGACCAAGTGTATCGGTTGCGGTACTTGCTCAGAGATCTGTCCGACTGCGGCAATCAATTTGGTACCTGTTGAAGGAATTGTTCACGAAGACGGAAAACTCGATGAACGTCCTGCGTTCGATTACGGAAGATGTTCCTTCTGTGGACTTTGCGTAGACATCTGTACATCGGATTCACTGAACATGTCAAAAGAATACCTTCACCTTTCAATCGATGCGGATAGCTTCTACTTCATGCCTGACAGTTCGGGTATCCATAAGACAAGCGCCAAGGTCGGATACACGAGAGACGAGATCTCAGAACTACTCGATCTTGTGCGTCAAGAAATGCAGCATGAGGATGAATCGAGAAGGTCTTCCTTTATCGAGATCGTCAAGGGTTATGCGGCGCTGGATGCCAAGAACGAGGCGGCAAGATGTGTAGCGTGCGGTATCTGCACAAACACATGCCCTGCGAACATGCATATCCCGGAATACATCAGGGCGGTATTCGATGAGGACTTAAAAGAGGGTATCCGTCAGATCTATAAGACCAACCCGCTTGCCAATGTCTGCGGTAGGATCTGTACCCATAAGTGCGAGACGGTCTGCGCGATAGGTCACCGAGGTGAGCCTGTTGCGATCAGATGGCTAAAGCGATATATTGTCGACAATGCGGATGCTACGGACTACAATGATGCGGCACAAGAATCAGTGACGGCTCCTGTAAACGGTAAAGTCGCCGTTGTCGGATCTGGTCCTGCGGGATTGTCCTGTGCCTATTATCTGAGAACGCTTGGCTATGAAGTGGTCGTATTCGAATCACAGGCGCTGCCTGGTGGCGTAATCCGTTATGGTGGTCCTCAGTACAGACTACCTGAGGAAAGTGTCTTAAAGGATATCGGTGTGATAGAAAACGCAGGTGTTACCTTTAAATGCAGCACCAAAGTCGGTGTGGATATTACACTTGATGAGCTTAGGGATTCGTTTGACGCTGTGTTCCTCGGCACCGGATTCTCACTTTCAAGACCGCTTAAGATACCGGGGTATGATCATGAGGATGTGCAGTATGCCATTCCGTTTTTAGCCCAGACAAGGGACTATATCAGAGAAATCGGTCCTATGCCTGATGTCGCTGAAAAAGTGACCGTGATCGGTGGGGGTAATGTTGCATTCGATGTCGCAAGAACCCTGATCAGACTTCAGGAAATCAAATACGGAAAGTCCTTTGTACAGATGGCCTCACTTGAAGACAGCGAACACTTGCCAGCGGATCTTGAAGAGCTTGAAGAGGGTCTTGAAGAAGGCCTTCACGGTTACTTCGCATATGGTCCCATGGCTGTCAAGGTCGAGGACGGCAAGATCAAAGGATTGGAAGTCAAAAAGGTGCTTAGCATTTTCGACGAGGAAGGTCGATTTAATCCTTCTTATGATGAGCATGATGTGAAACTTCTTGAATCGAGTCAGGTGTATATGGCGATCGGACAGATGCCTGAGTATGCCTACTTCAACGACGAGATGCGAGACGAACTGCTGACAAAACGAGGTCAGATCGCTGTGACAGACGGTGGACAGGTGGAATCCTATCCATGGCTCTTTGCCGGCGGCGACATCGTACGTGGTCCTGACATCATCAATGGTGTGGCTACAGGGCACGACAGCGCTAAAGCGATAGACAACTATCTTCAAAGTAAAAAGTAGGATCAAGGAGGCACTATGA
The DNA here is from genome assembly GCF_004125825.1 of Fusibacter sp. A1. NCBI lineage: Bacteria > Bacillati > Bacillota > Clostridia > Eubacteriales > Fusibacteraceae > Fusibacter > Fusibacter sp. A1. The sequence goes on along the minus strand of NZ_QQWI01000006.1, from coordinate 152,488 downwards.
ATGCTGTTAAGAGTATCTTTTCACCACTTAGAGCTTGGAAGTATCTAGTGAAACCTCCTGTGACACTCCCGAAGCGCTTCATTTTTGAAGCGCCGAGGGAGGCGTCAGATTCTTACAGGGGATTTCATCAAAACGATCTGGACGCCTGTATCGGTTGCGGTACCTGTTCAGAAATTTGCCCTACTGCTGCGATCACTCTGGTTGAAGTGGAGGGGATTGAAGCAACTGAAGGAAAAACAAACACAAGACCCGCATTTGATTATGGAAGATGTTCCTTTTGCGGTTTGTGTGTAGATATTTGCGCAAGTGATTCACTGAATATGTCAAAAAACTATGTCTATATTTCCAAAGAGGCGGACAACTTTTATTTCTTACCTCAGATAGCAGGCATTCACGGAAGAGTCGATCCCCTTGGCTACCATAGGGATGAGGTTTCTGAACTGCTTGACCTTGGTAGAAGGAAGATGAATCTGATGGATATCAGCAGAAAATCCTCTTTTCTTGAAATTGTAGAAGGATTTTCAAAGGAAATGGCTTTTGAAGAGGCTTCAAGGTGTGTGTCTTGTGGCATCTGCACAAGCGCCTGCCCTGCGGCGATGCATATTCCTGAATACATTACATCGGTATGGAAAGACGATTTGGAAGGCGGCCTGAGGGACGTCTACAAAACGAATCCACTAGGGAATGTATGCGGTAGAATTTGTACACATAAATGCGAGGAAGTATGCGCCTTAGGTCACAGGGGCGATCCGATTGCGATCAGATGGCTTAAAAGATACATTGTCGATCACGTCGAGGAAAACGTTTACACAAAGGTCGCCACAGAGTCCGTCCTGGCACCCACCATGGGTAAGATCGCGGTAATCGGTTCGGGTCCTTCTGGACTATCCTGTGCCTATTATCTACGAACGCTAGGATACGATGTGGTGGTTTACGAAAAGCAGGCGCTTCCGGGAGGCGTGATCAGGTACGGGGGTCCAGCCTATAGGCTACCCGAGGAAAGCGTTATAAGGGATATAAGCATGATCGAGGCGTCGGGTGTTGAGTTCAAGTGCTCGGTGGACATCGGAACCGACATCACCTTGGAACAGCTTAAGAACAAGTATGATGCGGTCTTCTTAGGTATAGGCATGTCTGAATCGCAAACCCTTGAACTGCCGGGGTGCAACCATGAAGCAGTCTATTACGGCATACCGTTTTTAGCTGAGGCGCGTGACTATACGAGAGGACTTAGGGAAATGCCCGAAATCCACGAGAGCGCTGTGGTCGTGGGTACGGGTAATGTGGCGTTTGACGTTGCAAGAACACTGGTGCGCATGCAGGAAATCAAGTACGGAAAAAGCGACGTGCACATGACAACTCGAAGAAAATTCGGTACACTGAGTGCGGATGTGGAAGAAGTTGAGGAAGGAACCGAAGAAGGGATTCACATTCACTATGAGGTCCATCCCCGTTATATCTCTTCTGAGAACAATCGCCTGGAGGGGCTTGTCGTAGAGTCGAAACCCGGATACGAAGAGACGATTTCTGTTAAGTCGATCTATATCGCCGCGGGTCAAGTGGCGGATTACAAGCTTCTACCTCAAACGATCAAAAATGAAATCACTCCAAAAGGAAAGCTGATCGTAAACGGTAGAGGACAAGTGGAAAGTCACCCTTGGCTGTTTGCTGGAGGGGATATCACCAAAGGTCCAGATATTATAAACGGAGTGCACACGGGACATGTCGCAGCACTTGGAATCGATGAATGGCTAAGAGGAAATAAATGAAGGTAATGGGCGAGTATTATAAAGAACTTAATAGAAGCTACGACGCTATGAAGACGCATAAGGCATGGACAGGGTACCGAAGCGGTATCGATACTTGGCGAGGACCGTCAACAGGCGGTCGCGTCGCGATTGTCGGAGCCGGCAACCTCAACGATCTAAACCTGAAGAGCTGGTTGGATGAAAATGTCGATCTGCATCTTTTTGATGCGGACCAGCAGGCGATGAAAAACGGTGTCGACAGGCAGGCATGGACCGGAAAGGTCGCTTACCATCAAGTCGAGTTCACAGGACTTGATGATAAGAACTTTTTTGAAGAGCTTTCCGTGCTGATGGCCCATCAAGACATCACTGGCATTGAACGATTTTTAGAAAACACGAAGGTGGAGCCTGATTGGACGAAGGAATCTGACTTTGACTCGATCATCATCACGCCGATCTACACCCAGCTTGTGCTGGGGCAAGTGATGACGATGATCGAACATTACCGTCTGGAGCCTCATCAAAAGAGACTGGTTCCTGCGGTACTGAAGTTCATGGCTCAACTGATCGACCAGGTGAACAGCTCACTGCTTAAGCTACTTAAAGGCGGTGGTCAGTGCTATGCATGGTCGGATATACTCGAGTACCACTCAAGCCATGTGGACTTTGAGCGTATCGCTTGTATGGATCAGAAACAGTTGAAGCAGCTGGTGCACGATTATGAAAAATCATATGGGCAGGGAATCGGCAATTATGGAATCGCGAATCTTTGTAGCCATCTAGCACATGAAAAGGACAGCCATTATCTCACTTGGCCTTTTGATGACAAGCGCTTGATGGTTGTCGAGCTGATCCGTGGAGTAGTAACAGCATAGCTGAAAGCATTAATCAAACCATTAAAAAGTGCGGCACATGCCGCGCCTTTTTTTTGCGCCGATGACTACCGTTACATTTTGATTACATCAGCTTTAAATAATCTGTAAAAGCCACTTTTGTTCATATTTCTAGTATAGAATGGCATCACGAGGATAAACTACAGGAGGATTCTATGCATAAAAAAATTGTCAGTTCACTTTTGGTCTTTACTCTGGTCTTGGCTTCGCTGGTGCTACCTGCCAGTGCGGATAAAGGACTTAACAAGGTTGATGACCTTAGGGGCGTATGGGTAGCTTCAGTGGTCAACATCGACTATCCCAAAGTCAGAGCAACAGATCCCGTGAGCCTTAAGGCTGAGGCGGATGCGATCTTAAACCGCGCCGAGTCCATGGGACTGAATGCGGTGTTTTTACAAGTGAGACCTACAGGTGATGCGCTGTATAAGTCCGCTATTTTCCCATGGTCCAAATATTTGACCGGTGAGCAGGGGCTTGCCCCTGATGATGAGTTCGATCCATTAAGCTACTGGATCAGTGAAGCCCATAAGAAGGGCATCGCCGTACACGCGTGGATCAATCCCTATAGGATTACAAAAAAAAGTGCGAACGAGCCTGTGCAGACTGTCGACATGCTTGACAGTGGTAATCCTGCGCGAAAAAATCCGACTTATGTGATTGCGCACACAGACGGAAATCTCTACTACAACCCGGGAATGCCTGAAGTTAGAAAACTGATTGTCGATGGCGTGACAGAAATCATCAGCAATTACGATATTGACGGGATCCACTTTGACGATTATTTCTATCCCGGAACCGAGTTTTCAGACAGCACAACCTTTGTACAATATGGCAACGGACTGAGCTTAGCCGATTGGCGCAGAGAAAATGTGAATCAACTGATGCGTGATGTGGATTCTGCTGTTAAGAAGCTGGACCCCACAGTCCTATTCGGCATAAGTCCTTTTGGCATATGGGCGAACAAGTCGAGCATCGCAAGCGGTAGTGATACAAGAGGGCTTGAGTCTTTTTCCGCTCACTACGCGGACAGCGTGCAGTGGATCAAAGAGGGCAGTATCGATTACATCATGCCCCAGATCTACTGGAATATCGGTTTTGACATCGCAAATTATGAAGTGCTGCTTAACTGGTGGCTGAACATTACAAAAGAGACCGATGTAAAGCTATATATCGGTCATGCCGCCTACCGTGCGGGCAACACCGATTCAAAAAGCGCATGGTACGGTGATGGAGAACTTATCAAGCAACTGGTGATGAATCAATCGAAACAAGGTGTGTCTGGCAGTGTCTTTTTCAGTCATAGATCCTTTGCCAACAGACCCTCGCTTGAGGCTGTAGTAAAGTCCTATTATGAGTTTAAAGACGGCGCTGAAGTAAATACGAGTTTATCAGTCAATAACCCGTCAAGCAACATCCGCACAGGTTACGACAATTACTATATCTCCGGAGAGTCAAATCCGTTACTTCCACTTTATGTGAATGGGACCGAAGTGATCAACCGTTCGTCAAAAGGTTATTTCGGTGTTTACATGCCGCTGCAACCAGGAGCCAATACCTTTACCTTCATTCAAGGGGATCAGGTCAAGTCGATTGTCATCACAAAAGGGTGGTCGACAGGAAGCAGCAACACAATGGATGAGGCTTATATCTCAAAGTCATCGACGTTTCCTCAACAGCAAGAGATGTGGCTGCCAGGCGAGACAATCACGCTTTCATGTATAGCGCCAATCGGTTCGGCTGTCACCGCCTCTATCGGGGGTCAGGTGATAACGCTTAAGCCTAATTCTACCTATAGGACAGATGGTAAGCTTGTACCGACAACATTTAAGGGTTCCTTTACCATGCCGGAGGTCCGTGAAGGGTCCCATACCATGGTACTGGGCGCACCCGTATATGTCATGAACTACAACGGCGTGACCCATACTCAGAAGGCTCCAGCGACAATTGGAGTGGTGTCAGACAAGTCACCTTATTTCGCACAAGTCACAGGGCAGGATGTGGATACCTATTTTAGTTCGGATTCTTCAAAAGGATCGGCATATTTGATTTCTCGAGGAATGAGGGATACCATCACAGCGATGACGGGTGATTATGTCAGGCTCGGTTCAGGAAAATGGATGAAAAAATCACAAGTCGCCATCTTCTTTGATTTTAGAGAACCACAAAATAGAATCAGTAGCGCAACACTTGAAACCAGTGAACTCTACGATATTCTTGCGCTAGATATGATTGAACCGGCGGCGGTTTCCGCGGAGCTTAAAAACGGTATGTTGATCGTTGATTTTTCGAATACGACTGCACTTCCAGCGCTTAAAATACCATCAGCGTCCATCATATCCTCAGTCGATACAGTCACTGAGGAGGATCGTAGTCAGTATGTTATCACCTTTGACAGTGAATCCTCATTAAACGGGTATCATATTGAAAAGTCTGAATCAGGAGTCAATGTGTTTCTGAAGAGACCGGTGTATGCAACATCGGGCGATCTTCCACTAAAGGGAATAAAGATCTTAGTGGATCCAGGGCATGGTGGCTCTGATCCTGGAGCGATAGGTATACTAGGTACAAGCTATTCAGAAAAACATATCAATCTGGATACGAGCCTTAAGTTAAAGGAAGCACTGACCGATTTAGGTGCGACTGTCTATATGACGAGGTCGACAGATGTTTATGTTTCACTTTTCGACCGACTGAGACTATCCTATCAGCTGAAACCGGATCTCTTCATCTCAATGCATGCGAATAGCATCGGTCCGGATGTGAACATCAATAATGTTAGCGGATTTTCCGTTCACTATAAGCAAGAACTCGCAAAATCGGCTTCGAAATCGGTTCTTGACAGTGTCATCACCGATTTATCGAGAAAAAGTAGAGGTCTGAATATAAACAACTTTTATGTAGTCAGAGGAACCTGGGCCCCATCCATTTTGCTTGAAACAGGATTTGTGCCAAATCCACTTGAGTTCGAGTGGTTATCTGATGCGAGTCAGCAGGAACAACTTGCCAGAGAAGTTGCAAGTGGCATACTCGATTACTTTAGGAGGTAGCTATGAAACGTCTACTTGGTCTTACCATCATCTTGATATTAATCATACAGATGCCATTCGCCTCAACCGATAGTCCTTCGACATGGGCTAAGGACGCGATTGATGAAGTATTTGACAAACAGTTGCTGGACACGCGCCTTCAGGGGAATTATCAGGGTGAAATCACCAGAAAGGATTTTGCCTATATCGGTGTCCAGATCTATGAAATCCTCACCGGTGAAAAAACTTCAGTCGGAAACGGTACCTTTACCGATACGACAGACACCTATGTGCTTAGAGCAAAAAATAGCGGCATTGTAAACGGCTACCCAGATGGAAGTTATAAACCGGACGCTGCTATTAAGCGTGATGAACTAGCCGTACTGTTTGTCAACGCACTTAACGCAGCAGGAATCGATGTCGCTGTGAACGACACTACAAAGTTTAGTGATGACAGCGAAATTGAAACATGGGCGAGTGCTTCCGTTTATATCGCAAGGACATATGGAATCGTGAACGGCGTGGGAGAGAACAGGTTCAATCCTGACGGCACGGCTACGATAGAACAGGCGATCTTGATGTTCAAGCGTGTAAACGACACATTCAAGAAAGTTGACGCAGGAAATGAAGGACAGGGCGGGGTCGTTTCTGACGAGTATGCACCCGATTTCACTTTGCAGACCTTATCGGGTGAAACCGTGACCTTATCCTCTTTAAGAGGAAAACCGGTGGTACTCAATTTTTTCACAAGCTGGTGTCCGCCATGTCTTGATGAGATGCCGGATATTGAAAAGCTGCATCAAGAAAACAACGGCAATATTCAATTTATCGGTGTCAACTTGACAAATCAGGACAACTTAAGTGATGTTAGGGATATGATCGACACGCTCTCGATAACCTTTACGGTGGTAAAAGACGAGCAGGGGAAAGTAGCGAATGATTATGGCATAAGGGCGATTCCGACCTCAGTCTTCATCGGTTCAGATGGGATGGTGATCCATACCCAGATAGGTGCGATCAGCTACGAGACGCTCAAGGGGTATGTGGATGAGATGAAATAGTGGAATAGCATAAGAACTATGCTATTCCCATGCTTTCCATATGTCAGGCTGATAGCCCACCGTAGCCTTTTTTCCATTTCGGACAATCGGCGTTTTCAGCACTTCGGTATAGTCAAGAAGAATAGCGAACATTGTTTCAGGATCTCTCGTATGTCCGATGTCGCTTTCTTCATAAAAAGGCGAGTCCTTATCGATCAGGTTTTCAATTCCTACGCTCTGTATGATCGATTTGAGCTCCCCGGGACTGATGCCTTTTTGGATGAGGTCTATCATTTGAAATTTGATGCGTCGTTCCTTAAAGTATCGCTCTGCTTTTTTTGTTTCAAAACATTTCTTTTTACCGAATATCTGTATGTTCATAATGGCTCCTTTCGTTTATTCTTATCCAGTATACTATTAAGAATCCATTATGCGCTAGGCAAAAGCACAAAAAAAAACCTCTCATTGATGATGAGAGGAGTCTGATTAAAGAAGATCACATCGTCAGATTGACGCCTTCTACGTTACAAAAGTTGATACCCATGAGTTTGTCATGTGTAAATTCAATGGTATCGTTTGTTGGAGTGACATGTTTGTCGACAAAAACTTTGAATTCATCCACATCGTACTCATCAAAATCATCCATATCGGCAGGTTCATGATAATTGATGCTTGGCCTGTATTCATGGATATTAGAGCCGTTATAGTCGCTATGGATCAATCGTAATGAGATGATATTGTGATTATGCTCATGCATATAGGACTTTAGCTCATCTTGTATTAGAACTTTCATAAGATCACATCCTTTTGTCTAAAACAAGTACATATTTGATTTACGTTATATATATACCCACATTAACTGAATTCACTTATTATTATCCATAGATTAAGGAGTTGACATGTCAAAAATAATCTTAAGGAGACCTCTTTTAGCAGACCGTCAGAAACTGGAGACATTCTTCAAATTGATGGTCGAAAGCACCTTCATAATGGAGGGCATCGGTCACCTGACTGAGATGATTGTCGAGGAAACGGAAGATAAGATAAAGAGGTTTCTCCAGGACCTTGAGACAGATGGTGAGTCGTCGTATTTCATCATCGCCGAGTGGAACGATGAGATTGTTGGAACGATAGCGATCAGTGAATGCAATGAACTGATCATCGAAGGAAGTCTTGGAGAGCTAGAGGGTACTGTGGAAGTCAATACCGTGTTTGTACGCCCCGATAAGCAGAATCATGGAATCGGAAAGATGCTGATGAAGGCGATGACAAACCACTTAAGGAAGAGGAATGTCAGTAGTTTTTGCATGGATAGCGGATACAAGAGAGCGCAATCCATTTGGACGCACCTTTACGGTCTTCCGGATTACGTCATGTTCGATTACTGGGAAGAGGAAAGTCATCATATGATTTGGAGAGTCCCTATCACTTAAAAAAACTTCACATAGGTGAAGTTTTTTTGCGTCTATAGGCTGGCCATCAATGATTCTATGGTCTGTAATTTAGTGTAGATATCATTGGAAGTAGATCTTGAATCCCCACCAGCGAGCCATTTGTCTACGCTTTCTATTTCAGATTTTATGTAAGCGGCACTCCCAAGATCGATATTCTTTTCTAGAATTTCAATCGCAGTTTTCAGCCAAACCCTGCACATGGTGACCTGGCTTGCAGCGTTCATGTTGTTCTTTGAAAACTCTATGCAAAATGCCAGTGTGTCTTTTGATGTTTGATCCATGATTACCTCCAATATGTTGTTCACCTTTTGAGTATAACCTTTTATTGACCGTTTAACCAATTAAGTTTCTATTAATTAACTGACAAACTAGCGTGCTTGACATAATCGCAACGGGGTAGATAATAGATAGGTGGCACTTTACGGTATGTGGAGGTAAACAGATGTTAGATATCAGAACAATATCCGTACTGACCATAGTTTACAATCTGATCCTCGGAATAATTATGCTCATATACAGCTTCAAAAAAGAGGGGTCTAAAGGAATCAAGAATGTAGGATTAGGGCTTATCTTTGCTGGAACGGGATTTTTATTTATCGCATATCGGGATTTTATTTCAGAGTTTTTCACGGTGATCGTGAGCAACACACTTATCATTATGGGTGTGATGAGCATATTTCACGGTTTGAGCTATTTTATCACTCATAAAAAGAGAAATAAAGCGTTTGAATGGGTGGCTCTCCTACTTATGATCGCACTATTTATACAGTTCACCTATTTTCAACCCAACATCAACATGAGGGTTGTCATCATCTCAATCTATCAGATTGTTTATTTTTATCGTATTGCCCATCTATTGATTTTCAAAGTCCCAAAGCTGCTTGAACGTATCGGTCTAGTACTTAGCCTCGTATTTCTTCTTGCCATTTTGGTGAGCATGGTCAGGATCTATAGCACACTAATCGAGCAACCGATTGATAATCTTATGTCGGCAGGTTCAATCCATGCACTTGCTATCATACTCTATCAACTGTTGCCATTCAACTTGAGTCTAGGTATGTTCTGGATTTCCATTACTGTGTATGAAGAAAAATTGGAAGTACAAGCAATGACCGATTATTTGACGACACTATACAATCGAGCTGCGATACTCAAATTAGGAGAAGCTGAACTTAAAAGAGCGAGAAGACATGCGTACCCGGTTGGAGTGGTCATGTGCGATATAGATCATTTTAAGAGAATAAACGACACCTATGGACATGATGCCGGTGATGTCACACTTAAGACAGTTTCGGATATCATCCGTAGTAATATAAGGCTGAGCGATATGGTTGGACGCTTTGGTGGTGAGGAGTTTCTGCTGATCATTCCAGATATCACGCAACTCAATCTGTTGCAGCTGGTAAATAAGATAAGGCTGCTGATTGAGGAGCATACTATACAATACGACAAGCATGAGATCAAAGTCACTTTGAGTTTTGGAGTTGATTTGATCGGTCCTGACAGTTATCACCTGACAGATGCCATCAAATCGGCCGACGAGGCCTTATATATGGCCAAGGCAAATGGTCGCAACAGAGTGGAGTTCAACTAGAAAAGAGTACCTGATCATATCTAGGTACTCTTTTTATGATGGTGAAACTTTCTTTTTGATGGATGAGGATTTCTGTGGTGGTGAACCTTAGGAGCAACGGGGGGCTGATCCTGTGCGAATGAGATTCTCTTAATTTTCATTCCGATGAACTCTTCTACTGCTGTGAGCCTCTTTTCATCCTTGAGCGTCATGATGATATAGGACACTCCATCTTTTCCGGCTCGTCCCGTTCTTCCGATCCGATGAACATAGTTCTCTATGTCATCAGGAAGATTATAGTTGTATACATGGGTGACCCCTGTGACATCGAGCCCTCTGGCAGCGACATCGGTGGCGACCAAGTAGGTGATCCGATTGTCCTTGAAAGCCTGCATGACGTATTCTCGTTTGGCTTGTGTCAGCCCGCTGTGCAAGGTTTCTACGTTGAAGGTCTTTTCTAGCAGTTCCTCATAAAGGGTTTGTGTGCCAATTTTGGACCTGCAAAATATGATCGCCTTCTCAGGAGGATCTTTATCGAGCAACATCAGAAAATGCTCGAATTTTTTTCTGTTGGATGTCTCAAGTACGCACTGAGAGATGGAATCAAGCGTCATATGCTCCTTGGGTGCTGTAACTTTTACAGCATCTGTAAGATATCGGCTTGAAAAGCTATCGACACGGTGGCTGAGTGTTGCTGAAAAACAGAGGGTCTGTCTGTTTTGAGGCAAATATTTGATGATATCTTTTACTTCAGTCTTGAAACCGATATGAAACATTTGGTCAGCTTCGTCGACGACAAATGTTTCTACAGAGGTAAGATCGATGGATTTACGTCGTAGATGATCGAGAATTCGTCCAGGAGTACCGATGACCAGCTGGACATTGCCGCGTAGCTTATGAAGCTGTGCGTTCACATCCTGGCCCCCATAGGCAGCTAGAATATTCACTGGCTTTAGCAGTGTCAGTTTTTCACAGACCTCTGTTATCTGAAGTGCCAGCTCGCGGGTCGGTGTAATGACAAGACACTGTACACAGGGGTTGTGCACATCTATTTTTTGAAAAACAGGTAGCAGGAAGGCCAAGGTTTTTCCTGTTCCGGTCTGTGCTTCCGCAATGAGGTCGCGTCCCATTAAGATGGTTGGAATACTCAGTTTCTGAATAGGTGTCGGTGTGCTGATATGCATGCTTTCGAGGGCGTGCACCATCTCGTAGGTAAGCCCGAGTTTGTAAAATGACATGGTATTCTCCTTTGATTAAGTCATACTTACTATAGTTCAAAAGTAGGACCAATGCAACTTGTAAATGAAAACCCCCTTAAGGGATCGTTGGTCCGCTGTTAAGGAGGCTATTCTTAAAGACCGAAAGTGATGGTGTAGGAAGTCCCTTTATCAAGCTTGCTGTCGCATGTGATCGTACCGCCTAAGAGCGTGGTCACCAGATTTTCGATGATGCTCATTCCCAATCCGCTACCGCCCTGATCACGGGCTGTGGTGAAGAAGGGTTCAAATAGCCGTTTACGAACCTCGGGGGTCATTCCGATTCCGTCATCATAGATGACAAGTGTCACTGTACTTCCCTCAAGGGAGGTCGTGATAGTGACCTTGCCTGTAGCTCTATCGATAAAGGCATGTTTGATCGCGTTGTTCATAAGGTTGAGAAGGATTTGAGTGATGGCCCCGGGGTAACTGAGGATAGGTTTATCGACTTGACAATGATGGTCGACGGATACATTGGAATTTTTAAGTGTGACTTTCATGCTTCGTATCACATCTTCTACAGTGGAGCAGATTTCGAATTCACGCTTTTCCATCGACACCTGATCGACGGATGTTTTCTTTAGACTCGATACGAACTCCTTTGTTCTTTGCGCGCTATTGGTGATCAGCAGTAATGATTCCATCTGATCCTTGAAAAAAAGCTCGAGCTCAGACTTTGAAAGATGCTGGTTTGTGAAGTCGGCTTCAATCTGTTCAAGCTCCTTGACCATATAGGAGCAAAGCGTTACTATGCTTCCGATCGGAGTCATCATTTCGTGGGTCACACCTGCGACCAATTGACCAAGAGAAGCCATTTTCTCGGATTGGATCAGTATGTTTTGAGTGTGCTTTAGGTCGATGATTGTCTGGGCTAGCTCCATATTCGACTTTTCGAGCTCCAGCGTGCGTTCATAAACCAAATTCTCCAGCCGCTGATTCATCCGCTGCATTTCTTCTTTGTTGTCCTTGATCTGAGCTTCGCGATTTTGAATTTCTGCAGACATGGTTTTAAAGTTTCGACTTAGTTCATTGAGTTCAACGTACTTGGATTCTTCTAGGGTATAGTCGTACACGCCTTGTGATATGATCTGAGTTCCCTTGGCAAGCTCCAACAATCTTTTGGCGATCAGGGTGACCTTATGATGAGTGAAATAGAGAGAGAGGGCTAGAGCGACCAAGGCGATTACAAGAATTACTGCGATGTTATATGCAATTTGCCTCTTTATGGAGTCTGTGGACTGGAAAATGAGCACCGACCACCCAGCATCTTCAAAGTAAGTCGCACTAAGAAACATCGTTCTTTCGCTGACGCGGACTTTCTTTACAGAAAAGTCCCCAGAGGCGATCATCTGAGTGATGTATGGATCCTTTTCCCTAAGATCGACAAAGCTTTGGTCGGTATGGGCGAAGTAGGTTCCTGTAGAGTCGGTGATGGCGATCATATTGTCGACATCCACATTGATGCTGTCGACTAACTTTGAAAAGTTCTCAAGGCATAACACACCGACTAAAACAACCGAATCGGATTTCAAGCTGACAGTCGCAAGTGGATTTTTTGTGTAATGCTCATAAAAAATATTGGACCAGATGATGTGATCAGGTTTTGATTTTGCGGTTTTGAAATAATCGAAGTTCGAGTAATCGAGACCTATGTGTTGCATGTTTTGGGGATAAGTCTTCATTACTTTTCCGTCCAGATCCAGCAAATAGACTTCTGAGAAGTTTTGATTCACCTCAAGAAATTCAACCATGTATTCGTCTTTGTTGGAATCCTGAATCATCTCATAGGTAAAAAGGACATCTTGTAAGCCTTTCAACGCGTTTTCGATATCGGTAAAATAACTTTCTATTTGAAGATTCACCGCATTCGATAAGGCATCGTTTTTAAACTGCTGTTCTCTTTTTATATAGGTGCTGAGGAGTACTGAAATAAATAAGATAATGATTATGGTAGTGAAGAGGGTGCTTACAATCAGGTTGGAAAGGAGGTCGAATTTTAGCGTTCTGTTTTTCATGATCTAACCTCCATGATTCTAGTCTAATTCTTCAACGAGTATGAATTTTCCATCTTCTACCCGAAGAAGCATGTTGGAACGAGTAGCATCTCCGTATTCATTAAGTGAAAAATCGGTCTGCAAGCCATTGAAATCACCAATATAAAGCAAGGCTTTCTTTACATCATCGATCGCAAGGGACTCGCTTTGCCTCATCGCTTGTGAAAGTGCCATCACCGCATCATAGGTGGTATGGGCTGAGAAGAATGGGACTTCACAGAACCTTTCTTCATACTCCTTGGCAAATTCACGATAGTCCGTTCCATCGTAGTCGGTGATATACGCTGCGATGCCATAGATTTGCTCGCTGGCTTTGCCGCTTCGTTCAATCAGGTCATAGTTCACCGACCAACCGCTGTTGCTGATAATCAAATCCTTGTCTTTCCTTGCTACTTGCTGAATGATATTTGACGAATCGACCGTATTTGCAATCAAGACCACACCTTGTGCTCCGGAACGGTAAATTTCTACTGCGATTTTTTCATAATCTATGGACTCTGAATTCAAGGTATTCGTGTAGACAACGCTAGCACCCTTTTCTTCATAAAGGGTTTTGAATCGTTCGTAGATGGGTTCGGAATACTGTGGATTCGACATATCATAGACGACAGCGGCTTTGATGGTATCGTGATATTCTGTCAACACTTTGACATGCGCATCACCTTCGTATTTACTGGCTGAGATAACCCGAACAAAATTATCGTCAAGATCGCTCAACAGGTTCGTACTGATGGAGGGGCTCACAAAAAAAGTTGCTCGTTTGACAAAGGTTCCTGGATGACCGGAGCCATATTGCTTGTTAAAAAACCGATGACGAATGTTACGTCTTCCTCAATAAATTCCTGAGCCACAACATATGCGGTTTCTACTGTACTTTCATCATCTTTTATGACAGGAATTAGTTTTGCTCCGTTAATGCCACCCTGAGTGTTGATATGTTCTACTGCCAGTATGAAACCATTCTTAGCCGGTATGCCCAATTCGTAGGATTTTCCGGTCAAACTTCCTGCAAATCCGATTTTGATATTCCTCGAGGGAAAGCATCCGATAAGGATCAGAGCGATACAGAGTATGAAAATCATATAGTTCAAAATCGATTTCATCAGTGTCCTCCCACAAGCCCACAGGAAATAATGTCATTTTTTGATTATTACCCTAGAATTAAGTATTGAAAAACTTTTTATCAAATCAAGTCCATTATTGATGAAAAAAGCATCCTACCGGTTGGATAGGATGCTTTTTATTAATCGATATTTCCTAACAGCATGGCAAGAAGCAGGGCTTTTTCATTGATAGTATGTTTCAAGATGTATTCGTAGCCATCGGTCTTTTTAATTCCATTAGGTCCGAATCCGTCGATTCTTCGCTTTACCTGATCCGCAAGACAAATGTCTGCAGAACTCCATCTGTGCTCTTCGCAGATTTTGATGTCCAGTCTTTTGGAAAGCGTCTTTACCTGATCGACCAGTTCCTGGTCGGAGCTTGACATTTTCATCGGTGGCCTTCTCATGCCGCCTTCGAAATGAAAATCAAGTGTGTCCTTGTATTTATTGTAAGGAATCGCTTTGCGAATGTTTCTGTCGAGTAGCTGAAAATCGGAACTGTTGTTGTACCTAACGCTCAAACCGACCTCGCCGTGGACAAAAGGCTCGGAGATATTGGAGTTGAACTTAATTTTTTGAGGTGAGACGATGATTCCTGCTTCCGTACTGGATAGTTTTGTCCAGTCACTGATTATTTTGGAGAAAACGCTGGCCGCGGTTGCCACGTCAAAGTTGTTGACTTGACTCTTGAGTGCGAAATTAAGTGAATAATATGCGCTTCCAGAGCGTGATGTCACTAGTCCGCCATCTAAAAAGGCACCATGAAGTCCCAGCACCGTTTTCGCGGACTCCGATTTTAGTTTGATGATATCCTTTGAATAGATGCCGTGCTGTGAATCGTCAGTAGTCAACAATATTCCTATTTTGGCCTTCTTGAGGAGTCGGGAGTACTTGAGACTCTTCAGAGCATAGATCATAGTGACAAGACCGCCTTTGTTCTCCCATGTGCCGGAACCCAAGTATCTTTGATCGTTTTTCGTGAAGTACTTCTGTTGGCCGATGCTCGTGGCATTGTCTAGATTTCCTATGATCAGATAGTCATATTGTCCATCTGGATTATTGGTGTAAAAATGAATGTTGCCGACTTCAGCCTGGTTGTATGTCTGGTTTTTAAAACCAAGTTGCGCCAGTTGCTTAGTTACGACAGCACCTAGTCTATTGACACCGTTCACATTTTTATAATGTGTATTTATGTTGACCATCTCTTCGAGTAGCTGCTGGATGTTCTCATTACTGTTTCTTAGATAGCTTCGAAGCTTAACCGTCGTTGATATTTTTTTGAAGTTCCGCTCTGGGCAGTGTCGCTTAACTGGCTTGCGAAGTATCTGATTGTCGCTACATCCAGCATTCTGTTCACAAGGCTGTTGAAATCCAGTCCGTAAGCAAGGGCGGCTGTCACATAGGAGCCTGTGGAGCCTAAACTTGCCATGGAATTGATTTCGAGAATGTAGATATCACCCTTTTCATCAAGACGTATGTCCACCCTCGAAAAATCACGAAGTCCAAGCGATTTGAAAACCTTGATGCTCAAGTCTTTCATTCTTTCCTCGAGTTCAGGAGTTATTTGAGCTGGGCATATCTTGGCTCTTGGCGCGGATTTCTTATCGTCTGCGGTTTGAATGGCATCCGGATCCCCTTCAAGGTCTATCTCAAGCACGGGAAACACTTCCACAGGATCGTTTCCTATCAGACCGACAGCGAACTCTCTTCCTCTTATGAAGGCTTCGACTAGCGCCTGTTGATGAAACTCACTGATGATATAGGCGACAGCCTCCTTTAGATCCGCTTCATTGTGTACGACTCTTAGTCCGAAGGAGACACTCTCCATTTTTGGTTTGACGATGACAGGGTACTCGACACCGCTCATATCCTCATCGGCAGAGGAAAAGAACCAAAAATTCGGCGTTGGAATATCGTTTTTCTGAAGTATGATTTTAGTGATGATCTTGTCCAGTGCCACCGCATGTCCTGAAGGAGTAGAACCGACATAAGGAATCCCAAGCATTTCAAGCATCGCGGGTATATGGGTGTAGCGACTTTCACCTTGTATGCCATAAGCCATATTGAACACAAGTCCGAACTTTTCGCCTTCTGTCACAGGGGGAAGAAAAGCGCGAATGTTTTCGATGACATTCATATTGCCGTCGATGATCTCCACATTATGTCCACCTGCCTCAAGCGCGTCTGCGACTCTTTTTACTGTTTTCGGGTTGTAGATCTCTTTGTTCTGCATGCCAAAAGGATTGATGACGTTTGTATTCTTTTTATTGTAGACAATTGCTACTCTCATGAAGGTCTCCTATTGTTTTTCGCATAGTTTAAGAAAGTTTTCTATGATTGTTATTCCAATGGGTCCCGATACTTCAGGATGTGACTGAAAGCCATAAATCGGCTTTGTCCCATGTCTGATTATTTCGAAGGCGCAGGTATCCGATGTGCCGAGGACTTCAAAATCAGGCGGAAGCTCGGAAACATAGAAATTATGTCTTTTCTGAAGAAGGATGGATTCTTCTTCGATTCCTTCGAAGATCGGGTCGTCGGCTTTTACTATTTTTATCGGTTCCTTTTTTAAATGATGTTCAGATAACTTTTTTACACGACCTCCATATGCGCTTGCAATGATCTCATGACCTAGACAAAAACCGATGATCGGCACGTCGAAATTCATTAAAGCGATAAAGTTAGTTGTCAGATTCAACGGTTCAAACGGATTGCCTTTTCCTCCTGATAGGATGATTCCGCTTATGACCGTCTTACTCGACAAGTTGATGGGTTGATTGTGATCAAAGATGATAAAGTCGATATCTTTCTCTACCAGATAGCTTAACTTGAACTTTTTTAGATAAGCACTTTGGTTGTCGATGATCAGTATCATATCTATCCTCCGTTTTTCATCATAAGTTTGAAATCATGCCCTGTCAATCACTTAAATACCCTGAATGCGTTCTTTTGACTCAAGGTACTCTGTGAATCTTTTTTTTGCTAAAGTCAAACAAGTATCTTTACAAATATTTGCCAATATGTTACCATCAAAAACAATAAATGACCGATGACGAGAATAGTATGATTTGTGAAAGTGAAAGCGAGTGGGGTAGAGTGTGAGCCCATGACCCTAGCAAATTTGAAGAGGACCTCTGAGGTTGCCTGCCGAGCGAGTGCAAGGTGGGCACGCTAACCCCGTTAAAGGTTTCGAGTGAGCAGGTTTGCTAACAAGAGTGGTACCGCGGAATAGATCCCGTCTCTTTTTTGAGACGGGATTTTTGTTTTTTGCGGTTGTATCATAATTCAAAAAGGAGGAAACACAATGATGACAGTATTGCAGGAATTGAGCATGATCACAGCACAAGCATTTGAAGAAGCAGGTGTTTCTTCAAGAGGAGTCGAGGTGACCTATTCTCGTCGTCCCGACCTATGTGATTTTCAGTGCAGTAGCGCGATGAAACTCGCTAAGGAGTCAAATGAAAAACCTATTGTGATCGCGCGCAAGGTGGTGGAAAAGCTGGAAACCAATATGGCATTCAAGACGGCGAGCGCTCAGATGCCGGGATTTGTCAATCTAACCCTAAGCGACCAGTGGCTGGCGCAGAAGATGAATCAGTTGACTTCGGACAAACGATTTGGCTGTCCTTTGACACAAAGCCAACAGAAGCTATTGGTGGACTATGGTGGGGCGAACGTCGCCAAGTCACTGCATGTAGGACATTTGCGTTCTGCGGTGATCGGTGAGAGCCTCATTCGCATGCTTCGATTTAAGGGACACCATGTCACAGGTGACATACATATGGGGGACTGGGGGCTTCAAATAGGCTATGTAATCGAAATGGTACGTGATGAAGGGCTTGAGCCCAAGTATTTTGACGGGATCGAATATGAGTCTTACCCGATGGACGCACCATTTGATATCACAAAGTTGACTGAGCTATACACCTGCGCGAATGCGAAGAGCAAGGTCGATGAAGCCTTTCGTGCCCGTGCCGCGCAGACTACTGCGGATTTGCAAAAGGGAAATAAGGGGTACCTCGCACTTTGGAAGCATATCTTGGATGTGTCCATACCAGATTTAAAAAAGAACTACAGCCTTTTACAGGTCAATTTTGACTTGTGGCTTGGAGAAAGCGACAGCGACCCGGCCATACCGACCGTACTTGACATGCTCAAACAGCAGGAACTGCTTGTTGAAAGCGAGGGAGCGATGGTGGTTCATGTGAAAACAGAAGCCGACACGAAGCCGATGCCACCGTGCATCATGCAAAAGTCAAACGGAGCTTCCTTATACGCAACCACTGACCTAGCGACAATTTATGAGCGTGTAAAGGACAAATCCCTGGATGGAATCGTCTATGTGGTGGATAAACGACAAGACCTTCATTTTGAACTGGTGATGCGTGTGGCTAAAATGGCAGGAATCGTTGAGGATGATTTTTACTTCAAGTCCATCGGATTCGGTACGATGAACGGAACCGACGGTAAACCTTTTAAAACACGTGATGGCGGAGTGATGCAGCTGGGTGACCTGATTGAAATTTTGATAGAAGGTGCTGCAAAAAAAATGGATGATTACAGCCACGTCACAAGTGAGGTTGAGAAAAAAAAGGTGGCGCTTGCCATTGGGGTTGGAGCCCTTAAATTTGCCGACTTGTCCAGCTTGCTGACGCGTGATTACGTGTTCGACATCGATCAGTTTGCTAGTTTTGAAGGTAAAACAGGCCCTTATGTCCAGTATGCAGGTGTCCGTATCGCCTCTATTTTAGAGAAGCTTGACCTTTCATCGTCTCAAACCCATTCTATAGAGATGCCTAAAACTAAAAGCGAACGTGAACTCATGATGAAGCTCGCCGCTTTCGGGTCGTGGTTCGAAATCGCAGTAGGCAGCTATCAACCCTCAAAAATCTGCGACTACGCCTTTGAACTCAGCCAGGCCTTCAACGTCTTTTATCATGAGGTGCATGTGATGAGCGAGCCTTTTGAGCGTAAACAGTCCTTATCACAGCTTCTTAAACTGACCAAAGACATACTTGAAAAGTGTTTATGGCTGCTGGGTATAGAGTCGCTTGAAAAAATGTAGCTAAGAATGCTTACAAGTCACATGATCAGGGTATGAACACCATCAGGAGCAGATACCCGATCGCTTGACGGTAGTAAAAATTATTGCCGACCGCTAAAATAGGACAACGTTATCCTATTGTGCTTTATAAAATAAGCCTTATAATAGAATTGGGTATCACAGAACGCAAATTATACGGAGGTAATATCAATGTTAGTATCTGCAGAAAAAATGTTAAAAGACGCTGTTGCTGGTCAATACGCTGTTGGTCAGTTCAACATTAACAACTTGGAATGGACAAAAGCTATTCTACTTACAGCTCAAGAAAACAACTCACCAGTGATCTTAGGGGTGTCTGAAGGCGCTGCTAAGTACATGGGCGGTTTCAAAACAATTGTCGGCATGGTAAATGGCATGATCGAAAACTACAACATCACAGTTGACGTGGCTCTTCACCTTGACCATGGTAGCTATGAAGGCGCTCAAAAAGCGATGGATGCTGGATTCTTATCAGTAATGTTCGACGGTTCGCACTACGCGATCGAAGAAAACATCGAAAAGACAAAAGAAATCGTAGAAATGGCTCACGCTAGAAACGTATCTGTTGAAGCTGAAGTCGGTTCTATCGGTGGTGAAGAAGACGGTATCGTCGGTGCTGGCGAAATCGCTGATGCTGGCGAATGTAAGCAAATCGCTGATCTTGGCGTAGACTTCCTTGCAGCTGGTATCGGTAACATCCACGGTAAATACCCTGCTAACTGGAAAGGCCTTGATTTTGAAGCACTAGCTAGAATTCAAGCTGCTACTGGTAAAATGCCACTAGTTCTTCACGGCGGTACTGGTATCCCAGTTGAAATGATCAAAGAAGCGATCTCTCTTGGTGTTGCTAAAATCAACGTTAACACAGAGTGTCAATTGACTTTCGCTGCTGCGACTCGTAAGTTTATCGAAGAAGGTAAAGACCTTGAAGGTAAGAACTTCGACCCACGTAAACTTCTTGCTCCTGGTTACGAAGCAATCAAAGCTACTGTTAAAGAGAAGATGGAAATCTTCGGTTCAGTAAACAAAGCATAAGATAAAAAAAATCATTCAAAGTCGCCATCACATTAAGTGATGGCGACTTTTTTTGTTTTTAGCGTATTGACAACCCCTGTAAGGGAGGGGTATACTGTAGAAAAGTATATGCAGAGTGCATATAGTAGCAGGAGGTACATAGATGAAAAACGGTCATTGTGAAATTGGTATGGGTTCGGGTGGTAGATTCATACAACCATGTATTCTTCTAAGCCTGAAGGAGAATGTCTTACATGGATATGGACTGCTTGAAAAAATCATGGAGTTTGGGTTCTCAAGTGAACCGATCGATATTAGCGTGATTTACAGACAACTGAAGAAAATGGAATCAGAAGGCCTGATCACTTCTGCGTGGAACACGGATACCGGTGGTCCCGCAAAGAAAGTCTATTCACTGACAGGTGACGGGATGGATGCGCTTAAGGCTTATAAGGACTTCTTCGTACACAGAAAAGAAAAAATCGAAGCGTTCCTTAAGACATTTGATGAAAGAATGGGTGAATAGCATGTTTACAATCATATTATATGTACTTGCAGCAGGTCTTTTTCTGATATCGCTTTTCAAGAATAAGAAGAAGACGAAAATGGCCCTGAAAAAATCACTAAAGATGTTTATGAACTTGCTTCCACAACTTTTAGCCCTGTTTATTTTTGTAGGGATGCTGCTTGCAATTGTCGATCAATCGGTCATCTCAAGTCTAATCGGAGAAAAGTCAGGGGTAATGGGCGTCGTTATCGCAAGCATAACCGGTTCGATTACATTGTTGCCTGGTTTTGTCGCATTCCCGTTAGCTTCCAATTTACTCAACCACGGTGCGGGGCTACCTCAGATCGCTGCATTTGTCAGTTCGCTTATGATGGTAGGGATCGCAACATTCGCACTTGAGTCAAAAACAGTTGGTAAGAAAGTCGCACTTTTAAGAAACGGAATGGCCTTTGTGTATTCCTTTGTTGTCGCTTTGATTATTGGAGGACTTTTATGATGAACCTGATTAAGACCTATAAGGCATTTATCGTATTTGCCTTCATCAATCTTCTGCTGTTTGTCTTCAGTCGAGACATAGGCATCACAGCCGCTAGAAATACGGTAGACAATTTCGGCGAAATGTTGAAGGTGCTGCCACCTATCTTTCTACTCATCGGCCTTTTCGATGTATGGGTACCGCGTGAGACACTTATCAGATACATGGGTGAAGGATCTGGAATAAAAGGAATGTTGCTGGCTTTCTTTATGGGGTCCTTTACGGCAGGTCCTTTATATGCGGCTTTTCCTGTCGCTACTATTTTAATGAAAAAGGGAAGCAAATTTTCAAACGTGCTGATCTTTATCGGAGCATGGTCTTCGACAAAACTTCCCCTCATCCTTTTTGAAACATCCAATCTAGGACTCAAGTTCACACTGACACGATTTATGATGAACCTTGTCGGTATCACGCTCATGGCCTTTGCGATCGAATGGTTGACTGGAAAAGAAGAAAAAGAGAGAGTTTACGAATCGGCAAATGCCGCATAAATGATGTTTGTGTCACTTTAAAAAAATTGAAAAGAGGCCTAAACATATCACAATTCTTGCCGATAGACCGCATAAGGAATGGATTCCGTGTGTAGTGTGTCAAGGAGGTGATGATATGAAAATTGCTGATTTTCAAATCAGGCAACAAGCGATGAGTCAACTGACCTATCGGGAACAGAAAACAACCAGTCTGCAGGTGCAACTTCGTGTGCCCGAACAAACAGACAATCTTTCAATATCAGAAGAAGGTGTCAGGTTACTGGAAAGTGATGTTGAAAATGAGTTTTCCATTCATTATAGTGAGGAAGACTTAAGAAAAATAGAACTGTTAGAAAAATTTGTAACCCATGTGTTAGGTCGTCCCTTCAGGTTCAGCTTAGTCAGTCGCGAAGAGGACGAGAGTGTAAGCGAGCTTGATAAGATCAAGACCTATAAGGGCAGGGGGCTTCATAAAGGCCATGGCAAGGAAAGACCTCGTCAAGATCAAGCCAATCAAAGTCAGATAGGTCCTTTAGCTGCCTTTAGAATTACATCTAGCAGCTATCAGGAGGAATTTGAACGCATGAGGTTTTCTTCTGAAGGAACTGTCAGGACTGAAGATGGAGTTGAAATCGAATTTGCCGTCAACTTGGATTTTTCACGGTCGTATTACGAAGAAAACAGCATTGAACTGCAGGTAGGCGAGTTCCATGATCCGCTTGTCCTTAATCTGGACGGGTCGGGTATTGCCTTTAGCGACCGGAAAATTGAACTGGA
Organism: Fusibacter sp. A1; assembly: GCF_004125825.1. NCBI lineage: Bacteria > Bacillati > Bacillota > Clostridia > Eubacteriales > Fusibacteraceae > Fusibacter > Fusibacter sp. A1. Next base: position 129,954 of record NZ_QQWI01000006.1, on the reverse strand, counting down.
TCTGAATATGGACGGAAAACTTGATGAGTTTAGGGCGCTTACTCAGGGAAGCGGCATACTAGTTGTCGATGAAAATGAAAACGGTGAGGTAGATGACGGTTCTGAGGTAGTGGGTGCTGCAGTCAATGACGCTTTTGGCGCGCTGATGGAACACGATGAAGACCACAACTTGTGGATTGACGAGAACGACTCGATCTATGAGGAACTTAAACTTTGGGTGGTGGATGAGGCTGGAGAATCAAAGCTCATCGGTCTCTCAGACGCTGGTGTCGGAGCTTTGTTCCTAGGAAGCGTGGACAGTCAGTATCACTTTAAAGAAGGCTTTGAGGCCTATGCGATGATCAAAGAGTCCTCGATTTATTTAAAGGAATCCGGACAAGCGATGATGGTTCATGAGCTGGACCTGAAGATATGATCCAAAAGTAAACAATAAAAAAAGACGCCCATCGGCGTCTTTTACTATTCTGCGTGTTTTTTTACAAATTTGACTAAATCACTGACATATTCAATGCCATCGATATCATCATCGTCAAATTCGATATCAAAACGCTCTTCAAGTTCTGCTATTGTTTCATCAAAATCGTTGCCATTCATTTCTAGATCGTCAAATAGCGAAAGATTTGATGTGATTTCTGTATCGTCACTATATCCCATACGTTCTGCTAAAATTGCTCTAATGATTTTTAAAGACATAATCATACTCCTTAATAATGTGTTTCATTAATCATACCATTCTTCACTGTCATAATCTGTGAAACGACTGGAAGGTTTCGCTTTTTTGCCTTTTTTAGGGGCTTTACGAAGTTCCTTAGCTGTTTCATTGCTAAAAACCTTTTTCTTTTCGATTTTCTTTTGCTTTTTAAGTTTTAACAAATCTCTTTCTTCAAATGACATTGGTTCAACTTGATTAATCATGTTTTTTCTCCATAATAATTTTTCGCCTTTAACCATAGTATACAACTAAGGTTGGAGCAACACTCTACGTTTTGAATATAAATCCTTTTAGTATAAAAATCAATCTTTTTTTTATGAATAGATAAAAGTTTTTTTGAAGAACATTTCATTTTTAATTTAAAGTTTTGTCAGTGATGAAGCCTGTGATACAATGAATTGAGAAATTTGGTCGATTGACAGCAACTTGTTTGATCGATTATCGGATGAGAGTAGGAGAAAAAATGATTATACAAATTGACAATTTATCAAAGAGCTATGCTGAGAAGACGCTCTTTAGCGATATATCCGTAACACTTACAGACGGAGATAAAGTAGGGCTGATCGGAGTTAATGGAACAGGAAAGAGTACGTTTCTTAAAATTTTATCGGGCTATGAGGTTGCTGATACCGGACTTTTGTCGATGCCAAAGCAGACTGTGATAGCCTATTTGCCGCAAGTACCGGTTTATAATGAAGATACGACCGTGCTTGAGGATGTGTTTTATGGAGATTCCGAGGTCATGCGGATCATCAGGGAGTATGAATGGACATCAAAAGCACTTGAAAAGGACGCAATGAACGAGGGTTTACAAGCAAGGTTCACCCAGTTGACAGATCGCATGACCGCACTTGACGCATGGTCGTTCGAGAGTCAGGTGAAGACGATTCTGTCTAAGCTTGGCGTAGATAACTATGATGACAAGGTTTCTTCCCTGTCGGGAGGTCAGCAAAAGCGTATCGCCCTTGCAAGAGCACTTATCACACCGTCAGACCTGTTGATTCTTGATGAGCCGACAAACCATCTCGACCATCAGACCGTGGATTGGTTGGAAACGTATTTGGGTGGATATAAGGGCGCACTCGTGATGATTACCCATGACCGCTACTTTTTAGATCGTGTCGTGAACAGGACCCTGGAGTTGGATGAGGGTTCTATGTACAGTTATTCCGGCAATTACGCTCAGTTTCTCGAAAAAAAACTAGAACGAAAAGAAAGAGACCATACGACAAAAGAAAAGCAGGCGAAATTATATAAGCAGGAACTCGCATGGATGCGCGCGGGTGTTCAGGCACGTCGGACCAAGCAAAAGGCAAGAAAAGAACGCTTTAAAGATCTGGAATCGTCTCTTGAGAACAAGAATGATATCGGCATGTCCATCGATGTGGGCCACAGAAGGCTAGGGACCAAGACCATAGAGATGGAACAGGTTACTTTCTCTTATGGAAACGGCGTCAATTTGATAGACGGGTATGACTTCTTACTTGATCGAAACGACAGGTTGGGGATCATCGGTCAAAACGGAATGGGAAAATCCACATTCTTAAATGTACTGACTGGAAAACTAAAACCCACATCCGGAAAAGTCAGTATCGGAGAGACAGTGAGCATCGGCTACTTCACGCAACATGCGTCCGAGCTTCCGCCTGAAAAAAGGGCGATTGATTTCATAAAAGATATCGCTGAATTTGTCACCACAGCAAGTGGTGCGAAGATTACGGCCTCACAAATGATGGAACGATTCCTTTTTGATAAGAATTTACAGTGGAATCCGATAGGTAAGCTGTCGGGAGGAGAAAGGCGCAGGCTTTATCTTTTAAGCGTCTTAATGGCCACGCCAAACGTGCTGATTCTCGATGAGCCCACAAATGACCTTGATATCGATACGATGACCATACTGGAAGCTTATCTGGATGAGTTTTCAGGAGCTGTGATAGCAGTCTCGCATGACCGTTATTTTCTTGACCGCGTCTGTGACAGAGTCATGTCCTTTGAACAAATAGGGCAGATACGGATGAATACAGGAAATTACTCGGACTATATGAATAAGTGGCAAGATGAGCAAAACGCACTTATCAAAACGAGTGAAATCAAGACGGATACACGTACTAAAAATGTGAAGTTAAAGATGACCTATAAAGAACAAAAGGAATTTGAAGCATTGGATGGCGATATCGCAAACGCCGAAGAGCGGTTGACGATGCTGGATGATGAAATGGTCAGGTGTGCTACAGATTTTGTACGCTTGCAACATCTGCAGGAAGAGAAAGATGCTTTGGAAGAAGTGCTTCTGACACTACTCGAGCGTCAGGAATATCTGGACGATTTAAATGAGAGAATTAAATCGCAGTAGCTGCATGACTTGCATCTTTTTAGGGTAAATACCTAGTGAGGTGATAAGATGAATACCATGAAAAGACTCTTACATGCTTATGAAGCTGCGATAAGGATTCCATTTGACGACAATTCTAGATTTATCTTTTTTAGTGATGTCCATCGCGGAGATAACAGCATTTCTGATGAATTCGCCCATAACCAAAACATCTACCTTCACGCGCTCAACCACTATTTCAACGAGGGATTTACTTATATTGAAGTGGGTGATGGCGATGAACTTTGGGAACACAGCAATTTTAAGCATATCAGGACTGCGCATAGTGCGACCTATATGAAGTTGAAGGAATTTTATGACGATGAACGTTTCATCATGCTTTATGGAAACCATAACATGAGTCTGAAGTTCAAGCATTATGTTTCCACCAACCTGCACCAGTTTTTTGACGAGTACAACGATTATTATGCGGAGCTGTTTCCAGGCCTTGTTGTTCATGAAGCTGTCGTTTTACAGCACAAAGCGACGGACAAGGAAGTCTTTGTCGTGCACGGACATCAAGGTGATTTTATAAACGACCAGGTATGGAGGATGACAAAAACGATCAATCGACACTTTTGGCATTATCTGCATATTGTTGGTTTTAGAAATCCTGCGAGCCCCGCAAAAAACTTGCATAAACGACATAAAATCGAGAAGAACTATTCCAAGTGGATTGAGAAATATCAAAAAATGCTGATTGTAGGACATACTCACCGTCCTAAGTTTGCGACAAATCCTAAAACGCCTTATTTCAATACAGGTTCCTGTATTTTTCCACGAAACATCACAGGAATTGAAATTGCAAACGGAAATATCACCTTGATCGATTGGCGTATACGGGCGAACGAAGATGGCAACCTCTTTATCAGAAGAAAAATGATACGTGGACCGGAACCCTTAAGTAACTACATGCTGTAGACCGGATTGACGTTGATCGAATTCTAATGTATAATGATTACTAATTGATAACTAATGAGAATCCCTCGTTGAACAGTGGGATTCTCTTTACGCATAGGGGGCAAAATAGATGACAGAAAAAGAAAGAAGCGCAAAAGCAAAAAAAGTGACATGGACAGGCTTTTGGGTCAATGCGTTTTTAGCGGTAATAAAGCTTGCTGCCGGCATCATCGGTAGAAGTGGCGCGATGGTTGCTGATGGAGTTCATTCCTTGTCTGACTTTATGACCGATATTGTCGTTTTTGTCGGCTTTAAGTTTACCGAGCAACCTGAAGACGAATGTCACAATTACGGGCATGCTAAATATGAAACGATCGCCACCTTGATCATCAGTTTTTTCTTAGTGGTTGTTGGTTTTGAGATATTCAAATCGGGAATCTCCAACATATGGTTGGTGTTTAGAGGGAACATTCTTCCACAACCGGGTCTCATCGCCGTTGTCGCAGCACCGATATCGATTGTGCTGAAGGAATCGCTCTTCTGGTACACAAAAAAAGCGGGTGAACAGATCCATAGTTCTGCAATCATCGCTAATGCTTGGCATCATCGGTCGGATGCGCTTTCATCAGTAGGAACATTTATTGGTGTCGGCGGTGCCTATTATTTAGGTAAGAATTGGACGATTTTGGATCCTATCGCGTCCTTATTGGTCAGCATACTGATCTTTAAGGTGGCGTTTGAAATCTTAAGGCCGGCTGTTGAAGAACTGACTGAGAAGGCATTGTCTGAAGAAGAAGTGGAAGAGATACACAAAATAATCGAAGAGCACCCAGGTCTTGTAAAAGAAGTACACAAGATTAAGACAAGAAGACTTGGTAACCGCGCTGCGATAGAGTTTCATCTGCTGGTTTCGCCCGATTTGAATATCGCGCAAGCCCATGCGATCGCCACTCATATCGAGAACCATTTGATGATCACCTTTGGTGAAGGGGCCTTGATTACGACTCACATCGAGCCTTTTGAAAATACTGAGTCAATCAGGTAGGTGGCCTATGACAGAAGAGAATAAGCAGATTGAATGCCGATTAGGCTGTGGTGCCTGTTGTATCATACCGTCAATTTCTTCAAGCATACCCGGTATGCCGGGCGGAAAACCGTCCATGACCAGATGCATTCAGCTTGACGAAAAGAACCTATGTAAACTATTCGGACATCCCGAAAGACCGAAAGTGTGCAGCGACTTAAAAGCCTCAGAAGAAATGTGTGGAAAAGATCATAGTGATGCTTTTAACTATTTGGAGCAGCTAGAAGTCGAAACGGCACCATAAAAATGAAGTAGGGTAAAAGCAGTAAAATGGGAAGCAGAATCACCTGAAAAAATCATTTAATTTGAAAAACTGCTCAAGTAAAAGAGCTGTTCTTATGGGCACATCCTCTGATTCCAGGATGTGCTTTGCTTTTTCACGGTCTACAAATAGGATATCAGCATCTTCGTTATCGGATTGATACGCTTTGCTAGGGGATCCTGAGTAATACCCATAGGTCACATTGATTCTTTCATTGATGATTCCGATAGAGACATAACGCGACCGGCTGACGGAGTGAACGTTCAGCTCGAGACCGGTCTCTTCTTTGAACTCTCTGACTGACGCGTCCTCGATGGATTCGCCTGGGTCGATTAGGCCTGCGGGCAAGATGTAAAGATACTTACCTGCGCTCACCCTGAACTCCCTGATTAAGACCACATGGGTCTTATCGTAATCTGTGGCGAAAATCATCGCACCATCCGTAAAAGCCAGGTGTCCAAAAATTTCTTTTTCAAGTCTGTCGATCCCTTGTCTGGATACGAGCTCCCATTCCTTTTGAGCCCCTGATTTATTTAAGTAGCTGATACTATAGGCATGCAGATAATCCAGTTCTTTTTTTTCTTTTATACCGATTATTTTAATAGGTGATTGCATATCTTCGTCCTTTGTAGTTTAATTTTATTGAGGCTAGTAGTCTTAGCAAACTAATAGCAAAAAGCCTTTGCTAATTAATAGTATAAATCAAACGGCTTAATTTGCAAGTTGACCGACCACCTTAATTGGTTTCTCAGATCGCGCAAATGATAAGTTATGTGAAATAGATATGACATGGAGGTAAGCTTATGAACACTGTTTATATGAAGAGAATAACGGACCCGTCACCTGAATCACTAAGCAGAATGGCAGGTGAACTGCTCGCTCATCTGTGCAAAGAAAAAGCAATTGAGTTCAAGGGGCATATACCGATTAAGGTTCACTTTGGAGAAAAAGGAAACAAGACATTTGTTCCCGCGGTAAGTTACAATGGCGTGATAGACTATCTAAAGCAAAATGGGAACGAAGTCTCATTTATCGAAACAAATGTACTGTACAGGGGGCATCGAACCACCAAAGACAACCATTTGGCCCTTGCAAAAGAGCATGGCTTCACTCAAGTTCCTATCATCATCGCGGATGGCGATAGGGGAGAGGCTTATTCTGAGATTGCAATTGATAAGGAATACTTCTCTACGTGTAAGATTGGTTCTGCATTTGATGAGTTCAACCAGATGGTGGTTTGCAGTCACTTCAAGGGACATGGTATGGCAGGTTTTGGGGGAGCGGTCAAGCAGCTTGCCATGGGCTTCGCCTCGCGAGGTGGAAAGATGGCCCAGCACGCCAAAATGGTCCCCACCGTTTCATCAAAAAACTGTGTATCCTGCGGGTTATGTATTGAAAAATGCGATGTGAATGCCATAGCCATGCCCGACAAGGCTGTCATCGATGACACAAAATGCGTAGGCTGCGCCGGTTGTATAGCAGTATGCCCAGTGGGTGCCATCAGAAACGACTGGTCGGCGGATAACTTTAAGGCGAAAGTCGCTGAGTACGCATATGCTGCACAGCTTGGCAAAGAGTTCGTATATATCACCTATGCGATGAATATTACCGCCGAGTGCGACTGTATGGGCTCTGAAATGGAGCCTATCGCAAGTGACATTGGTGTTTTTGCAAGCACTGATGCCGTGGCGATCGATCAGGCTTGTTATGATATGCTACGTGAAAATCACGGACATGCGCTCTTTGAAGATGGACTGATGCAGCTTGAGCACGGTGAAAAAATCGGACTAGGCAGCCGTGAATATGAGCTAATCGGATTATGAAGAAAATTTTCGGCCTGATCACCAGCTTAATCCTGGCCTTTACTCTAATCCATGCTGATTCCAACGTTAATACGGATCGATCGGATAGCTATACCTTATGGATGAATCAAAAAATGGTCACAATCTACGAACAGTTCCTAACGGATTCGATAACCGAGGAAACTAGCATCTATTTCTCGTCCTTAGTGGAGATACTCCGCGAAAAGGACGTCGATGGGGCGATTGATTTTTTGTCAGAGCTTAATATCCCTTATGCTATCAATCAAGTATTTGTCGATCGTCCAGACAGTAAGCTGATGGATGCGAACATTAAATTTTACAATGGCGAGTGGGGAGTAAAACTGGATGTGCAGGAAAAAATCCATAAAGAGATGATCCTGAATCTACAGGAAAGCCTAAAAATTGCAGGGTTCTATGTGCCGAGAAACGGACTCTTGACTGCTGAAACCAATCGCGCGGTCTTAAGATTTAGGATGTTTCATCCCGGCTTGTCAGGAGGTAAAGCGGTAGATACTGACCTGATAGAAACTTTGAAGGAGTACAACCGGGATAGGATTATAGCTGAGCCACTGGAAATGCTTGTACTGGTCAATAAGAAGACAAACCTTGCGGCTCGATTTAAACCGGAAAGCATAGTTCATGCGGATGTGACGCAAAAGTACGGAAACACCAGTGTATCCGATGTGATCCATAGTGACCTGAAGAGGATGTTCGAGGATGCGAGAAAAGCGGGACATATTCTCTATTTGTCTTCGGGGTATAGGGATTATGATTTTCAGGAATCCCTGTTCAGCCAAGGAGTAAGAAAAAACGGTTACGCATACACAAACAGGTTTATCGCCGTACCAGGACAGAGCGAGCATCAGACAGGGCTGGCGGTTGATATCACGGCAAAGAGTGTTTCACTGGGGCTGACAGCCACATTTGACGGTACGAAGGAGTATGAGTGGCTGATGGAGCATGCTTACGAATACGGATTTATTTTACGGTACCCCGAAGGCAAAGAAGCCATCACAGGTTATGGCTATGAACCATGGCATTATCGATATGTTGGAAGCGCCACAATCGCAAGATATATCATGGAAGAAGAAATAACATTGGAGGAATACCTAAAGTCTCACTGATAAGTCTTTATTTTGAGTCGAAATCTTGATAAAATACAAGAAGCGAAGTGAAGATATCGCTGCCATTTTGGCAGCGTTTTTTATAGGAGGAAGTAGATTGAATAAAGCGGTGGTTTTAGGAGCGAATTACTATATCGGATTAAGTGCGATCAGAAGTCTTGGTGAAGAGGGTGTACACGTCGTGGCTGTGGATTACCAGACAGATGGCGCCTATGGACTGAAGTCGAAGTACTTGAAGGAATCATTGATCGGGCCGAACTACCGCACGGATACGGAAGCCTTTATCGCATTCCTGATAGATTATGCAAAAAAACAAGACGAAAAGCCGGTTCTGCTCCCATGTGCAGACCCCTATGTCGAAGTGACTGATGCGTACCGAGATGAGCTTTCAAAGTGGTTCTTGCTTCCTGGAATGCCACAGGGGCTTCAAACTTCCTTGCTTGAAAAGGACAGCTTGAACACGTATTGCCTGAAGTTCGGTGTGAAGGTGCCTGAGTCGCTTACTACAGGTATGGACAATCTCTATGAAAGAATCGAAAAGGAGATTGGCTTTCCTTGCCTTGTCAAGCCTGCGAATTCCCATGCTTTTGTTGCGGTATTCAGAACGAAGATGTTTAAAGTATACAGCATGTCCGAACTAAAAGAAGCGCTTGAAAAGGCTAAAAATCAGAAACTCGAAGTGATCATCCAAAGGATCATTCCAGGCTTTGACGACCACATGTACACCTATGACGCTCACTTGAATGAAGAGAGCAAGGTGACCCACTGGCTAAGCTGTCAGAAGTACAGACAGTATCCGATCAACTTTGGAGCGTCTGTCTATACCACGCAGAAGTACGTGCCTGAGCTGCATAAGATTGGAGCTCCATTCCTAGAAGGCGTCGGCTATAAGGGCTTTGCTGAAATCGAGTTCAAAAAAGATGCGACCACAGGTGACTTCTATCTGATAGAAATCAATACGAGGTATTCAAATTTAAACAACCTTGTAAAAAAAGCAGGACTTAATATGCCATATATCACTTATCGTGAACTGACAGGCAACCCGCTTGAACCAAAAGCGATTGAAAAGGATACGGGAATCGTGTTCTGGTACGCGTATGAAGACATGCTGGCTGTCAAAGCCTATCTTAAGGCGAAACAGCTGAGTCTTTTACATGTGCTGAAATCCTATTTTACTAAAAAAGCATATGCGATATGGGATATCAAAGATCCGATGCCTCTTTTTGCTTTTCAGGGGCAGCTGCTGACAAAGTTATTTAAGAAGGTTACCAGGAGATAGGAGAAGGCTATGGATATCAAAAATCTTTTAGATGGAATAGAAATCATAGAGTCAAAAGGGGAAGTTCCTCAAAGTATCCACGCACTTGCCTACCATTCCGCTAAAGTAAGCCCTGGCGACCTGTTCGTATGTATCAGGGGATATGTTACAGACGGTCATCAGTATTTGAAGCATGCGATGGAGGCTGGCGCGGTGCTTGCTATTGTCGAGGAATTTTGCGATGTTGCAATCCCGCAAATCAGAGTGGCAAATTCAAGGCTGACATTGGCGCTGATGGCTGCAACCTACTTCAACCATCCGTCATCACGCATGCATACGGTCGGGATTACCGCTACAAACGGTAAGACCAGCACTTCATTTATGATCGATGCCATTTTTGAAGCTGCCCAAAAACAAACAGGCATCATCGGCACGGTGATGACAAAATTCGCAGATACACTGATACCGTCCATCTTGACGACGCCTGAATCCTTGGATCTGCATACTTATTTTAGCCAAATGCTAGAATGTGATATCAGCCATGTGACGATGGAGGTATCTTCTTCGGGTCTCGAGCTGGATAGAATCGGCGGTGTCGATTTTGATGTCGTCGCACTAAACAATATCAGTCACGAACACATCGATCAGCATGGTTCGTTCGAGGCATATCTGCAACATAAGACAAAGCTGATCAAGCGTGCGAAAGCAACTTCATGGGCGGTTCTGAACCTGGATGATAGCTACTCTGCGGCGCTTGTTAGCGAAACACCTGCAAAGGTGCTCACTTACGGTGTAAAAGCTAAAGACGGCGACCTGGTCGTTGAAGAACTTGACATATCCACTGGTAGAGCGACCATGAAAGTGCGGCTTAAAAGAACGCTTGAAACCAAATTCGGACAAGTGGATCCTCAAACCTTCGAGATAAGACTTGGGGTGGCTGGTTACCATTCGGTGATGAACGCCTTAGCGGCTATAGGGATCGCGCTTGTTTCAGGGATAGACAGCAAATCGATTCAGCAAGGTCTTTGGGATTACAAAGGGGTTGAAAGAAGGTTTGAATTTATCCATGAAGGTGACTTCATTATCGTCGACGACCACTTCGCCAATGCCGGCAATATCCAGGTGACGCTTGAGACGATGGACTACATGCACTATGAGAATCTGGTGCTTGTGTACGCCATTAGAGGCAGCAGGGGTGTGACCGTCAACCGCGAAAACGCCGAAATGATCGTCAACTGGGCAGGAAAGCTCGGTCTAAAAGAAATCATCGCAACTAGAAGCGTATCCCATGTGGATAAGAAGGATGTTGTATTGCAGGAAGAACTGGATGTGTTTAACCACATCATGAAAGAGCATTCGATCAAAGTGACTTTGTTCGATGAGCTTCCAGATGCGATCGCACTGGGACTTGAAAGGGTGAAGCCTGGTGATGTGCTCATGCTTGCAGGATGTCAAGGAATGGATTTTGGGGGACATATCGCACTAAAGCAACTTTCTAAGCGAAGACCCGACCTTGATCAGGAACAGTTATTCGCTCCTCTAAAAGATCGCGTTTGCGGCATTGAAAAGGACTGAGGCCAATATGAATGATAAGAGAATTGGAATCATAGGTGGCATGGGACCGGAAGCCACGGCTAGATTCTATTTGAAGCTAATTGAAAGAACAAGCGTGAGTACCGATCAGGACCATTTTAGGGTCATCATCGATTCAAATCCTAAAATACCGGATAGGACCGCTGCCATTTTAGGTGAGGGAGAATCACCGGTGCCTTACATCATCGAAACGGGTAAGACCCTTGAAAAGGCCGGTGTGGATATCGCGTGTATTCCATGCATCACCTCACATTACTTTTTTGACGAGGTGCAGGCAGGACTTGATTTCAGAATCATCCATGCGATCAAGGCCCTTAATAGATATGTAAAATCAGAATACCCGCAAGTGAAGAAAATTGGAGTACTGTCGACGACTGGAACGGTTAAAACAGCCATCTACGACAAGGACCTTAACGGACTTGAGATCATCTATCCCGATGACAGCACGCAGGCTGAGAATGTGATGCAGGCTATTTATGGAGAAGAAGGAATCAAGAGAGGAAACCATGGCATGAAGCCGCTTGGTCTTTTGAGAATTGCGGCAAACAAGATGATTGCATGCGGTGCCGAACTGATCATCGCAGGATGCACAGAAGTTCCGATTGTGTTAAAGCAGGAACATATAGACGTGCCGCTGATCGATCCGATGGATGTGGTGATCAGCGAGTTGATCGGAGAGTAATTTTAAGCGCTTGGTTTTGATAGACTATCGAAACCAAGCGCTTTTATTGTTGATGGATAGTATTGAAGCATTCGTACATTCAGGGATAGGGTGCAGTAGCAACTTAGTTTGCTTCATTAGAAGGATTTGATGAAAAGGTAATAATTGTCAGTCTCTAATGGTTCGTTCTTCCAAAAGAGCCCTCCTTCGAATTTTTTCAAAAAGATGAAATCCTCTAGGTCATAGTCGCTTACACGATAGCTGTTGCCATAGTAATCAACTAGATTTCTGTCAGATATCACAAGGTATGATCCAATGGGCACCTGAGGTGTTTTTTGGAGCTGCATGCTGGGTTGTGAGATCGACCATGACCAAAATCTTTCATTTGAACCCTCATTGTGATTGGCGTAGATATTCCTTTCAAAATAGGGGAGCAAGGAAATTTCATAGTAGGATGAACCATATAGTTCTGAGTTGGCAGGTATGGTCTCTTTAATATAGTTGGCCATATCCTTGCTGGCAGAGTAACTGTTGCCCATATCGTATTGGATTGCATTAAACGACCAGATCAGCTGAATGGACATGATAAGAAAAAAGGATAGATTTATGGTTTTTATTGAAACGGCGTTCTTATTGGGCACGCTGTTTTGCTTTGTGTTTAGCGAGATCCACATCACAAATATCCAGAGGACGGTTATAATGCCTATATGCCAAAATTGAACGTGTTTAAAAGTGAATAGCAGATAAAGCAATAAAAACGGAAAAAGCAAATAGTGCAGTGTGCGACTTCGCCAAAAGAATCTCATCGACAAGTAAACAAAGTTTAACGAAGCGCAAAGGCCCAATGCTGTTTTTAACAGTTGAATCGTCGAAGTGGTATCTGGTCGACTTACCATCAACCATAAGTTAGAACCCAAAGAGTCGACTAGACTCAGCAGTAAAATGACGACAGAACGTAATGGATTCAATCTGATAACCGTTCCAAGAATAACATCATCACTTGGGTATAAAAAAATCACCAGATAAGATGCCATGAATGAAAATAAGACAATCGACTTCCAGTGGAGTTCGATGACTGCTGTGATACTTTTATGATTAATCATGAAAAGCTCGTAGAGAAATACCATAAATAGCGCCAGCGAGATCAGACTACCGTGTAGACTTACATTCGCTAAGAGACACAATAGTATGGAATACTGCAGGCTTTTACTATGACGATTAGGGTGTAAGATGGCAAGTGTGAATAGTAGAGGCACGATCATGCTGTAACTTCGTGCAACGATAGAGTATTGATAAAAGATAAAATAAGTGAATGGTAGTAAGACTTTCACATAAAAAGGAAACGGACTGTATCTGTAGATCAGAAATGCAGATAGGACACCAAAAAAACCTGAAATGAGATTCATGGATAGATAGGGCAGATCTTGACTGGACAGTACATGCAGCGTAAGATGCCATAAACCCGGCGAGCCTTCGTACCTCAACTGATGAAATAGCAGCTGACCGATTGACAAATCTTGACTTAAGAGCCATGCCTGGGCTTCATCCGCCCATGGTTCATGGTTTAGTATGAGTATGAAAGTGAGTGTAATAAATATAATGAAAGAAAAGGAAAGTATATATTGTTTTGTCTTAGTTTCAAGCATAAGTACCTCCATATTATGCATATATTACCCATAAAGGAAGTATCAAAACAATGTAACGGATCAAATAAGAAATAAGAAAAAAGACGGATTAAGATTCCGTCTTTTTAAAATTGCTATAATAGAGGTTTCCCTTGTGAACCCTGACCTGAAGTTTCTCATTTGATACAAGGTAGGTTAGCATACCTGCCAAGCAGCCTCTTGTAATTAGAGCCGAGCTTAGGTTTGTGGTGATCCCTATCTGGTCCACAAGCTGTTCCATGATGCCGTCAGCGGTAAGAGGTGTCCTTAACATACTTATAATCATTTGAAAATGTCGGTTGTAGTAAGTGATATTCTCATCGATCACCTGAATGTGATCGGAGTGCAACTCACCATGTGAAGGCAGATAATAGGATGCGCCGACTTGCTTCAAATTATCTTTTGTCTCAAAATCACTTTTCAAGTCGTAACTGTAAAGAATTTTAGTCGAGTTCAAATAGTCTATGCCCACGTAGGCGTCCGATACATAAAAAACCTCATCAGGAGTGATGATTCCAATCATATTTGGACTATGACCCTTAAGGTCGACCAACTTGAATGTGATGTTGTCGATAGTAAGATCCGAAGTCAATGTATGATCCACAGGCGTTGGACGGTGTCTGATATCTAGGATCGCCTTAAATGGATAACTCGGATTTACGAATAAACCCATCAGGTGCGGATGTTCAATGAATTGCCGTTCGATATCCGACGCGTAGAGAAGGGTATCGAAGGACTTCTTTATGAAACCGGCTGCGGCACAATGGTCGCTATGGGCATGAGTCAAAATCAGATGGCTGATTTTTTGATCGTCCTGCTGGAGGTGTCTGACGAGTTGTTTCGCTTTGTCCAAGTCATAACCCGCATCTACCATAAGCCATTCCTTTTCATTTAATCTGTAGAGCATGACATTGATACCTAGATTTGTCTGGTAGGTGTTTCCATGAATGTGTTTTATCATATGTTCTCCGTTCCACTGGTTGATTTCATAGGTGCCCTTATTCAGTATATAGCTGGTTTTACATTCTATCAAGACAGGCAACCGGTAAATCGAATCCAACTGGTGTTCAGTTTTCTTCATAAGGCGTCAAACTCTTGAGCAACTTCTTAGAGATCTCAAGCCCTTCAACTTCAAGCGTGATCAGTTCATCAGATACGCCGTCGTTGATCAGGGTACCGTTTGAAAAAACGTAACCGTGCTCAAGTGACAACAAGGATTTGCCGACTAAAGGCTCTCTGCTGATGTCTATATCAAGCAGATCAAGGAGAGTAGGCATGATATCGATCTGACCGCCAGCGATTTCACTGGTGCCTATCGAAGTGCCTCCATCATAAATGATAAGCGGTATTCTCAGACCGTTTTTCCATTCATCGGATGGCGTGTAATATTTATTGATTCCTTGGTGATCACCGAAAATAACGACTATCGTATCCTCAAGCAAGTCCGATTCGCCAAGGGTGTCAAAAAAGGAGGCGATGCAGCGGTCAAAATAAGAAAAGCTTTCTACGTAAGCACGTACAGCCCTATCATCTATTTCAGGAAACTCCTCAACAAGGTCTTCTTCTGGTAGTTTGAAGGGGGAGTGGGTTGTCAAAGTGATCAGGGAAAGAAGATATGGAGTATCGAACTCTTTCATCTTTTCCGCTGATTGTGTGAAGAAGGACTTATCGCTTAAACCTAACCCGATGACGCTTGAACTTTCAATCAGATCGTCAGAATCATAGTCCTCGATCCCCCAGAACTCATCATAAC
This sequence comes from Fusibacter sp. A1, assembly GCF_004125825.1. Taxonomy (NCBI): domain Bacteria; kingdom Bacillati; phylum Bacillota; class Clostridia; order Eubacteriales; family Fusibacteraceae; genus Fusibacter; species Fusibacter sp. A1. Next base: position 114,749 of record NZ_QQWI01000006.1, on the reverse strand, counting down.
CCAAACCGGGATAAACGTTATTGCGGTTCCAAAATGATTTTCTGTCGCCGTGGGCGACTACGCTATGGTAACCGTAATCCTTTAGGATGTTTGCTAGGGAATGATCGAAATATCGCTGTGCGAACTGGTAAAAGGTGACGCCATTTTCGCTTGGATAGAGGGCTGTATTCACAAGAAATTCGGTATCAGAGCTGTTGCCCTCCATTACCTGCTCATAGATATTAGGGAAGTAAAGCGATTCGCTTACCAAATGATTCATGAAAGGCATTATTTGTCGGCCGGCGACGGATTTGCCGATCAGTTGGGATTCCAAAGACTCCACTTGTATCAGAATAACATTTTTAGGTGTGTCCCTGGACTCATCCCTACGAGCCTTCACTTCCAAGAGGTTGTTTCTCTTTTCAAACCAAGCCGCGATTTCGCCCCTTTCATCTTCTGTCAGCTCGATTCGGTTTCGATGGGAAAGGCCATCATAAATCATCTTTATGCCATAGGTCACATGGGAATGGTTTTGAATCGCCATTAGGGGATCGGAATGGTAAAAATGATAGGCAGGGTCACCGAGATCGTTGGCGTAAGAAACCAATCTATAGGGGATGAATAAGACTATAGACAGTCCTACAAGCAGATACAGTACGAACAAGTCCCATTTTTTTCGGTAGCTGACTGAGGTAGGTATTTTAAATGCGATCCAGATGAAAAAGAGAATATCGATGAAGAGCAGGAGGTACTTAAGTTCAAACATGAACAACACAGAAGTACGCACAGTCAATAGATCGGGGATCGACAAAAGGGAAGTGAATGACGGTAATTTATGAAACGCCCTGATGTAGAAGGAAAATGATCCGATCAAAAGCGAATTGAGCAGATTGATGCCCGTCAAGTAGATTACCCCTTTTCTTAGGTCCATGACATACACGACGGAAACTGTGATAAGGAGCAGCGATAGCTTATAGACGGTGAATATTGGAAACTGAAGTCGGAGATAACTGATAAAATCATATCTTGCGGACAATTCTTCCACTAAGAAATAATACTCAAAAACAGTGAATTTGACCGCAAGAAAAAGAGTCAACATGGAATAAAGCAGTTTTTTTTCGATTAGGTATCTTAACATGTTTACTTCCTCGTCAGGTAGTGGCTAGTCTATCCGAAAGAACTTGAATTCACCCAACTCATTAGGTAAAGGGATAGGAGACAGCCAGTCAGGGATTTTATCGTCAAGTAAATCCTGGTAGAGAGTACGCGCATTTTGATCATTTTGATAAAAGTACTTCTCATTTGAATCTTGAACGATGAGAAGAAAGTCGACACTGCGCTGTTCAAGCAAGGTATCGCGCTCAAGCTGTGTTGTAGAGCTGAGCATCCCATAGGCATACAGTATTCCCTCATCGTTTCTATGGTAGGGAGTGGCGATAACATTAAGCCTTGTGCGGTATAAGATTTCTGGTGAAAAGTCGAGGAAGGAAAGTATCGTCTTTTCACTTGTATAGCTAGTCCCATCACTAGCCAGCCAGTCGCAGAAAAGCCTAAGCTTATTCTCTTTTAAGGCTTGCTGACTGGATTCTTCATCGATCATCAGAATCAGTCCTGTAAATGTAAACAGGAAAAGGAATACAAGGATTGTCATATTTCTAAGCAAGATCTGATAGAAGCCCTTGATCCTTTGAGGAATCCTAACTAAGGTTTCCTTTAAAAGCTGGGTAAGCGGTAGGATCGTGATGAAGATGGCATAGCTGGCCCAACGAATCTGATAAAGCGACAGCAGGAAGTAGACGATGGAACCCACAAGCAAAAACAAGTACTTGGGCTGCATCATTTTGGTTTTTAGGTTTTCAGCGACCAAATGGAGGATGCCTAGGAATGGGAGTCCCAAATAGATCAGTAATCTGCCAAGCCCCTTGACCGTAAAGGAGACTAAAGGCTGTACTTCGGAAACATGATCGAGCCAGATCGTTTTTATTGCCGGATTGACATCGGCGAAAGGTCCTTTGAAAAATGCGGGGTAGAGAAGATACATTACAGCCAAGCTAATAAGTCCCAGTGTCAAAAGTGTTGAAAAACGGGTCAGCTTGGTATCTGATTTGAACTTGTCCCCTATAAGAAGCGTAAGAAAGAGCACCAGTGTCAAAAGAGAAAACAAGAGAATATGAACAATCGACAGCTTATCATATACCGTATCAAAGAGACTTGCCATGCGAGTTTCTGAGAGCAGAAACAGGAGTGAGAACAAAGTCAAGGAGGAACAGATGACGATCAGTTCCCTTAGTTGTCCATCCCGCTTCAGTATCCATGATACGCCACTTGCTATTGCGACGATAGCGATTAGGACGATGGACTCCACGCTGATCCACATGCTTACAGCAAGAGCCACCCCAACGAAAATCAATAATGACCGAGATGGGGTGCAAGAAAAACGCTTGAGCGTCAGCCCTATGGTCAATAGAAAGGTTAGCATCAGCAAGCTATGGTGATCTGGTCTTCCGAACTTGAACACATCCAAAATCATAGGTTGTGTTAAGAAAATGAGTAGCAAAAGATAGCGCGAATCCTCTGTGATCACAAATTTGCTATAGTAAAAAAGCAGAATAATCGCCACGCAGCCCAATAGGGGACTGAGCCAAATGCCGACCAGTTCAAGCGCGGATGTGAATCCTAAAAAAGGACTGAGAAGAAGCGCCGGAAGCAGCAGAAGGATATCAAGCGCACGCGACCAGTGGGATTGCTCGCCAAACGGATAGTTACTTCGATCGGATGTCGTGTCAAACCAGTCTCCAGATTCGTACAATTCTTGTACACGCACTAGTCTAGTGAAAGGATCAGTCCCCAATATGTCCAAGCCGCGGGACAGGGCGCCGTAATTATACACAGTGAACTGAATCACCAATAAGAGTGTGATCGTAATCAGAAGCTTGATTTTGTTTTTATGCGTATCGACCATGACTTGATCACTCTTCCTTTTTCTCTTCGTGATATTCGTTTTCAGCATTCACTTGCCATATGTTACTCTTGTCGGTTCGGCCTGTACGTATGTTGTCTATCACTTCAAGTGCCGTCAACATGGAATGGTCCATGTTGTTATAGCGGTGCATACCGTTTCTGCCCATCAGGTAGAGGTTTTCCATTTTGTCCAAATAGGCCTTGACGCAGTCGAAGTCGTCATAAGCGCCGATATAGGATGGATATGCCTTGGGCATTCTTACTACCGTGCTGTCGAGGACATCGGACTTATCAATCGCGTGCATCGATAGCAGTTCACCTACTGCGAAAGAGGAGATTTCTTTGTCTGAAAGCGACCAGAACTCATCGTCCTCATCGCAGAAATACTCGAGTCCGATCCAGATATTATCTTGATTTAACACCATGTAAGGGCTCCAGTTGTTGAATATTTGAATTCTACCCATCTTGACGCTATTCTCCTGCACATAAATCCAGTTATCAGGAATTTTATAGGATTCCTTGTTCTCACCCGTGTTTCCGAGGCTGAAATTTGAAAGCAGTACTCCCACAGAAATGAAATCACGGTAGGAAAGCGAGCATGCGATCTTGTGCACCTCATCTGGAACACCGGAACCCATGGCCTGCACAAGATCCTTTATCGGCATGGTAGATAAGAAATAATCACAATCGATGACTTCAACCTCGTTTGTCAGCTGATTCCTTACGTGCACGCTTCGTGCGATATCATTTTCCATCACGAGCTTTTCGACCTTACTGTTCAGATGGATGGTACCGCCAAGGGCTGTAACCCGTTGACCGACTTCGTCCCACATCTGTCCCACTCCGTATTTTGGGTAGAGGAACTGACCGATCAGACTGGTTTCGGTATCCTTTTGGTTGATATCGGAGTTGGACTGTTTGATGAAAATTGATTTGAGCGCGTGTTTTATAACCTCTTTGATGGAGATTCCTTTGATACGCTGCGCACCCCATTCCGGTTTTATCTGTGAACAGGGAACCCCCCATACTTTTTCTGTATAGTCCATGAAGAAGGTTTGATAGAGCTCCTTGCCGAAACGATTGATAAAAAAGTCTTCAAGTGATTCTTCTGGCTTAATGGGCATCACCATGCTTTTTAGATAACTGAAACCAATTTTAATCATGCGAAGAAGTCCAAGATTACGTATGGTGTTCCAATTCAACTTGATAGGATAGTCAAAGAACTTTTTCAGGTAGTAGATTCTTGAGATTCTGTGTCGGACAAGCATGATCTTGTCGTCAATTGAATCACGTGCTTCATCAGCGGGTAAGATCTGTTCCCACCAGTTCATGATCCGGTCGGATTTAGAGAAAAAGCGATGACCGCCGATATCCATTCTGTTGCCTTTATAATTGATTGTTTTCGAGATTCCTCCTATGGAATCTGTCATTTCAAAGATAATCGGTTCAATATCTGTAGTGGTAAGAAGTTCAATTGCCGCGGTCAGTCCTGCTACTCCACCACCTGCGATTACTGCGGTTTTTTTAGTCATAAAGCCTCCTATATATCTATAATCACTAGTGTATCAGAGCAAAAGTTGTTTTTCATGAGACTATTGTCCCTGAATAGGCGAAAAGTTGTAGTATAGAACATGTATACCTTTTTTTTACACTTGTTAAACGTGCTTCATCAGTCAACTAAAAGTTTGTAGTCATGCTCAATTTGCTTTTGTATAATAGAAGTTAAGAGGTGAAGCGATGAAACATTATAAAACTTACATAAAGAAGTATGGTATCAAGGGCTTTTTCGCAATACTTTTTTTAAGTATTGAAGCATTTTGCGATGTGCTGCAACCGACACTTCTGGCAGTCGTGATCAACGAGGGTGTAAGGTATCAAGATCTTGATAAGGTGCTCAAGTACGGGGCTGTGATGATCGGTGTGGCACTTTTCGGTGCGATCAATGCGACGATGAGAAACATCATCGCAAGCCATGTCTCTTATCATTTTGGCGCCGAACTTAGAGTGGACCTCTTTTCGCGTCTGCTTAAGCTTTCCCAAAAGAACATCGACAGTTATGACGAAGGAAGTCTGATCACCAGAATCAGCAATGATGTGGTTCAGGTACAGCATTTTGTACAGGGTGTCATGCGTATCTTTTTAAAAGCGCCGCTTATCGGAATCGGAAGCATCGTCATGTCGATTAGACTCTATCCCGCATTCGGCTATGTCTATGCGGTGCTATTGCCTTTGATCGTGATGGCGATCGTGATGAATATGAACTACGGGTATCCGATGTTCAGTAAGATCCAATCGGCGCTCGATGCGCTCAATCATAGGATTCAGTCGCTGCTGGCCGGGATACGTGTGGTAAAAGCCTTCAACCGTTTTGGATATGAGTTTGAGCAGTTTGAAAAGGACAATGTCCGTTTAACAGACCTTAGCGCCACCACCTATAGGACAATTGCGGTTTTTCCACCCATGATGACCCTGTTTGTCAACCTGGCCATGGTATTTGTCTTGTGGCGAGGGGCATATTGGGTTCAGATAGGAGTGCTCGGTCTTGGTGATATCATGGCGGTCATACACTATTTGATGCAGTTTCTTTTTGCACTGATGGTACTTGCCCGCGTGTTCGTCATGTTTGTACGGGCCAAAGCTTCCTCGGAAAGAATCGTCGAACTGCTCCTTGATAAACCGGACATCGACAACAGAAAAAGCGGTGTTGAGCTTGATATCAAAGGTGCGATCGCATTTGAAAAGGTAAGTTATTCGTACGGAAAAGGGGCGCTTGCTCTTGATGATATCAGTTTTCGTATTGAGCCAGGTGAAAAAGTTGGAATCATCGGATCGACCGGATCAGGCAAAACGACACTGGTCAATCTGATACTCAGGCATTATGACACGCTTTCGGGAACCATCTCGATAGACGGTCAACCGATTAAGGATCATCAGCTGATGCACCTGCGTAAGTTCATCGGTGTGGTACCTCAAAAAAACAATCTCTTCACAGGTACGATCATGGACAACATAAGATGGGGAAATCAAATGGCCGGTGAAGATGAAATCAGGCTGTATGCGCAAATCGCATGTGCCGACGGATTTATTGAAGGGATGCCGGGCGGATATGACGCCAAAATCGGTCGCGGGGGTGTGAACGTCAGCGGAGGACAGAAACAGAGGCTCGCTATTGCAAGGGCACTGGTCAAAAAACCTAAGATTCTAATACTTGATGACAGTACGAGTGCCATTGATGTGATTACCGAAAATAAATTGAAAGCACAACTGAAGACGACATTTGAGAAGATGACGACGATCATCGTCGCACAGAGGATTTCCTCGGTGATGGACCTTGATAAGATTATCGTTCTTAATGATGGAAAACTGGAGTCGATGGGAACACACGAGGAGCTGATGGGCAGGTCGACCATCTATACAGAAATCTATGCATCTCAACTTGGAAGCGAGGTGCGAAGATGACGCAAGAAAAGAAACCGGTGGAAACGAATTTAGGAATGAGAAGAGGTCGGTTCAGCGACCGGTATTCTGGTACCAGTAAGCCTAAAAACCTAAAACAGGTGGTTAAAAGATTATGGAGCTATTTTAAAGGGGAGAAAAAGATACTGTCTCTTTTAGGAATTGCTGTGGTTGCACAAACCTTGCTCGGTTTGTGTGCGCCTTATCTGATTGGAAAATGGATCGATCAGGTGGATAGGTCTTTGACAGCAAGTAAAATTGATTTATCCTTTGGCATTCTTTTAACTCTGCTTGCAGTCTATGTGTGTTCGGCCTTGTTTCTTTGGAGCCAGGGTCGCATGGTCGCCGGAGTTTCTCAGAGAATGATCAAGACCTTGAGAACGGATTTGATGAATAAGCTATCCAAGCTGCCGATCCAGTACTTTGACACACACGCCCATGGTGATATCATGAGCCGTTTTACAAACGATGTCGACAGTGTGAGCACCACGATAACCGAATCCTTATCACAGCTGGTCGCAGCGTCGCTGACGGTGACAGGATCCCTTACCATGATGTTTATCTTGAGTTGGCAGCTGAGCCTTGCGGCACTGACTGTCACACCGCTGATTTTCATTTTGACAAGATCCATCGCCAAGTTCGCAAGACCGCTCTTCAAAAAGCGAGCTGTCGAGCTTGGGAAAATGACCGGCATAGTGGAGGAATCGGTGGGGGGACTTCAGCTCATACAGTCCTTTAACCGCTCTGACCAGATACTCGAAGAGTTTACAGCCACTAGCAAACGATTAATGGATGTAGGCATGAAAGCGCAGATTACCGTCGGATTTTTGATGCCGATGATGAACGTCATTACAAATCTGAGCTTTGCCATCATCGCCCTTGCAGGTGGGGCGCTAGTGATAAAGGGTGTGACGACTATCGGAATTGTCGCAAGTTTTATCACTTATTCAAGACAGTTTATCAGACCCCTCAACGAGATAGCCAGTGTATACAGTACGATACAGCAGGCCCTTGCTGGCGGTGAGCGATTGATTGAGCTTTTGGATGAGCTTGAAGAGCAAAGTGAGGAAGGGGAGACGCTTGATTTGGATGCGTCACTGGATGTCGTTTTCGAGAATGTCTCTTTTGGCTACGATAAGGACAAGGCGGTACTGAAGGGAATGTCCTTCAAAGTGCCTCCAGGAAAGAAGATAGCCCTTGTCGGGCCGACAGGTGCCGGTAAAACCACAGTGGTGAACCTGCTTGCTAGGTTTTATGAAGCCCAGAGCGGAGATATAAAAATCGGTAACACGTCAATAAAAAACTATAGTAAGGAAAGTCTATATCAGGCCTTTGGAATCGTCTTGCAGGATGCCTACCTCTTTGCAGGCACAGTCAAAGAAAACATATGCTATGGAAACATGGCTGCAACGATGGAAGATGTCGTCTTAGCGGCTGAGCAATCGTGCGCGGATCATTTCATCAATAAGTTGCCGCTAAAGTATGAGACGCAGCTGACTAGCGGCGGCATGAACCTGAGTCAGGGAGAACGTCAGCTGATCACGATAGCTAGGGCGATCGCGGCCAATCCAAGAATTCTTATTCTTGACGAGGCGACCAGCAACGTGGACACGAGAACTGAGAAAATAATTCAACAAGGAATGCTTCGACTGATGAAGGGGAGAACAAGCTTTATCATCGCCCATCGACTCAGTACAATAAGAGACGCGGACACGATCATGGTAATCGATAAGGGGGAGATCATCGAAGTAGGCGACCATGCGGAGTTGATGGAAAAAAAAGGCCACTACCACACCATGGTGATGCACCAATATAATAACGAACCGATCGAATAGGGGTGTTCACCGAATCGTTACAAATGTTCATAGATTATTCATAGCTTGGACAAGTATTCACAGTATGATTAACTTACATCATCAAAGATGAGTCTCCAACTCCCCCCTATTAAAGAGACGACTATCCCGGTAGTTAACCCCCTTCAACTACCGGGAAAATATGCAAAACAAAAGTGGCTATCCTTAACGGAACGCCACTTTTTATTTGTCTTACTTCTCATTTACATGTAACCAATCCATTTGATTCTCCACTGATTCCTCACTCGGAACGGAAACGTGTGACTCATCTTTATAGTGGTCTACATTTGCCCAAGCTTCCGTATCGGAATGGGCAATCTTTCGTTTTAAAAGTTCCATATTCTTTTCCACGTTAACCTCCTTGTATTTTCATAATATTCTGACTTTATTATAACCCAAATGATAATGATTGTCAATTATTATTGGTGTCGTTTTCATTATAATAAGATATACTGGTTGTGAGGAGGAATGAGGATGACGATTGAGGCATTGATAAAAAAAGACAATCAAATTAAGAAATTCAGCTGGTATGGTTTTTTAAAGAACCTTAAGTTTTTTGAACCTTATCTGCTTTTGTACCTGCTTGGAGATGGAATGTCACTTTTAAGCATTGGATACCTGTTCGCAGTAAGAGAGGCAACCACCTATATTTTTGAAGTTCCGTCGGGAATCATTGCGGACTATTTTGGCAAGAAGAAAGAACTGATGATGTGCTTTGTCTTTTACATCATCTCATTTATAGGCCTATTTATCGGCAAGAGTGTTTTCATCTATCTTTTGGCCATGTTCTTTTACGGACTGGGTGAGGCCTTCAGGTCCGGTACGCATAAGGCAATGATCTTAAGTTATCTCGAACAGAAGGGGTGGCAGAACTATAAGACAAAGGTCTATGGACGAACCAGGTCGTTTTCCCTGGTCGGATCATCGGTTTCTGCGATGCTTGCGATTGTTCTGGCACTTTACCTGCCTTCACTCAAACTTATTTTTCTATTTTCAGTGATTCCCTTCATCATCGATTTTATCCTGATTTGGAGCTATCCGCATTCGCTGGATGAGGCGACTCACAAGACGATGCATCTGAGCGACTTTTTTAGGAGTGGACGGTCCACGGTGAAGAGTATTTTAAATCAAAGGAACCTGCGTGATGTCCTTATCAACTCTGCAGTGTTCACAGGTCTCTTTAAGACGATCAAACATTACATACAGCCGATCCTTCAGGGGGTGATCCTGTCTACAGGAATAGTATTTCTGATGAGTCAATCGGCGGACGATACGGTAAAAATTGTGCTTGGACTGGTCTATGGCATCTTCAATCTAGTCAGCGCCTATGCTTCAAAGAATCTGCATAAGTGGGTGAGCGACAAGGAGGCCCAGCATCGATTCGACGATCTACTGAGTGCGATGATTATCATGTTGTTTGTAGTGGCATTGGGACTTAGACTAAACAGCATGGTGCTGGTGATCGGAGGATTTTTCTTCATCTACATCATCAAAGACGTAAGAAGGCCTTTGTTCTTAGTCACGGCCAGCCATTTTATGAAGAAGAAAGAACGCGCGACAGCACTTTCTGTAGAAAGTCAGATTAGCGCGCTCAGTATGATCATCTTAGGTCCGCTCTGTGGGGCGATTGCTGATTATTTTGGCATGACCATGTTATTTGTCTTTTTAGGAATAGCGATGCTGGTATTGAAATTAGGTACAAAAACAAACTCTCAGGAAAACTGAACAGAAGAAAAGCGCTTCATTGGGGTGATCAACCCAATGAAGCGCTTTTGATTATTCCTACATGATTTCCTTATTGAAATGTCCTCTTGTGTCTGTTTCTTGATTAAAGACAGATTCATCCACTGTACCGTTTAGTTTGCCAAGGGCATTCTTAAGCGTTTTCATCACCTCGTCTTTTGACTCGACGGTAAAGTTTAATCTAAATGCTTCGACAGCCTTTATGCTTTGAAGTTCATCTAGAAGATTAAGTGTCTTACCATTAAGGATCGTCGTTGAACAATCCTCATGACAAAGGATTGGGAAGCTTCCGTGGTCATCTTTTAGCTCATAGGCCTTCGTTTTGCAGCTTCCGCATTGATTCATTTTTTCTAGCGGGCAATATTTTGTAAACAGCAAGGGAGCCTTGCCATATACAATCATTTCAAGAGCAGGATAGCCGCCGTTTTTTTCCTGATAGGCAACAACTAAATCGTCGATCTGTCTCTTATTGAGTTCATAAGACAAGGTCACCCGTTTAGCACCTAATTTATAGAGTTCATAACAGCTTTCGGAATTGACGACATTTAGAGAATAGTCCGTTATAAAAGGATTGATTTGTCTGTAGTGGTGAATTCCACCGTAGCCTCCGATAAGCAGCTGGCCTTCCTTTTCCTTATACTCGTTCTGGTTTCTTCTAACGACGTTTTCAAAATAGACTTCCTTAATGCCAAAGCTCATGCAAGCGTCATATTGCTCTTTTGTTGTTACCGTGGCTGTAAGGTAGGGCTTTTGTGGAGCAAAGCTTATTTTTTCTTTTAATTTCAAAGCCTTGGTTCTTTTCTTTTGACTGTTGTGTTTTAAGTCATACAGGCCCTGAACAATTTCTCTTCTTGCCGCATTTAAGAGTTTGGCAGGAATATACACATTGTAGGCTTCAAAATCGACACGCCCAAGGTCGAAGATGGTATCGTTCAATCTTGAGAACTGTTTGATTACCTGTTCTTTGGTCGTTGGGTTATTGATTGCTTCACTTAGCGTTTCTCCGCTTTCATAATAATAGCTGAACCCTATGCCGTCCGCATTGATGATCAGACTTGAATCTGGATAGGCATATACGCTGATATCGAGCTTAAAACGCCTAAACTCGTTCTCCAGTGACTGTTCCAACTCTTTGTAATAGGCATAATCCTTTGTGATATAGACAACATCGCCCCTAGACAACTTTTCTTTGATTTTTATATAGCAGACAGTTTCTGCTTTATTGATTAAATTATCATCCTTATCGTACAGTTTTGCTACGGTTAAGACGATATCCTCGTTGTCATGGCTGATTCTGATGATATCGTTTTGGTTTAAAGTACGCGTGAGTGTTATTTCATAGGTATCCTTGACACACTTGCTGATTCTACCGATTTCAAAGCCGAAATTGTTAGGCCTCTCAATATTAGTAAGGTCTTTTTTTGCCTCGTTAAACAAATAGCCTTTGGTGAATGTCCTATTGAATGTCTTGCTAAGATTTTCCTTATCTACTTCGGTTATTTTACGATCTAAGGCCTTGCGATAGTTTGATACGGCATTAGCGACATAGGCAGATTCTTTCATGCGACCTTCAATTTTTAAGGAGTCGATTTCCCTCAACTCTTCAATATGATCGATGGTGTTCAGATCCTTAGGTGATAGGATGTAGTTTTTCGATAAAACTGTATCCGTTGTCGTGTCAATAAGTTCATACTCTTTACGGCATGAACCGACACATCTACCGCGATTTCCGCTGCGATAGCCGATTAATCCGGACATCAGGCAGTTTCCTGAATAGGATACACATAAGGCACCGTGAACAAATATTTCTAAAGGGATTTTGGCGATTTTTCTGATTTCTTTTACTTTTTCAACATCTACCTCACGGGATAGAACCACTCTATTGGCACCAAGTTCTTTAAATAGCAAAGTCCCGTCCAGATCGTCTATGCCCATTTGTGTGGAACAGTGTACTTCCATATCAAGAAAGTTTTTGCTGACAAAATCGAAAGCGGCAAGGTCTGCGACGATAATGCCATCAACACCGATTTCATTTAAGTTTTGAATCTGTTCTTTCATCTCATCCAGTTCGATTTCGAAAACGATGGTATTCATTGTAACAAAGATCTTAACATTTCTCAGGTGCGCATACTCAACAGCCTCTTTCAACGACTCCAAGTCGAAATTGGATGAGTATGCACGTGCGCCAAATTTTTGCATTCCTAAGTATATCGCATCACAACCGTTGGAAATTGCAGCTTTCAGAGCTTCCATACTTCCTGCTGGCGCTAATAATTCAGTCATTTTTTCCTCCATACTATCCGCTATCGCGCACTGTGCGCTTCTGGTGTTTCAATCGTATATTTATCATCCGCGGCTCCGCCTGATTTGATCCAAGCGTCGACTTCTGATTTCTTAAACTTCCACAGTTTTCCGACCCTGCTACATGGTATCGATTCAGCTTTTATCCATTTGTGAACCGTATCCTTTGTAACGCCCAAATGTTCTGCTATCTCTTTTGTTCCTGCCCAAGGTTCATTGATATTGTTCATTTCGCTCATTAGGCTAAACCTCCTTTTGCCATGCATAGCTAATTATATAGAGTTTAATATGTTTTGAAAAGCATAGATATGATTTGATACGAATTTGTCGTTTTTGGACGTGCTTCAAATTGGATTCTAGTTGACTTTATACTTTTACAAAGCAAAAGCGGACAGCCAAAATGAACTGTCCGCCTTTATATGAAATGATTTATAGTGCCGATGCGATCGTAGACTCGACAAGTGTAGCTAGCTGAGCCGTGTCGTTTTTAAATTCATCCGTCATCAAGACAGGCGGATGAATGGTGATTTTCACAGTGGCCGGTTGGATGATCAGACTATCTTTTTTCATCAGATGAATTGAACCGCTGATCGTAATTGGAATGATAGGAGCGCCCGATTTTGTAGCAAGCTTGAGACTGCCTGGCTTGAATGCGAGCAACTGACCGTCCCTGCTTCTTGTTCCTTCTGGGAATACAAGTAGCGAGTGACCGTCCTTTAGCAGTTTTACTCCGCCGTTGATGGCTTTAATCGCTTCTCTAGGATTGCCTCTTGTGATAAACACGCATTGAAGGTACCTCATCCAGCTGCTGACAAAGGGCAGCTTTGCGAGCTCCTCTTTTGCGATAAACCCGAAAGGTCTGTCGATGTTGGCGAGCATCAGTGGAATGTCAAAGGCGCCTTGGTGGTTGGATACATAAAGTGCCGCACCCTCAATAGGAATATGTTCAAGACCCGTAATTTCAGTTTTACATCCTGCAAGACGTAATAGGCTTTTAGCCCATGAAGACGCGTTTTTTACAGCGACCTCATGCTGCTTTGATTCTTCTTGTGTCTTAAGCCAGAGAAACTCTGGTAGTTTTACCAGCTGATAAAGCCAAAAATAAGTAAACCAAACAATTGTTCTAAACATCTACATACACTCTCTTTCTTTATTTTAGGTTATCATTATACCACATACTTGTGCCCTATTAATAAAAAATGAGCATTGACTTCTTGAAGAGAACAGTGTAAATTTAAAAATGAACAATTGTTTACTTTTGTGTAAGCAATTTAATTTTGGGTATATAATGAACGCATGTTTATTATATAAAAAGGAGGTACTTATGGCTCAAGTGCTGAAGGATGAAATAAGACTCAACATACTCGATGCAGCGCGTGAGGTTTTTGTCGTTGAAGGATTTGAATCGAGCTCCATGAGACAAATTGCAAAAGGAGCTGGAGTGACGGTCGGAAACTTGTATAGGTACTTCGACAATAAGGAAGCGATGTATGATGCGATAATCAGTGATGTGATTTCAGCGATAAACGGCGTTCTGCTTGAAGGAAGCGCGGGAAAGGTCGGCTTCCATACAGAACTTGACGGGAGCGCTACTACTGAGGAACAACGGATGACAGCCAAGAGGATTCTTGAAGGTCTGAACCGTCTGGTACCGACGCTGCTGGATAAGCATATGACCGATCTGATGATCCTCTTGCAGTCGGCGGATAAGCTAAGGCACCATCCCCATGTTTTTGATTTGATTTCGTGGGTCGGTAGGAGTCTTGAATTAGGGCTTAAACTCAACGGTTCGGGTGAGTATGCCGCTATTGCCCTTATTAAGGGGGTCGAGGCGATCCTAGCGGACCACGAAGATATCGATACGACCAGTAGCCGGTTACAGGTATTTATGTCCTATATGACAATGAGAGAGTAGGTGACGACATGAAAAAAATACTATTATGTTTTATATTCATCCTGACTTTATTGATTTCGGGATGCCAGTCAAAAATGATAGAAGTGGTAGTAAAAGAAAAGCCCGTGACGGTTGAGACGCTAAAGACCACTACCAACCCTGTAGAACTGACGTATATGGGATATGTCGAACCTGCAGAAATTAAGAAATACGCATTTCTAGCAGGAGGTACGATTGATCGGGTTGAAGTTGGCGTAGGTGATGAAATCATTGCAGGTCAGATTTTAGCGGTGCTTAATTCAGATAAGCAGACGATCGCTTCGGATTCGTCTTACCAGCAAAAAAGGGCTGCGCTTCAGGAACTTGAAAAAGCCAAGGAAGCCTATAACTATTACGGGGAGCTTCTTTCTGACACGAAAGCGTTAGTGGAGGTCGGGGCCGGTTCAAAACAGCAGCTTGAGGATATCCAGTTCAGATACGACATCGCTGGTAGGGAGCTGTCGCAGGCTCAAGCCAATTACAACCAGGCGTCACTACAGACTCAGTACAGTGAAGATACTGTCGAGGATACCGTCCTTGTGTCTGATATGGACGGACTCGTGCTTGAGGTCTTCAATAAATCTGGAGAACTTGTCTCTGCGGGGTATCCTGTGGTGCTTGTAAGAGGCCATGATACGATCGTGAAAGTGGGATTGACCTCTAGGGATGTGAAGAAACTCAAGATTGGCGATTCCGTTGAAGTCCTTTCAGGCAGTGAGACCTTCACAGGCAGTATCGGACAAATCGATATGATGCCGGATGAAGTCTCAAGAACCTATGCGATAGAAATCGATGTGAACAAGGGTAGCTCCCTTCTTCTAGGAGAGGTAGTGACTGTGGTTCTAGCATCTGAAAAACAAGAGGGAATATGGATTTACATGTCTCATATCTTGAATGATGGTAGAGACTATGTGTATGTAGTAGAAAATGACAGGGCGATGCGAAGAGACATCACCTTACTTTCTTTATACAAGGACAAAGTATTGGTTGAAGGTCTTAGCAGCGGTGAAACACTTGTAGTCGGAGGGACAAATACCCTATCTGACGGATACAAGGTCCATATCGTAGGTGAAGAAGATGAGTAGGCTGATTGCGTTAGCGGTAAAGGAAAGAAAGGTCACCATATTACTATCTGTGCTTGTCATCTTATACGGGTTCTATGCATACTACTACCTTCCACGACAAGAAAATCCAGACACGTCAAGCCCGGCGGTTCAAATCATAACCGTCTATCCAGGAGCATCTGCAAAAACCGTCGAAGAACAGGTTACAAAAAAAGTGGAAGACGAGATAGCAGCCCTTGATGGGGTTGAAACTATCAGATCCTATTCTCAAGACAATGTGTCGATTGTGATAGGAATGTTGACTCACACGGTGGATTACGATGAACAGTGGGATAAGCTAAGGG
Organism: Fusibacter sp. A1; assembly: GCF_004125825.1. Taxonomy (NCBI): domain Bacteria; kingdom Bacillati; phylum Bacillota; class Clostridia; order Eubacteriales; family Fusibacteraceae; genus Fusibacter; species Fusibacter sp. A1. The sequence goes on along the minus strand of NZ_QQWI01000006.1, from coordinate 99,115 downwards.
TAGGTTTGGAGCGTCTCTCGCCCGAAATGCCTGATGGAGCGATGCCGTTTGATGTGGATACGGATATGACCTACTCGGCAGGGGTTATCATCTCACTATCGAGTGACACATATGACCAGTCCCGTTTGTCGCAGTTTGCAAAAGAGGTTAAGGATGAACTGTCCGGTCTTGATGGTGTAAAGCGCGTCGAAATCGAGGGTGAACAGATCCAAAGGATCGAAGTGACCGTCAATGAAGCCTCCATCTATAAATTGGGGATCAGTATCGAGGATATCTATAATGTCATAAGAGCTCAAAACGTGGTCATTCCTCCCGGGTCAATCAACACCCCTGCGGGTAAAATCAACGTAGCGGTTCCTAAAAGCATCTCGTCGATCGGCGATGTGGAAAATCTGATAGTAAGCATATCTGCAGAGACCGGTGCTGCTGTCAGGTTGAAGGATGTTGCAAAAGTTGAATTTTCCTATGACGAGGGTTCCCTTTATTACCTGAAGGATTCAAGAAATGCGGTGCTTGTGACGGCTCAATTTGATGATGACGAAAATGTGGTACTCATCGGAAAAGAGGTCAGAGCCTCCATCGACCGTTTAAAAGTGAAGTTCCCTGAAGGCTTGATCTTTGAAGAAGTACTGTTTCAGCCCGAAGACGTGGCGAACTCAGTCAATGACTTTATCATGAACCTTCTTCAGGGTGTTCTTTTTGTCGTACTTGTGATCTTTATTGGAATGGGATTTAGAAACGCGATTGTAGTGTCAGTCGCAATCCCCTTGTCACTTGCAATGACATTCGCCACGATGCAGTTCTTGTCTGTGGATGTTCAGCAAGTGTCCATTTCCGCACTGATCATTTCACTAGGAATACTTGTCGACAATGCGATCGTAATAAGCGATGCGATTCAGGTCCATATCAACGATGGGATGAATAAGGTAAAAGCTTCTTATTTAGGAGCGAAAGAGCAGTCGATTCCTGTGCTTACTTCGACGCTTACGACAGTTGCAGCCTTCATGCCACTGATGAGCCTGCCGGGTGAGGCGGGTGAGTTCATAGAGTCCTTGCCCCTTGTCGTTATTGTGACGCTTGTCGCATCCTATGTGGTGGCGATGCTTGTTACTCCTTCACTTGCAAGTATGGCACTCAAAGAAAGGCATGTGAAGCATGACATATTGTCGGTTGTCAGCAAGTTTTATACGAACCTGTTGGAAAACAACTTGAAAAGACCTTTGTTCAGCCTGTTTCTGGTGATGCTTGTGCTTATCGGAGCGATTTATACCTTTATCACTTCAGTGGACATGCGCCTGTTCCCTTATGTGGACAAGGACATCGTCTATGTGAACATATCCAATGAGATTATCGGTGACATAGAAAGTACGAAAGAACTGGTTCTGCTCGCAGAATCCATCTTGAGGGACCAACCCGAAATCACGACACTTACAAGTGCAGTGGGGGGCGGGCTACCAAGGTTCTATATGACAGCAGATTTTATCATGCCGAGTGAGAACAACGGACAGATTCTTGCAGCCTTCGACCTTTCAAAGGATACTAGGTTTGAAACACGAGCGGATTTCCTGTATCATCTGCAAAGTGAGTTCGACCGTAGGTTTGTCGGCGGATACGGGACAGCCAACCTGCTCGAAATAAACATGCCGGGATCGACCATAGAAGTTAGAATATCTGGAGCGAGCGACGAGGAACTTAAAGCCGTCGCAGGTCCCATCTACGATTATCTTCTAGACCGAACAGAGACGATGAACGTACAGTTAAGAGAGCCCGGGTATCGCTATAGTTATCTGCTGGATGTGGATGACGATAAGGCTATGCAGTTCGGATTGTCTAAGTACGATATACAGTTTCAGATCAATCTGGCACTGAACGGTTCTAAAGCGACTGTGTTCACAAAGGATGACCAGAGTTACGATATCTTTGTCTCGTCTGATGTAAAGTCCATTGAAGATATCAGCAATTTGAGAATCAAATCCAGTTGGACCGGAAATAAAATACTGTTAAAGCAGTTCGCCGATGTGGACATGAAATTGGAGCTGGATACCATCAAACGCTACAATAGGGAAACCGTGATCACTGTCGCCTCTGATGTCAGACCCCAATACGGCAGTACCGACATTCAAATGGAGCTACAGAGCTTCATCGAACAGCTCGATACTGATCACGTGAAGATCAGCTACGGTGGAGATACGGAGACGATGGTCAAGTACTTGTCAGGACTTGCTATTGCGGCACTGTTCGCACTTGTGATCATTTATGTGATTCTGCTGATCCAGTTCAATTCACTGATTCAGCCCTTCATCATCATGAGTACGGTTCCGCTTGCCCTTATCGGTATCGTGTTCGCACTCTTTGTGACAGGAACAAACTTTACCTTTACGGTAGGACTTGGCGCAGCCAGCTTAATAGGTATTGTAGTGAATAACGGTATCTTGCTTATTGAATATATCAACAGGGCAAGGGAAAGTGGTCTGATGACGATTGAAGCATGCAGGGACTCGGTTTCGAGAAGAATGAGACCGATACTGCTGAGTACGGTGACCACTATTTTTGGTCTCGTACCGCTGGTTTTCGCAGACAGCTCCTTCTTCAGTCCGATGGCCATAGCCCTTATCGGAGGACTGATCGTTGCAACGATCATGACACTGACCGTTGTGCCGACCATTTACTACGTGCTTTCAAAATTCGAAAAAGAAAAAGTGGAGATTGAGTTTTAAAGGAGTGTGGAGAACGCATAATTGGGTAAAACTACTCTAGGAGGTTACTAAAAATGAAGATAAATGTCAAAGCCTATCCCTTGCTGCATGCGGTGCCAATCGTCGTCGTAGGATCCAAATCCGATGATAGGATGGACTTTACGACAGTGGGAGACGTCGCTGTCATCAGCCTGATACCTGCAATGATGATGATCTCACTACACCAGGATCACTATATTACTGAACTGATCAACGAGTCAGGCAAATACTCGATCAATGTTCCCACACCCGAACTTTTGGATGAAGTCGACGCTTGTGGTATGAAAAGCGGTAGAGCCTTCGATAAGAGCCAGCTCTTTACGACAACCGTAGACGAGGACGGCTATATCGCCATCGAGGAAGCTCCGGTGACCCTTTACTGCGAGGTCTTTGAAAAGGTGCAGGTGGAGCACAGGGTCTTGTTCTTAGCCCGTGTAGTCAAGTCCTTCATCGAAGAGGACTACGTCATCGATCCGGAATGCGAAGGCTCGCTAGACCTGACCGGTTTTCAAACGATTTCATACGGAATGGACAACCATTACTACGCTGGTGGCGGAGAACCTATCGGTACTGGCTATCAGGAAGGAGAATCCATCATCGAGTCACTAGAGGATGAATCGGAGTTCAATATCATCGATTAAGTTTCATTTACGCAAACAGAGCGGTTTTATTGACGGTTAAGTCTATAAAGCCGCTTCCTTTTTAGCAATTCTCACAAGTAGCAGTCAGGCCGGGCTGTGGTATAGTATCTTTAGAGTAGTGAAATAATTTTATGACAATTAGGAGACGACATGAATAAGATATCAGAAAATACATCGGTGTTTTCACTAGCTTGGCCGATTTTTATAGAAATGCTGCTATTTATGATGATGGGCAACGTGGATACCTTTATGCTCAGCAGGTATTCCGACAGTGCCGTAGCGGCTGTGGGAAACGCCAATCAGATGGTCAACACGATCAACATGCTTTTCACCATCACAACCGCTGCGACAGGCATCATGATCACACAGTATCTTGGTGCGAAACAAGAAAAGAAGCTCAACCAGGTCTATTCTATAGCGACCGTGTTCAACGTCTTTATCGCGACGGTCATGACCATTGGAATCTTCATGTTCCAGAGCGAGTTTTTCAAATTGATCAATCTTCCGCTTGAGCTAGTCACAGACACCAAGAGCTACCTTGATGTCATTATGGGCTTTTTAGTGATATCGGCGATGTACATGACCTTGTCGACAATCCACAAAAGCCATGGAAACACAAAGCTTACCATGTATATCGCACTTGGCATCAACATACTGAATGTCATAGGCAACTATATATTCCTGTTCGGCCCCCTCGGTCTTCCGGTACTTGGCGTAAAAGGTGTCGCCATATCCACCGTCGTGAGTAGGTCTATCGGCATGCTGATCATGTTGTCTTATCTCGTACTTGTGATGAAGCAGCATATCCACCTAAAGAATTTGATACCGTTCCCAAAAGAAATGGTGAAGCAGTTCTTTAAACTCGGGCTGCCTTCTGCCGGTGAACCGATCTCATGGCAGTTTTCCCAGATGTTCATTTTCGCCTTTATCAACATCATGGGCACGACCACAGTCACAACAAGAATGTATTCGATGATCATCATCTGGTTCACCTTCCTGTTTGCGATGGCAATCGCCCAAGCGACACAGATAATCACAGGGTACCTTGTCGGTGCGGGCAGGTATGATGACGCATACCATCTAGTCTTCAAATCATTGAGAAAAGCGATTCTTGCGTCGCTGACAGTTTCTCTGCTCTTTGTACTGTTCAGATATCAGCTGCTGGGAATCTTCACAGACAATAAGGAAATCATTGAGCTTGGTGCCAAGATCCTAATCATCGACCTGTTCTTAGAACTGGGAAGGGTGACGAACATCACCGTGATCTTCAGTATGAGAGCTGCAGGCGATGTCAACTTCCCTGTAATCGTCGGAATACTATCGATGTGGGGAATCTCGACACTAGGTGCCTATGTTCTTGGCATTCATCTTGGATGGGGTCTTGCGGGCATCTGGATTGCCATGACTGCCGACGAGATCACTCGCGCGATCATCATGATTTTCAGATGGAGAAGCGGCAAGTGGAGAGGGCGTGCCATCGTCCATGAGGCGGAGCTCGAACTGGAAGGATAGGAAGTCCTATAAATTCAAATTTGATATTGATTATTATTCTCGTTTAGTGTATTCTTAGTTCAGAACCACTATAAACTAAATGTAGCTAGAAGAAGGAGAATATAGAATGATCAGAGTTTGTTCAAATTGCTCAAATGTGGATGTTGATGTACTTGTTGAGACTTTCTCAGAAGACTTGGTTGAAGTAAACTGCCTGGGGCAGTGCGGGATGAATCCCGATGAAAGCTTCGGTTATGTGAATGAGGAATTTATCATCGTAGATACTGAAGAAGAGTTCATCAAGGCGGCAAAGGAACAGTTGAAATGATTCAAGTATGTCCTAGCTGCTCAAATGTCAGTATCGATGAGCTTATCGAGAAATTCGGTGAGAAGAACGTTGAGATCGACTGTCTGAGCGAATGTGGAATGAACCCCGAAAACAGTTTTGGATATGTAAACGGAAAATGGGTGTTCACAGAAACAGAAGAGGATTTTCTTGAAAAAACAACTGAACTGCTTAGTGAAACGATAAGCGAATAGGCAATAAAAAATCCGCTGTTGTGTAGATGAAACTACGCCAACAGCGGATTTATCATTTTTTTGCCATTCTTCGGCTTACTTGGTTATTCCTGTTCTACAGAATCACCGTTTTTCCAAGCGTCAAGGCCTTCCATCACAGCGTCATAGGTCTGCTGAGAAATTTCGGGTAGCTCGCCGCCAAAAGCCTCTTTTGCCGCATCGAATCCATCTTTTATCGCTGAAACAAGCTGATCGTATTTATCAGGATTGCCACCAGAGATTGTTTTGGCAAATTCGATGATTCTTTCTGAGGTTTGCTTCACGCCGTGGTATCCGTCTTCGGCGATTGCCGCTTGTGCCTCGGCTCTCATCTCATCGTCCACTTCGATCAGGACCTCTTCACCAGTTTCCTTGCTTTTGGCAACGGCTTTTAGAACATCCTCATATTTTAGTCCTTGTCTTTCAATCATGGATTTAACCGCTTCTATCAATGATGAGTAAGCCTGTTCTGCTTCCGCTTTAAGCTCGTCAATTTTTGTTTGATTGATGACATGACCCTTCTTATCGTAACTGCTTCCTAGCTCTTCTGGGGCGGATGGTGTATATGCTACTGCCGCACCTTCGGGTTTATTAGCTTTGGGATCGTCTTTTTTCGTTGGTTTAGGCTCAATGGCTTGCAGTGGTTTTAAAGGTACCACCGGTCCGACTGCTTTAATTTGATCACTCATTACTAGACCTCCTTGTCTTTGGCATAATAAAGTATGCTTTAATGGTTTATCGGCAGAAAGTTCTGAAAATTTAATGGATTGACAGGGAATACACTATTATTAATTGTACTCACCAGTAATTTTATTCACTATCCTTCATGATAAGTTCAATCGCTTTGTTAAGCTGTGAGTCGACATTACCACGATAAACGGCAGGTGATGGATAGTCCGGCACTATTCCGATATTGGTGAAAAAGTCATTAAGTCCTGCGCTAAAATGTGCCACCGACAATTTGAGAACACCATCGTCCGTTTCATAAAGCCCTTGCATGACACCTTTTCCATAAGAGGTCTCGCCGATGATCACAGCGCTGTCATGAAGTCTCATTCCTTGGGCGAATAATTCAGCCGCACTGTAGCTATCGTTATTGATGAGCACATAAGGAGTAGTGTCGATGTACTGGTCTCTTGTCCTTTGGGCGCTAATGACGCCACTTAAATCCTTAATATAGGCGATGTCGTTCTCATCATTCACAAGCGACAGCATATCATAGCAGATATCCATCCATCCGCCAAAGTTGAATCTCAAGTCATAGATGACATAGCCGTAGTCTCCGTCCTTAACTTGTGACAATGCTTCTTCAAAAAGCTGCAATGTTTCTTGTGAAAAAGTATTGATGTCGATATAGTAGACCTCGTCGCTAAGCGCCTGGTGGGTAACAGAAGGTTCATGATAGGGCAATAGCTCGATGTGCGTCTCGTAAGTCCGTTCGTCACGCTCATAGGTGACATCGATAGAATTCTTGCTCATGGATCTTGCAGCTTCAAACAGGTCGTAATTGCCATGTAGTTCGATATGGTTGAGTTTGATCAGCTTATCTCCAACAAGCAATTTCGCTTTGTAGGCATTTCCGTTTTTAAGAACGTTGGCGATGACGAACTCGTCATCATTTACAATAAGGTCGATGCCGATACCCGCATAGTCGCTATCGATGCTTTGAGTAAGCTCGTCGTAATCGTCATTTGACAACCACTGGCTGTAAGGATCGTTCAGGCTTGCGACCAAGGCCTCTTTCATTGCATTGAGCGCGTTTTCTTCAGAAAGAGGAAAGACACTTTCATTCTCGATGCTTGCCCATAGTGTCGATAGATCATCTGATATATGTGGTGGAAGGGCTCCAGAGATAATCGGTTTGATATTCACGTCGGCTTCAGCGGCGATTGCAGGTAGTTCTATAGTTATTTTCTGTTGGTCTGACTCGCTTGGATTTCGTGTCATGACAGAAACTAGAAAGAACGTTTGGATAGCGATTATTAGCAGTAAAACGATATGTGATTTTTTCATAGTCACTCCTTTTCTTGATAAGGTCTATTATAACACACAAGAAAAAAAGAAGGTGATCAGTCACCTTCCTCAGAGTTCACTTTAAGTTTTTTTTATTCTTCTTCAAATCTATCTTATATTCTTTCCTTAATTTTTGAATCTTCTTAATACGTTCCACTTCATTCAACTCATCATGACTGTATTCATCAAACAATTCAGGCATAAGCGCTGCATTTTCATTATATCCAGAACCGAACATAGTGTCCTCCTTTCTAGCGTATAGAAATTTGATGTTATTGTATCTATACCCCAAAATTCGAAATCTAATTACGAAATCGTAATATTTATTGTCTTGTATTATTGGATAAACTTGATATAGTAGTAAGGTCATACGAGTTGACAAGTACAATCGGTACAGACGCCGATGGAAAGGTGATATAATGAAAAAATTAGGTAAAACGCAGTCACTGGAAGTATTACGATTCACTGGAGTAGGTGCATATCTTAACGATATCGACGAGAGTAGCGATACGGATGTGCTACTTCCTACAAAATACGTTCCAGACGATATCGAAGTGGGTGATATGATCGAAGTCTTTCTTTACAATGATTCAGAAGACAGACTGATCGCTACAACGCTAAGACCCGAACTTGAAGTTGGAGAAATCGCAGAGCTTAAAGTGGTGGATGTTACAAGCCACGGGGCGTTTTTAAGCTGGGGACTGGAAAAAGATCTCTTCCTTCCATATAAAGAGCAAACATACAAGGTGAAAAAAGGTGACAAAGTAGTTGTCATGCTATATGTCGATCTATCGGATCGGTTGTCTGCAACCATGAAGATCAGTGGCCGTCTTGAAGTCGAGTCGACCTATCATCCTAGCGACTGGGTAACAGGCACGATCTATCAGATTCATGATGAAATCGGCGCCTTTGTCGCAGTAGACAACAAGTATCATGGATTAGTTCCCAAAAGCGAATGCTTTGGTGAGTTGAAGGCCGGTCAAAAGATTGAGGCAAGGGTCACTTTTATCAAAGAGGATGGCAAATTGGATTTGGCGCTGCGTGAGAAAGTGGCTACTCAAATTCATTCGGATGTCGATGTGATCAAGGCCATGCTTGAAGAAGCTGACGGTTTCCTACCTTATAACGACTATTCCAATCCTGATGAAATCAAGCAGATATTTAAAATGAGCAAGCGCGCGTTTAAACGTTCGATCGGTGTACTTTTAAAAGAAGGCTACTTGGAGATCGTCGAAAAAGGAATTCAAAAAAAATAAAACTAAAAATAAACGGTCAGGAGTGAGAACTCCTGACCGTTTTTCTTTGTAATTAGACAGCGTGCGTTTACTCGTTGAAGAGACCACCCAAAATGCCGCCGACAACGCTGTTTCCGCTACCAGCCTCAGCTTTTGTTCTGGATGAGGCGAGGATTCGCTCTGCGAGCTTTGAAATAGGCAGGCTCTGTAGATAAACCTTACCAGGTCCTGTAAGTGTCGCTAAAAAGAGCCCTTCCTTACCGAAGAGGGCGTTTTTAAATCCGCCTATGAACTCGATATCGTAATTTACATTGGACTCGAATCCAACCAGACAACCGGTGTCGATTCTAAGTCTTTCACCTGGTGCGAGCGTTCTCTCGATAATTCCGCCACCGGCGTGAATGAAGGCAAGTCCGTCTCCTGTAAGCTTTTGAAGGATAAAACCTTCGCCACCGAAGAAACCTGCGCCTAATTTTTTAGTGAAGGTCACGTCGATATCGATTCCGTTTGCAGCGCATAGGAAGGAATCTTTTTGACAGATGAAGGTTCCGCCGTAACTCGTCAGGTCGATCGGTAGGATCTTGCCTGGAAATGGTGCTGCAAAAGCGACACGACTTTTGCCTTTTCCCGTATTCAAAAAGGTTGTGATGAAAAAGCTTTCACTGGTGAGCATGCGTTTGAATCCACCGAAAAGACCACCGCTCATATTGGTCTGCATCTGTATGTAGTCTTCCATGTACATCATGGCGCCAGCTTCCGCGCGTACGCCTTCTTGTGGATCGAGTTCGATCTCGACGACCTGCATCTCACCACCGTAAATCTTATAATCAATAACATCAGCCATAGTTGTACCTCCTTCTTATCTGTCTATTTTACCATACTTGTGATTGCCTTATGAATGTAAGTCATCCAATTCTCACACAAATTTAAGAAAACCTTAAGATTATCTTCTTCTGATTAAGTGTAAAATTAAACTAAGGGGGAGGATTTTATTATGGAAAGGTTCAAATGGTCTACATATGATGGCAAGCTAGTGCTTAGGCAGGATTTTTCGGGCTTATCGAGCGATGAACTTCTTAATATGTTTAAGGAATCGCAGCAGATAATTAGAGAAAGAGGACAGAGAGAACTCATTGTCATCACTAATCTAAAGAACGCCCGCTTCAACAAAGCGGCGACAAAAGGAATTGAAGAACTTGCGATGGCCAACCGATCAATCGTAAAAAAATCCGCTATCTTCGGTGTTGGACTCCTGCAGAAAATGAAATTTGATTCGCTTGGCAAACTTACAGGCAGACAGTTCGAGGTCTTCAAAGAAGAGACAGAAGCCCAGGACTGGATCAGAACGCTAAAATAGAAAGCTAAAACAGAAAACTAAAACAGAACTAAAAGAAAAGCACAGCTATACAGTCGTGAGACGGAGTAGTTGTGCTTTTCTTCTAGAATTCAGATCTAGCGAATGATAAATCATACCCTTCAGCTAAGATCAACTTTTCAAGCCTAGCGATCAGCTTTCTTGTATAGTACAGGCAGGCGACGCTGTTTTGGAACATGAACTCAAAAACGGCTTCAAGTGTTTCCGTGTGACCCTCTGGAAGCTTAGCAAGCTTGCTTGAATGGGCGATCAACCCTTTTTCACCTGGATGATAGGCTTCGTTTATGGCATAGATGATATCAAAATAGCTTGCCATCAGCTCAGTCATCCTGTGGTTGATGCTGAATGAATCGTTTCTTTTATATGCCTTTTCAAGCTGGTAGTAAAAAGAAGGGATCAGATCCTTAAGCAGCGCACTGTTTTTGAGGATCACAGCATCCTTAAGCGCCTGAGGGTAGGGGGCGTTTAGTTTGTGCTTCAGTTTTTCAAGTCGCTTGGTCGCATCGTATTCGATTAAACCATGCTGCAGGTGATGTGCGTTGCAGGTTGTATATCCCGTGCCTGCAAGCGCCTGTTCCAGCAGCTTATGGATACCGGCTTCAAAGTCATCAAGGTCCCTATAGATCAGTTCAATCGTAGTGCCGTCCAATAGACGGCCGTCATCCTCAAGCTCCCAAAAGGTGTTGCCGTACTCCATATAAGAAACAAGAGGTTCGAGAATGGCCTTTCTTTCAGCTTCTTCAATCGGCGAGGTCGTATAGATATAAATATCCCAATCCGATAACTCATCAAAGGTACCGGTAGCTCTAGATCCCCCGATGACAATGCCTGCAACTGAATCGTGATTCGCAAATTCTTCAAATAAATTCTTCATGTGCATACCTCCTGAATCCATCATAATACTTTTTATGGTTTTGCATCTAGTTTTTCGATAAATTCATTAGATGTAACAATTTCGATTGTAGAAAATTTCCTTTAAAATGTAAAGTGGCAGCTATTTATGAAACTCGCATTTGGTGTGAAATTGAGTGTTCTGCTATTTGAAGTTATTGATAATAATCGGCTTTAGAATAAAATCGAAACCTTATATGAAATAACAAAAAAATCTAAGAAAACTTTCTATAGGGTATGGTAGTTGTAAATGTTAAAATATTACTTGTAAGGTAGTTTTGATAGAAGATGATTTTTACAAAGATAGACTCTAGGGAATAAGTGAACTAATCAGCAAAAGGAGATATCAAGATGAAAGAGTACAATGTAGTTACCTTATGTGGCAGCACCAAGTTTAAAGATGAATTTCTGCAAGTACAAAAAGACTTGACCCTGCAAGGGAATATTGTGATTTCTGTCGGGATGTTTGGTCATTCCGGTGATAATGAAGTTTGGAAGGAAGATACAAAAGACATGCTTGATGATATGCACAAGCGAAAAATTGACATGGCAAATGAAATATTTGTGATCAATAAAGGCGGTTACATCGGTAGTAGTACGAAATCTGAAATCAGCTATGCGAAGTCAACTGGCAAAGGAATAAGATATCTCGAGGAGGTATAATATTATAAAAGCCTTTATTAAAAGGGTTATAACCATATTGTGATCTGTAATGAAGGGCTGTAATGAAGAGTAAAAAACTGAGTTTAGGAGAATGAAGTAATAATGAACAAGGCGATAGGTTCACAAGTAAATGGAGGCTTGGTATGGCAACATGGATTGCACATTTATGAGTAGCTGAAAATATATTAGACAAGATGAAACTTGATAGGGGATTGTTTCTTATAGGAAATTTAGCACCTGACTGTAATAAGGCAAACGAGGACTGGTCAGCATTTACTCCTGATGCTAAAATAACTCATTTTAGGTCGATCGGGTCTAAATGTGAACCGGAGAGGTTCTTAAGCGAGTATTACGCACAATCTGATGAAATATCAAGGAAGAGTTTCATATTAGGTTACTATGCTCACTTACTTACGGATAATCTATGGGGCGATTTGATCAGAAACTGGAAAGATGAAAATCCACAGATCAAAGAGAAAATGAGCAAAGATAAGTCGCATATTTGGACGATTAAGGAAGATTGGTATGGTCAAGATTTCAAGTATTTAAGAGAGAATGAAAGCAACATTTTGTTGATGAGTTTCTCAACTTAGATGGAGTTGATGATTACCTCGACTTTTTCCCTTCAGAAATAATGAATGGAAAACTTCAGTATATTAAAGAGTATTACACAAGTGAAGAAGAGGAAATCAATCTTAGTGAGTACAAATATCTTAGTACTGAACAGATGGATAAATTCATTTTAGAATGCAGTGAAGTTGTGATTAATAAATTGATGCAGGTGATATTAGTCAGAAAAAATGAACAAGAAGTGGTCTGAATAACCGGCAAGGGCTGTGATGCCACACATTAACCGTGTAATGGATGGTTAATATGTGGGCCATAAAGAATAGGAAGGTGTCTTATAAACTTGTGTTTCGCTACTGAATGTTCCTCTTTTTATCCTCATACATTCTTTCGTCTGCCAACTGAATGGCTGGACTTAAATCTTCTTGATAAGTTATCTGCTGAATACCGTAGGAGAACTGTATTTTGAACGGGTATTTACTTGAGTTGAGTAGGCTTGATCTAATTCTTTCCACAAGGTCTATAGCGGTATTTTCATCGCACTCCATAAGTACTAATATAAATTCGTCACCGCCATACCGGATGACGATGTCATCGTTTCTTAAGTTGCTTTTTATAGTGGCGACAACTGTCTTCAAAACATCATCTCCAATTTTATGACCGAAGGTGTCGTTGATATACTTAAACTTGTCTAAATCGATTTGCACAAGAGAGCAAAACATATGATGTTTTCTTTTTTCATTTTTACTTTTACTTGTTAAATGATTTAGATATAACCTAGAATATGCGCCAGTCAGGGGATCGATAAGGGCCTTTTTCTTATACTTACTACGGTTAATCCAAATCATGATAAGGATTGCCACTAAGAGTAAAGAGGTGGCTGATAATAGGTATACATTCTTCGTTCTAGAAGCAATAAGCGAACTTTGGAGTTCGGCTTTTTCAGTAATGTCTATCACCACCGAAAAGAGCAATTTATTATCGTTTACCATTATTGGATAGGAATAGACTTCTACGGTTCGAACTTCACCATTTGATAATTGATGTTCAAATACAAAAAAGTTTCTTTCCTCGTTTAAGGCGGCCTCCATTTCTGCACTGACTTCTTGGGGTGAAAGCGCATTAATATCCTGGATCTTCATTGAAAGCAACTGCTCTTTGCTATAGCCATAAAAATCTATTGCATGGGAATTGGCATGTTTGATTGCTCCGGTATCTGCATCGATGATAAGGCGTATAAGGTCGTGATTTTCAAAGATATCTTCATAGTCATACTCGAAATCATCAGCAAAACTGACGCATAATATCAAGATACTTATAATTAAGATGTTCTTTCTCATACTACACCTCCATTGCCACATTGACTCATTTACCCGTAATAGTTGGTATTTAGTCAAGACGAATAAGTTGAATACGACAAGTAATCTACCAATCTGACAATTTGAAAGGAAGCTAACAATGAAAACGATAGCAACACCTTGGGAAAAATTATCAAAAGTATTTCTTCTGTATGTTGGCCTCCCCCTCCTTTTACTCGGAGGGATTTTTGTAGCCATTACCAGTAACTATGCGCTTGTTCTAAATGGTGTTGTATGGACTCTTCTTGGTATGGGCAGTTTCATAGTCAGCGGTCTGGGCCGCCAAAGCTTAGAGACTTTAAAAAAAGAAGGACTTTGTTATCAAGCTGAAGTGGTCTCAATTATACCTTCACTTTGGATTAGAGTTGGAAGTTATGTTACAGTAAGGCTTGAATGTGTAGCTAAAACTGAAACGGGTGATATGCGATTTAGAAGTGGCTATTTTCTTATATCACCGTTTGATAAAAAAGAAGACTTGCTAGCGACTATATATATTGATACGCTAAATTTTAAGCGATATAGTATCGAGTTATTTAGAGCACAAGAGGATTAGCTATTATGGTTGATATAAATACTAGAAAGAAAGGATATGATCATATGACATATGAAGTTATTAAAAAGAAATTTAACACCAGCATGTATACAAAATTAGTAGTAGCAATATTAATTGACATACTAGGATACGTTTCATACCTTGTTCCATTTCTTGCTGAAATCTCTGATATAATATGGGCACCAATTAGTGCGATCATAATTTTTATCATGTTTAGAAAGCAGTTAATATTTGCATCAACGGGTGCAATAGTTGGTTTTGCCGAAGAGATAATGACTGGTACTGATGCAGTTCCAAGTGCAACACTCATATGGGTTGGTGTATATGTCTTTAATAGAGATAAGACCTTCAAGAAATTTTCTACGAGGGAGTTAAAGGATATGCAGTTGGTTGAGGATTTGACTAGCAAATATAAATGAAATGATATCCATGCTTTGCATGGATGAAGTATTCGGCTTTGCTGAATGTGATATGTTTGCATTGCAAAAGTGAAATGTAAGTTACAGTGAAACTTTCGTATATAAAAAAGACACCCACGATGTGGATGCCTTTTTTTATGGTGGAGATAAGGGGACTTGAACCCCTGACCCCTTGACTGCCAGTCAAGTGCGCTCCCAACTGCGCTATACCCCCGAGTACGATTTATTATAGCGTTAAAGTTGGTGTTTGTAAAGGGTGTGGTGATAAGTTCTGTAGGTTAAAGTGGGCTTTTATTCATTATTACGAGATTTTGTCGTTAATTGAGCATTTTCTTGATAATTATTTTCCTTAACGTTAATAATAGGTTCTTTTAGTGTCGATAGAATTAGTAGAAAGTGGGTGGGGACAATGCTACACGACATACTTGTTATAATTGACGACATTCAATGCGATTCAATTTCTGAACGACCTGTTTCTGATGAGCTTGAGACCCTGTTGGAGCAGCAAAGTTATAATGCTTTCAATATGGGGAAGGAATGGTCTGATGCGACTGAGGATATCAAATATAAGCGTGCAAATGCCATTGTCCGCGAATTCTTGAATCTGGATGAGAATTATAAGGTGATTTTTATCACGGTTAAAAGCGATGAACTTGAAAACACACTAGTGGCAAAAGATGATAGAATTTATATTTTTAAAACCGATTTTACGGATGTAAAGGAAATTAAGAAACAGATTGACCTTTATACTGGAATCACCTCATGTGAAACCCGCAAGGTGGATAGTGAGGTGATCAACAATCTTTCCAAGTTGTTGACAGGTAGATACTCACCGCTTAGGAAAGATAATTGATGATGGCTTAAGATAAATTGAAGATAGATGATGCAGAGCTCTCCATGATATAACTAGTTATATCATGTTTTTTTTTGAAGTTGATGAACTTTGGAAGATAGGAGCAACCACTACAATTGCTATTGTACATAGTGACAGTTAATAATCTAGTATTTTAGTGAATTGGGATTTTTACTATATTTACAAGCTGAATTGACTATCCTAAGGTAAGTGTTTAGATTCATGGGAAAAAGTGTATAAATAGTCAAAGAACTAATATCCTCTTTTAGAGAAACTGTTGAACAATATGATATGGCTTTGAGAATCCGTGCACGATGCATATGGTTTTCACATTTGTCATAAGGGAGCTACTGAATTGAATAATAGGTGGTAAGCGAAATGAAAATTACAATTGCAGGAGTAGGATATGTGGGGCTGGCTAATGCGATTTTATTGGCACAGCATAATCAAGTAATTGCATACGACATTAAAGAAGATAGTGTGAATATGATAAACAATAAGAAGTCACCATTTGCCGATAGTTTGATTGATGACTATTTGAGTACTAAGAAGCTTAACTTAAAAGCTACTACCGACGCTTATGAAGCTTTTAGCAAGGCGGATTACATCATTATATGTACTCCTACTAATTATGATCCTAAAAAAAGTTATTTTAATACAGAGTCTGTAGAAACGTTGGTCAGAGATATAATTTCAATTAATCCAGATTCGATCATTATTATTAAATCAACTGTGCCAGTAGGTTATACCCGTAAATTGAAGAAGATGTATGATATAAGTAATGTCATTTTTGTTCCTGAGTTTTTGAGTGAAGGAATCGCTTTATACGATTGTTTATATCCATCAAGAATTATTATAGGTGAGCAATCTGAAAGAGCCATTGTATTTTCAAAATTACTTATCAGAGGAGCGATTAAAAAATCTATTCCTGTTTTATATACTGATTCAACGGAAGCAGAGGCGATCAAGCTTTTTTCAAATACATATCTTGCTCTGAGAGTGGCTTACTTTAACGAACTTGATACCTATGCAGAACTCAGAGGCTTAAATGTAAGGCACATGATAGAAGGCGTGTGTCTTGATTCACGTATAGGGAATCATTACAATAACCCTTCTTTTGGCTACGGTGGATATTGTCTTCCGAAAGACACAAAACAATTGTTAGCTAATTATGAGGATGTACCCAACAATATCATAGCTGCCATTGTCGATTCGAATAGGACTCGAAAAGATCATATAGCAGAAATGATTATTGCCAGGAAGCCAAAAATTGTTGGGATTTATAGATTGACCATGAAAAAAAATTCGGATAATTTTAGGTATTCATCTATACAAGGTGTTATGAAACGCATAAAGGGTAAAGGGATTGAAGTAGTCTTATATGAACCGAAAATAACAGACACGCACTTCTATAATTCCAGAGTAATTATGGATTTGAATGAATTTAAGAAAATTTCTGATGTGATTGTTGCCAACAGAATATCGGATGATATCAAAAGCGTAAAGGACAAGGTATATACCAGGGACATTTTTGGTAAGTGCTAGTAACCATGTAAAGAGATTACCGTTGAACCAGCAAAAAGATGGAGGTTGATATGAAACTAATAATCCAAATACCTTGTTTTAATGAAGAAATGACCTTACCTCAAACAATTGCCGATCTACCCAAATCAATTGAAGGGATTGATGAAATAGAATACCTGATAATTAATGATGGGAGTACTGACGATACGGTTGAGGTGGCAAAGGGACTAGGAGTAAATCATATTGTCAATTTAATCCAGAACAAGGGACTTGCACAATGTTTTTTATCAGGGATAGACGCATGCTTGCATTTGGGAGCTGATATTATCGTCAATACGGATGCGGATAATCAATACTGTGGTGATGACATTTGCAAATTAGTAATCCCTATCTTGCAAATGAAGGCGGATATAGTTATTGGGCAAAGACCAATTGATGAAACAGATCACTTTTCTTGGAATAAGAAAATGCTTCAGCATTTTGGTAGTTTTGTAGTACGTTTAGCTTCAAATACCGATGTACCGGATGCTACAAGTGGTTTTAGAGCATATTCAAGAGAGGCTGCCTTACGTATAAATGTGATTAATGAATACACCTATACGCTTGAAACAATTATTCAAGCGGGCAGAAATAATGGCACAATTATATCGGTGCCTATCCATACAAATCCTGATACAAGAAAATCACGACTGTTTTCAAATATGTGGACTTATATCTTACGATCTGTCGTGATAATTGTACGCTCTTTTATGATGTATAAACCACTAAGATTTTTTGGCGTATTGGGAATGACCTCTATCGTAACCGGAGTTGTGTTAGGAATAAGATTTCTTATTTACTATATAAATGGCTATGGTGCGGGACATATACAATCACTGATATTGGTAGCAATTCTTATTTTACTCGGTGTACAAGCGGTAATTGCAGGACTGCAAGCAGACCTAGTCGCTTCTAATCGTAAAATATTGGAAGATATCCAATATAGGATAAGAAGTTTTGAATGCGAACAGAGTTCAAACATGGATAGGAGTGTTAAGTATGAAAGCAGTTCAGCCAGAAGGAAATTATTTTGATAAGTATGAGAATAAAAAAAAGTTGATTCAATTGATTATGAAAGGTTATTTTAAGGATTTCGATAGGATGCTTGCAAGTATCGAGTTCAATTCAGTATATGAAGCAGGATGCGGTGAAGGACATATTTCACAGCATGTCTACAAAAATAGAGGTACTGACAAAAAAAATATCAAGATTTTAGCAAGTGATATTTCTGAGCGAATAATAAGTAAAGCAAAGGTTGATTATCCCCACATTGATTTTCAGGTCAGCACCATTTATCACTTGAATGAATCAACCGATTCCTATGATCTCACTATAGCATGTGAAGTGTTAGAACACTTGGAAAAGCCTGAAATGGCTTTGAATGAAATTTTTCGCATTACACGAAAATATGTACTACTAAGCGTTCCCAATGAACCGATTTGGCGTATTGCCAACGTTTTGAGAGGTAAATATTTGATGTCATTAGGAAATACACCAGGACATATCAATCATTGGAACAGAAAAAAGATTACTGATTTGCTTAGTAGCTATGGAGAAATAGTTGAAGTAAGCACTCCCTTCCCATGGACAATGATATTATGTCGAAAAAATGATAATGCGATCAGTTGAAGGAGCATATTATTGAAAAACAAGAGGATTATGAATCTTATAGGGAATATTTTAATGATATTGTCATTTGCTTTTATTGCTGAAAGGATAATAAAGTTTAATGTTGATTTTTCTGATTTGTATTCATTGAGACTGATGATGATAGTAATCACCTCAGTTATTACTTATGCAATTTTAGTAATAACCCTCGCTAAGATATTTGAAACTCTTTTAGGGAAATTAACCAGGAGTATTATCGTTAAAAATAGTACGATTAAACTCTATTGTAAATCAAATCTTTATAAGTATTTACCGGGTAATATATTCCATTACATCGGTAGAAATCAAATTGCGATTGATAATGAGATTAAGCATTATGCTGTAATTGCAACTACGCTTATGGAAATGATATTATTGATCTTTACAGCTATTATCACATCGATTATTTTTGCAGGTGAGTTTGCCGTTACCTACCTAATGAAGAGGCACATTCTCAATGAGGTTTACTATGGCTTAGGTTTGCTACTGATAGCTGCTTGTTTAATCATTCTAGTCAACATTAAAAATTCAACGGTCAGAAATTACATAGAGAAGATGAAAGATCAACTAAGGCATGTTGGATTTGCAGTCACTATAAAAATCATTGTACTTTATATGATTACCTTCATAGTAAATGCCGTTATGTTTATGATGGTCTTAGCCTGTGTAGGAGGCACTCTCGACTTAGGGCTTGTTTTACCTATAATCGGTATGTACTCACTTTCGTGGGTTATTGGTTTTGTAACACCTGGAGCACCGGCAGGTATAGGGATACGCGAAGCGATGATGAGTGTGTTTCTATTTGGAATAGTTCAGGAGAACTTGGTGGTAACAGCGGTGCTGTTATACAGGGCAGTAACCATATTTGGAGATGTTTTAGGTTATGTTATCGCATATAGGTGGGAGAACAACTTAGACTGAATAATTGGAAAGTAATTGATCGGGGAAGTGAAAATGATAAAAATAGGTAACTTAATAGATTTAAAAAGAAATAGTATAGAAAAAAAGCTTATTGTTTTTTTGATGTTAATTGTTTTTATTGTTCATGTATCCAATTTTTTTGATTTGAGTATTTTCTCTGTTTTAGATGATGAATTTGGATATTGGGGAAACGCAGCTTATTTTGCCGGCTATGA
Organism: Fusibacter sp. A1; assembly: GCF_004125825.1. Taxonomy (NCBI): domain Bacteria; kingdom Bacillati; phylum Bacillota; class Clostridia; order Eubacteriales; family Fusibacteraceae; genus Fusibacter; species Fusibacter sp. A1. Next base: position 79,417 of record NZ_QQWI01000006.1, on the reverse strand, counting down.
TTGGTCAAATACTATTTCAGAAATTCCATTTTACTCATATGGGTATTCACTTATTTTGACCCCGCTATTTCTAATTTTTAAAAGTCCGATCATCATGTATAGAGCTGCAATAATACTTAACGGAATCATGATGAGTATCAGCTTTTTACTATGTTATGCTATTTTGAAAAAAATGACAATGAATGTTGACAATATTCTGCTTGCTTTCGTATCTGTGTTTATAGTAATGTATCCGACATACATTGTCTATTCTAGCATCGCTTGGAGTGAGAGTTTGTTGATTATGAGTTGTTGGTTGCTTGCTTGGTGTTTTGCTGTACTTGATGAACAGTCTGGTAATTTCAAATTTATGTTTATAGGGTTTTTAAGTGCTTTTATCTATGTAGTACATCAAAGGACATTAGGCATAGTAATAGCTAGTGTGATGGTTGTACTAATGATGACATTGACTAAAAGAATTAAACTTAAACAGTTGATGATTGTAGTGTTAATTATCATGATTATCTTGATAGCGGATGTATATATGAAAAACAATCTGAAGGATAACCTTTGGTCCTATGATAACGGTAATTTAACCAATGATTATTCATCTCAAGTTGTTAAAATAGAAAAAATATTTACAATGAAAGGGATTTTTGAGTTTTTTGGCGTATTGGGGGGGCATTTGTTTTATGTAGGTGCCTCAAGTTACTTATTAAGCTACTTTGGTCTGTTTGAATTACTTCAGAGTGTAGTTAAAAAAGTATCAAATGCGATAAGGACCAAAGAGTTTAGCATGAAGTACAATGGAAATGTATTTGATGTCCATTTATTTCTTCTTATGGCGTTTGGGCTTACGATTCTGATCAATTCAATTTTTATGATCAACCCAATTAGAATTGACCATATCGTCTATGGGAGATACATCGATGTACTGAATGGTGAATTGATTTTATTCGGATTTGCAAGATTGCTTAAAGGAAAAAGTGAATTATCACATTGGTTTTATACAGTCATACTGGTGTTTATAGTTGGTTTTGGAATTGCAGCATATAGTATAGGATCATCAAATTTGACTTCATTTCATATCGTTCAATCGGTTGGGGTTTTTTCCTATAGTAGAAAATTCGGATTAGTGTTCCCAGCATTGATAGCAATTCTCGTGAGTAGATTTATCTTTTTGACTTTTTCAAATGAATCAAAAAAAATGATGACGGTCTGTTTGATTTTCATTACTGTTATTGGCGTGATAATAGGTAAATCGCTAGTATATAAAATTGTAGAAATTAACCAGAGTACAATGGAGATTGTAAAAATTGTTGAAATACTAGAAACTACCGACAAAAAAATTCCTATCTTCTTCTTATGGAATGATCAGATAGATCCAAACTATGAAAAATGGGATAATAAGAACACTGTTACAAGATTAATAGTTGACTGTTATCAATTTCTCTTAATGGATCGAAGTGTTTATCTTGTAAATGCAGAGGAACTTGCATCAATAACGGAGGATAAATATATTATAACAACTGGTTCATTGGTTGATTCTGGTAAGCTTGACGAATACGAGTATTGTTATAGTAGCTTTAACAATTATTTATATCGATCACTCTCAAAGTAATTGAGAATACTGAAATTATGATAAGTTGTAGGTCAAATTGTTGTAGAAGACCATTTTCAGCAAATAAAGCTTAGGCTGACATGCTATGAAATCAGAATCACAGTTTTGTAGTCTTTAGAGGTTCAAAAAAAATGTTGAAACGTGATATAATCATATGAAATGTTTAGATAAGCAAAAGTAATTATTCACCAATGCGTAGTTGGAAAAATCAATAATGGAGATAGTTATGAAAAAGAGAGTGATGGTGGCCATGAGCGGCGGGGTGGACAGTTCTGTCTGTGCGGCCCTGTTGATAAATGACGGATATGAAGTGATCGGGGCTACCATGTGGCTGTTCGACGATCAGGAAGAACAGGTTTTTGAGGATGCCAGGGCGGTTTGCAGACATCTTGAGATAGAGCATCATGTGATTGATCTGAGAGACGTGTTCAAATCAGAGGTCATCGATTATTTTAAGTCAAGTTACTTGGCAGGGCTGACTCCAAATCCTTGTGCGAAATGCAACCGTACAATCAAGTTTGGTGTTCTATTTGAGTGGATGCACAAGTTAAGTTGCGACTTTATGGCGACAGGGCATTACGCGGTCATTGAAAATAAGGGCGGGAACTACCGGCTAAAGCGTGCTTCGACGGATAGAAAAGACCAAGTCTATTTTTTACACAGTATAAGGCCGGAACAGCTGGCACATCTTCTGTTTCCGCTTGGAAGCTATCCTGACAAGGCGGAGGTGAGGCGCGTCGCCCATGAGCTAGCTTTGCCTGTCGCGGGCAAAAAGGACAGTGATGGACTTTGTTTTGCAAGTGGTGTCGATTATAGGACATATCTTGATGAGATGCTTTCTTCAAATGAAGCCGCCGGTAGTATCGTACATTCGAGTGGCAGGGTTTTAGGTCAACATCATGGGTATTACCGCTACACGGTGGGACAAAAACGAAATTTGGGAATAGACATTGAAAAAAACGAATGTGTGATTGACATTGACGCCAAATCAAAAGAAGTCGTTATCGGGGTCGAGAGCCTGGCTTACCACTCAGGTCTTGTCATTAGCGACACCACTTGGATCGAAGCTTTGGTGGAAGACCATGTCTACGATGTGAAAATGTTCAATTGGGGCTATGTGCTAAAGGCGAAACTTGAAAAAACAGCTGATGATACCTATCATGTCAGCTTTGATAGTCCTGTCAGGGCAATTGCGCCAGGCCAGTATCTGGTTGTGTATGATGGCGAGTATGTGTTGGGCGGGGGATCGATTGTGAAGATTGAAGATTGGTGATTGGTGATTAAGGATAAATGATGTAAAAAAACTTGATTCTTTTGGGAATCAAGTTTTTTTATGTGTTCGGTAAGGTTGGTATGTTAGGTCGGTTAGAATATGGCTTTGAAGACGACTCCGATGATGGCAAGTGCGAATCCGAAGAGCATGAATGGGATTGCTATTGCGATGAGTGCCGGGATCAGTGATATGGCGATTGCAACACCTATAATGGCAAGTAAGACTCTGATCAGCACCGATGTTATTGAAAAAGCGACCTTGACAAGCAAGAAGATGATTAATAATCCGATTAATGTACCCATGTGATACCTCCTGTGTTATTCGATACATTGAGTATATCTTTTGATTTTTAAAAGAATATGTGACCTTCATTAAAGTGGGATTAGAGTAACGTGAATTAAATCTAATCAAATGATGTTTATTCCATTATGGCTGGGGTATTTTATAAGTAACAAATGATTAGGAGGGATTTTTTAGTGTTGCGCGAAGATCATGTTGAAAAGAGTATTAAGGCGAATAGAATCATTCAAGAGAAGAAACATAAGCGTCCCAACAAGGAAGGTCAAATCAAACATCATGGCAAAGGATCTCAAAAATCCAAAAGACATACCAACTGGACGAAAGCATACGAAGAAGGAGAATTAGACGAATATGACAAGTGGGAGGCCTAGGCCTCCTATTATTTTTGAAGAGGCGATGGCAAATGTAATGAATTTGTAAGAATTTTGAATACTTCACAAACGTTTTCATATGATAGACTAATTACGAACTTGTAAGGATTCTAATAGACATTTAATCTATGCGTAAGATTCAGATAAGGTAAGTAAGATATGATTATTCATGAACTCATGTTATTCATGATGTCATTGGAGGTTATTATGGAAAGAAATACATGTGATGTGCTAATACTGACTGCCTCTTTCGGAAACGGTCACAATTCGGCGACCAATGCGCTTATTGAGAAAATTGAAAGTCTTTTTCCCGATATGTCGGTGGTTTCTGAAGATTTATTCAGTATTACTACGCCAAAACTAAAAGAATATTTGTTTGAGACATACAACTTGCTTACAAGATCAAAACTGCCACTATATAATGGACTGTATCATTTAAGAAATACTAAAGAAAACGTCGTAGATGAGTTGATGCTTAAACTTTACTACAAACGATTTGAAAAATATGTTCAGAACCTTAAGCCGAAGATGATCATCTCGGTGTTTCCGACATGCGCCCAATTCGTGTCTAATTATAAGGAAAAAACAGATGCGTCCATCAAATCGGTGACTGTGATTACGGATGTGGTGGCTGGTTGGGAATGGATCAATGAAAGTACAGACATGTACTGTGTTCCCGCACAGGATGTGAAAAACGCGCTTATTGAAAAGGGTATCAGCTCAAGACAGGTATTCATCACTGGCGTTCCTGTAATGGAAGCGTTTGATAGCGACCATGAAGGTGTAAGATCCATTAAAAACGTCCTGATGATGAGTTCGGCCATGGGAAAACTAAGTTTTACTCAGAAGACTATCGAGACGCTTGGTGAGCTTCCTTATCAATTTACAGTGGTCACAGGAAAGAACGTGGAGCTGTTTAGAAAACTTAGCGCGATGAAGATTCCAGAAAACATTCATGTGATAGGATACACACAAAATATCGCTCAAATCATGAAGCAGTCGGACCTGATAATCACAAAACCTGGCGGGGCGACCATATTTGAAGCGATAGAAAGCAATCTCCCCATGCTGATACAACCTTCAAAGGTCGGTCAGGAGGTCTTCAATATCGAGTTCATCAACAAATACGGTTTCGGCGAAACCTTTAAAAATCAGTCCGAAATGATCAGCAAGATGGATCTGATGTTAAATGATGACGCGCAGTTTAATTCCATTATCAGCAAGATGAATGATTTTAAGACCAATACCCAAAGAGATGAAGCCTTTATCCAAATAGGCAAGTGGATGAATCAGTCCAAGGTAGGTGTCAATTGAGAAAAAAAGTGATTAACTCAATGCTTCTGATAGGTCTGATACTGTTCACCAGCACTCTTATCTTTAAGAACAGCGCTCCACAACAAATTCTTGAAGTCGTTAAGCGTTTAGATATGGCATTTGTTTTGTGCGCAGTGGTGTCCATGGGGACTTATCTGTTTCTAGAGGCTTGCATGCTTGATGTCTTAGTCAACTTCAAAAGGCGGATCACGCCTTTTTCTGTTTCTATCAAGTCGATGTTCGTAGGGCAGTTCTATTCGCTCATCACACCATTTGCAAGCGGTGGTCAACCGATGCAACTGATTTCGATGGTGAAGGACGGAGTAAAAGCGACCCATTCAACGGCTGTCCTGCTGAATAAATTCTTATACTTCCAGATTGGCGTGACAGTGTTTTCTTTGTTTCTGGTAGCGCTTGAATGGTCAAATATCTTGGTCTACTTGACAAAATCCTATGGGTTAATCGCAATCGGTCTGATCTTTAATGTGATTGGACTCGGTGTGCTGCTTTTAATGGTTTTCAAACCGTCTTTTGTCAAGACCATTACCTGCAGACTGCTTGGAGCCTTAAGAATCCTTAAAGTGTCAGAACTGAAAATCAAGACAAAGCAAATGAAGTATGTGGAGACTATCGATGAGTTCACACATAAGACAAGATGTCTGTTTGTAGATAAGAAGGTAGTTATGAAAATGAGTCTTATGACCTTGATGCAGCTCACCGCCTATTTTGGTATGACCTACTTCGTATACAGGGCTTTCGGGCAGCAGGATAAATCATTTGTAGAGATTCTTGCACTGCAGTCGGTGCTTTATATGTCAATCTCCTTAATTCCAACTCCCGGAAGCACCGGAGTGGCAGAAGGCGGGTTCTTCATCATTTTCAACAGTTTGTTTCCACCGGGAACGGTTGCCGGCGGGGTGCTTGTCTGGAGAGGTATCAGCTACTATCTCAATTTGCTCGTAAGCGGTCTTGCGACACTCTACATAACGGGTAAAAACAGTTTTGACGCAAATGCCAACAAGCAAATACACTTAATAAACAGAAAGGTTGCCTCCTAGTGACAGGGGCAACCTTTTAGACTTTACTTATAGGTAAGGAAGGGCTTGAAAGCTTCTAACAGAGCTTTTTTCTTTTCGGGCTTAAGGATCCCCTGTTCGCACACTAAGCTATCGTTCAGATCGATTTTGATTTTCGGACTTAGGTCGTATGCGTTAAACCATGCTTCGTAGTTTCTTCTAAGGTCCTCCATATAGTCTCTTGGAATCAAGTCGGCTTCTGTAGATCGTGCGCGTTTGTTGATCCTATCCATCGCTGTATCGACAGACACGTCAATGTAGACAAGCAGTCTCGGTGCTTTGATGTGCTGCAGCATGTTATGTAGCAGGTCTCTGTAGATGACGAACTCATCCTCAGTCATGTTGCCCCTATCATGGATGGTTTTAGCGAAAATCTCGTCGCCGTAGATCGATCGGTCTATAATCGCAGGCTGGTTCATCGCTTCGATTTTTTTTATATCTTTAAACCGGTCGTTTAGGAACATGACCTGGATGATCGCACTCCATCTGGACTGGTCTTCATAAAATCTATCAAGCATACGCTGGGCAAGTGAATTGGACCCATCGTCCTTTAATTCTTCAAACATAGGCATGTCGAACGTTTCACTTAAAAAACTGGCGACTGTGCTTTTACCGGCACCGATAATGCCATCGATTACAATTGACATATTACAAACTTCTCCTTTTGATTTGTATCTCTTTTTCTCTGTAGATGTAAACATAGTATTCCCTCTTCTTTTGACATACTTATGTATTATAGCATATACATCGCTTTGAAAGTGCTAAACTTTCAAAAATGAAAGTCCTTATGCAGGGTGTACGATTCGATAGGAAAACGTTATAATGATGTGGATGGTATAGTCAAAGTAGTGCTGGAGGTAGCTTGATGCAAAAAAGGGAGCAATATAGAAAAGTATTGAAACGATTGGAATCTCAAATTGCAAATGAAAGAGACTGGCTTGCGAACTTAAGCAATTCGGCTCAATTGTTCGGAAAATTAATAGACGATTTGAATTGGATAGGTTTTTATCTACATAGAAACGACGAGCTTGTGCTCGGACCATTCTGGGGAAACCCCGCCGTGTCTAGAATCAGCATGGGTAAGGGTGTTTGCGGCACTAGTGCCGAAAAAGGAGAAACAATCATAGTTCCCAATGTGCATGAATTCCCAGGGCATATCGTCTGTGATATCATATCGCAAAGTGAAATCGTCGTACCTATTTTTGACGGTGATCGCCTACTGGGCGTTTTAGATGTGGATAGTCCCACACTGGAGCGATTTGATGACGAGGATAAAAAAGGTCTTGAAGAGATACTAAAGGTGCTGGTAGAGGGTACTGACTGGCAAGGACTTAACTAAGGAGAAAAAGATGATACTTAATGGATTAAAGCCGGAAAGAGTACTTTATTATTTTGAACAGTTGTCGATGATTCCTAGGGAATCGGGAAATGAGAAAGCGGTATCGGATTATTTGGTTTCTGTAGCAAATGAGCTAGGACTAGAAGTTATCCAAGAGCCTTGTATGAATGTCATTATCAAAAAACCAGCAACTGCAGGTTATGAATCAGCTCCTAAAGTGATTCTACAGGGGCATATGGACATGGTTTGTACTAAAAAAGAAGGTTCTGCCCATAATTTTGAAACAGATCCTATCGAACTAGTTGTCGATGGAGACTATATCAGAACGAAGGATACGACACTAGGTGCCGACAATGGAATCGCAGTTGCGATGACACTTGCCGTTTTAGAAGATAAGACAATCGAGCATCCTCAAATCACGGCACTTGTCACTGCCGCTGAAGAAACGGGTATGGATGGAGCTATCGGTCTTGATCCTTCGCATGTGGAAGGGGACATTCTGATCAACCTCGATTCGGAAGAAGAAGGTGTTTTACTAGCATCTAATGCGGGTGGCGCCAATGTTGACATCACGGTGCCTGTGAAGTGGATCAGTCACGAACTTCCAGGCGCGTATGCGATTACCATCAAAGGTCTAAAAGGCGGTCATAGCGGTATCGAAATCAATAAGATGAGAGCGAATGCCATTAAGCTGATCGGACGCTTGCTTGAACATATCGATCTTGAGAAGCTTGCTGTGTTTGGTGTGAGCGGTGGTGAGAAGATGAACGCCATTGCCAAGTTCGCGACCGTGAGGGTGGTGACCGATGCGGATGTTGATACGGTGATGGCCGCGCTCGAACCGATTGAAGAGATGTTTAAGAACGAATATGCTGTGGCAGACCCTGATCTGTCAATCGCATTTGAACGCATCGATTTACCGAACATGATTTGGAGCGATGAGACGCTGCACGGCGTAATCACTGCGATGAGACTGATTCCACAAGGTGTTGAGACAATGTCGCAAAGCATTGAAGGTCTTGTCGAGAGCTCGAACAACATCGGTGTGTTGACTTCAAGCGATAAGGAAATCGTCTTTGTAAATGCGGTAAGAAGTTCAGTCGCTTCACTTAAAGAAGAGATTATCAGCCGCATGTCGATCATAGCAAACCTGATCGAATCGGATGTGAAAGTTTATGCGGAGTACCCGGAATGGGCATATCGTCTTGAATCACCAATTAGAGATTTGATGATTGAAGTGTATAAGGAGATGAACGGTAAGGAAATGCTTGTACATGCGATCCATGCGGGTTTAGAATGCGGTCTCTTGTCTGAAAAACTTGGCGACATCGACATGATCAGCCTAGGACCTGAAATGCATGATGTGCACACTCCAAACGAACATTTGAGTATATCTTCTACGGAGAGGGTATATACGTTCTTGTTAGAGGTTTTAAAAAGAATCAAATAGATAAGACTACAATTGCAGAATAAGGGGGAAATGATGAAAAAAGCATTGATTTTAGTTTTGATCTTAGTACTTGTTTCGACAGTACTCACAGGCTGCATGGCCCACCGCGTACCTGATAGGGATGAGCCTGCGGGCATCTTAAGCGGTATCTGGCACGGATGGATTGCGCCGATCGCACTTGTATGGAGCATTTTTGATCCGGATGTGACCATCTATGAGGCTTATAATGGCGGTTGGTGGTATAATTTCGGGTTTTACATGGCAATTATCAGTGGATTCGGTGGCTTGTCGTTGAGTAGAAAAAGAAAAAAAGACAATTAGTCTTAAAGAAAGTAGCCAAGTGCGAAAGCGTTTGGCTTTTTTTTTGTTTTAGAAAAATGTGGATTGGCTACTGACAATGGGTATCGATTAGGGGAAAGGAGTGAGTTTATGTATAAAGCAGTGTTTCATGACAAGGTGATTGCAAGATCGGATCGAACGATAGAGATAGAAGGGAACCAGTATTTTCCGCAGGAAGATGTCGATTTTGACTATTTGACTGAAAGCACCCACCATACTACCTGTCCCTGGAAAGGACTTGCAAGCTACTATCATGTGGTATCGGGTTCGGACAGGACCGAAAATGCGGCATGGGTTTATGAAGACCCGAAGACTAAGGCCGTACAAATCAGAGGATATATCGCCTTTTGGAAAGATATATCGGTAATAAAGGAGTAGATTTTGACATTCATACTAGACGTTATTGATTTATTTTTCGATAGATTGCCATTCTTTACCCAAAGCATACTAGAACACATTTACATTTCAGCCATCCCGATCGGTTTAAGTACGATTTTGGGAATGGCGATTGGAATCTTATGCTTAAGTAAGCCGTGGATAGAAAAGGTGGTCATGGGAGTTGTCAATGCGATTTACACCATACCGGTCATCGCGATGCTTGGTATGCTTATTCCATTTGCCGGCATCGGTACGTCGAACGCGGTGATCACGCTTACACTGTATGCGCTTCTGCCTATGGTTAGAAATACGCTGGTCGGCATAAAGCAAGTGGACAGGGACATACATGAGGCTGCAAAGGGAATGGGAACCACCAAGCTGCAGATGTTGTTCAAGATTGAACTGCCACTTGCTTTCCCAGTGATTTTCGCAGGATTCAGAAACATGGTTGTCATGACAATCGCTCTGACTGGAGTGGCGGCCCTAATCGGAGCAGGCGGTCTTGGTAGAGCGGTATGGCGCGGGATTACAACAAACTATGTCGAAATGACATTCCTAAGTAGCGTCTTGATTGCCGTAATGGCAGGCGGTGCCGATTGGATGCTTGGAATGGGCGAGAAATACATCAACTTTAAAATTTTTGGCATTAAAGCAAAGTCGAATAAGTTGATCGTTAAAGAAGAGAAGGCTGTATAAAGGAGAAAAAAATGAAAAAAATCATTGCACTACTGCTGGTACTCGTGATGGTCCTATCAATGACCGCATGCGCTAAGACAGAGAAGAAGGTGGTTGTCGCTTCAAAACCCTTTGCCGAATCCTATATCATCGCAGAAATGCTTGTCTATCTGATTGAAAGGGACACGGATTTAACGGTTGAGTATAAGGAAGGGATAGGCGGCGGACATGCCAATATCCAACCGGCAATGGAAAAGGGAGAGATAGATCTGTATCCTGAATATACTGGAACAGGTTGGTTAAGCGTCTTGGGAAAAGAGCTTGTTTCCGATCCGATGGAACTGTATGCGATGACCAAAGAGGCATATAAGACAGATTTCAATTTTGTGTGGACGGGTCTTTACGGATTCAACAACACCTATACGATGGCCGTCACAGCGGATGCGGCTCAAACATACGGACTGGAGACCTTTAGCGATCTTGCGGCTGTAAGTTCAGAACTCAACTTTGGCGCTGAGTATGACTTTTTTGAAAGGGAAGACGGTTATCCTGGACTTTCAAGTGTTTATGGATTTGAATTCGCTGACATCAAGGAAATGGACATCGGTCTTAAATACAAAGCAATCGGTGATGGAGCTGTGGATGTGATCAACGCATTTTCTACGGATGGACTTTTAAAAGAATACAATCTGAAAGTGCTTTTTGACGATCAGTTTTACTTCCCTGCATACCATGGTGCGACAGTGGTAAGACAAGAAGTACTTGATCAGTATCCAGAGCTTTTAGGCATTTTGGAAAAGTTGACTGGAGCGATTTCGGATGATGAGATGAGCGGTCTTAACTTGAAAGTTGAAAGAGATAATGAATCACCTAAAGAAGTAGCTAGACAATTTATTGAGGATAAGGGGTTATAATCGAAATGATCATCTTCGAAAACGCATCTATCGGCTATCCCGGTCACTTACCGGTTATAAGCGACCTAAATCTTGTGATAAGTGAAGGCGAGTTTGTAACCTTGATTGGAGAATCGGGATCTGGAAAAACCACGCTGCTAAAAAGCATCAATGGTCTGGTTGAGCTGATAGACGGTCAAATTCAAGTACTAGGTAAGCCGATGAAGGAATGGGAAATCCACCATCTACGAAGAAAAATCGGATATGTGATACAACAGATCGGACTCTTCCCTCATATGACGGTTGCTCAAAATGTGATGTATGTGCCTAACTTATCAGGTATCCCTTCAAACTACTCTGTGGAGGAGTTGCTTGATTTGGTGAACATCCCATATGATTACGCGTCGAGGTATCCAAGAGAACTGAGCGGCGGTCAGCAGCAGAGGATAGGTGTGGCAAGAGCGCTCGCCGCAGACCCTGACATCCTGCTGATGGACGAGCCCTTCGGCGCTGTAGATGAAATCACTAGAACTGCTTTACAAGAAGAGATAAAAACGCTGCATCGTAAATTGAAAAAAACAATCGTCTTTGTTACACATGACATTGAAGAGGCCTTAAAACTTGGTGAGCGGATCATTCTGTTTAGAGAGGGTCGAATTGAACAGGAAGGAAGCAAAATGGAGATGATCTTCAACCATCGTTCCGACTATGTGAAAAACTTTTTCGGCACAAAACACCTGACTTCTTACTTGAACACGACAAAGGTAGGAGAATTGGTCTTAGAACCGATTGAAAAGGATGAAAACTATGATGTGATCAGTGAAGACACCTATCTGATTGAAGTGCTCCACCGGCTTTTTAATGATGGTGCGCGGATCGCAGTAGAAAAAAACGGAGAAATCATCGGACGAATTCAAAAAATCAGTTAGCTGAGATTTCTGCAGGTTCTGTTAAAGAAGGATTTGATCGCGAATTTCTTGGGATGCATAAAACGGTCATATAGCATTGTGATTTAATTACAAATACTCGCCCTTTAGCGAGTATTTGTTTTTGTTTTGTTGTTGATATTCTCCATGTGAGCGCAGTGGGATTATATGCTAAACTACATCTACAACGAAATCAGATTCGCTGCCATTTGAGCTACATACGTAGTCTCATCCTCCTGTCTTAACAGACCGGCAGTGAACCCCACAGTTTGGATTGCCTATGCAATCCCTTTTTTTTTTGCGATAATAATAGCAGAATAATAAAATATCGCATATTATAAGTAGTGTACGGGTAAATGAGTCATATCAATCGAAAAAAGTGATACCAAACTTGACCTAGGAGTTTAAATATGAAAAAAAGCGAAACTAAGTTGGAGTTGATGCAGAAAAAGATGATTTATCCTATTCTTTGGATACTTTCTGTTTCTGTGCTCAGTATGGATTCGAGATGGAGCACACTGATTCTTCTGATCAACTGCATAGCTCTTTATGCAGCGGTCAGCTACTGGAGAAAGTACAAGGTTTCAGAAGTTGAATCCCAGACGGGATCAATAGCAAACACTACAGACGAGCAAATCCTGTTCGCATATAGGGAAATCTTTGAAACCGTAGGAACCGCGATGGTGATACTAGATGAAAACAAGCTGATCCAACTGGTAAACCGACAATTCTTAAATCTTGTGAACGTACCCGACATGGATGCGATCAAAGATATGCCCTTTGGAAGATATATCTATCAGTCGGATGCTGTGAATGTGCTACAGTATATGAACGAATCGCTTAATGGGGAGCATCCCATCGAGACTCGTGATCAACCGATTGAGTTCAGATTTGTGAATCAAGAAATGCAAATCTCGGATGTTGAAGTGATTATCTCAAAAATTGAAGAGAGCAAGGAACTGATCATCTCGCTTCTTGATGTGACCGAAAAGAAGGAAGCTTATAAGAAACTCGAGCACTTTGCCACGCATGATAAGTTGACAGAGCTTGCAAATAGGCATTACTTTATGGAAAAACTCGAAATTGCCATGGTAAAAGCCAGTAAAAATAAGGAGATGCTCGGAATACTCTATATCGACATTGACGACTTTAAGCTAATTAACGACTTATACGGCCATCATGTCGGCGATGATGTGTTACATGAACTCGCAGACAGGGTACAGATGAATATACCTTACGGTGATTTGGCGGCTCGCATGGGCGGGGACGAGTTCGTCGTCATGCTGACCAAAGAATCCAGTGAGGAGTACTTTAGAAAAATCGCCACAGACATCATGCGTTCTCTTCAAGAACCCTTCAACTTAGGTGATGAAAGGATCATGTTGACAGTAAGCATCGGACTTTCGATGTTTCCAAAAGACGGTACGCATCTACTTGAACTCATAAGAAGTGCGGATCATGCGATGTATGAAGTCAAGCATAACGGCAAGAACGATATCGGAATATATGAGGTGCGATAATGGCGAAAAATCCGAATCCGCTTAAATTTATAGTTTCAGAAACAATCAACATGATCGAATCAAGTAAGAACCAGGTTTTTGATATCGTCGAGAAAACAAGAAATGAGCATCAGCAGTTAAAAGCTGAACTTAGCAGTGTTCAGAATGAGACGGAGAGAATCATACAGGAAGTCGATTCACTTGAAATGAAAGACAAGCTGATGCGCAAGAAGCTTGCGGATGTCTCCAAAAAGTTTAAAGAGTACAGTGAGAGCGATCTGCATGAAGTATACGATCAGGCATCGGATGTGAGGATCGCTTATATCACCAAACAAAATGAAGAGAAAGCCCTCAGAGAAAGAAGAAGCCAGCTTGAGATTTCGATAAAAAATTTCGCTGGTGTCTTAAAGGATGCAGAAAACATCATCAGTCAAGTCTCGGTGGCGATAGGATATTTGAAAGGGGAGGGACTTCTGGCCCTTGAAGAACTCACCGGACCTGATAAGATGAATCTTGGTATCCGTATTTTGGAAGCTCAAGAAAACGAGCGTAAACGAATTTCTAGAGATATTCACGACGGTCCTGCTCAGGCAATGGCCAATGTCGTGATGAAAGCGGATATCTGTGAATCTCTGATAAAAAAGAATGTAGATGAAGGACTTAAGGAACTGGGCGAGTTGAGAGAAATGGTAATGGGCACCCTAAAAGAAGTTAGGGGCATTATCTTTGACCTTAGACCGATGAGCCTTGATGATTTGGGATTACAAGCCACTATTGAGAGACTGGTGGAGAAGTATCGACAAGACAAAGGAATGACGATCAAATTGAGTATCAAAAACGGAAGCAATCCTGTTGAATCCTTCATTGGACTTGCCGTTTATAGGGTTATTCAGGAAATACTCAACAATATGTATAAGCATTCTAAGGCGACTAGAACAGCGATTCAGCTGGAGATTGGAACCAAGCATCTGAGAATAATTGCTGTAGATGATGGTGTCGGTTTTGATGTGGAAGCCACCTATGAAAGAGTCACAAAAGAAAGCGAATCGTATGGACTTATCGGGATGAAAGAGAGAGTCGTCCAACTTGGTGGTAAATTCGATATCCTGTCGACGATCGGTACTGGAACCCAGTATCTGATCACAATGCCTGTCAATAAAGAGGTAATCAAAGATGAACAAGTTTATTAGAGTGGTACTTGCGGACGATCACGAACTGATTAGGCAAGGGTTAAAAAGGATCATCGAGCTTGATACGGACATCCGTGTTGTAGGCGAGGCTGTTAACGGTATCGAGGCACTAGCACTTGTTAAAACCTTAAGTCCGGATTTGCTCATAGTGGACATGAATATGCCTCAAATGACAGGGATTCAAGTACTTGAAGAACTTAGAAAACAAGATAAAGCCAGTAAGGTGATCATTCTGACCATTGAAGATGATAGAGAGTTCATAAAAAAATGCATGTTTCTCGGTGCGGATGGGTATATATTGAAAGACTCCGCAGGCACCGAAGTAGTAAGAGCGATAGAGCAAGTGGTTCAAGGAGACAAGTATTTGGACCAGGCCCTTATCGGAATGCTTTTAAGATCCGAATCGTTCAAGCACTTTGACAAGAGTCCTTTTGACGAATTGACATCAAGAGAACTAGATATTCTGTATCAGATTTCAAAGGGTAGGACAAACAAGGAAATCGGTGAGATTCTATTTTTGGCCGAAAAAACAGTGAAGAACTATCTTACTACTATTTTTAGAAAAATTGATGTAAAAGACCGAGTGAACGCCGTGCTTTTTGCAATAGAAAACCAGATCAACAACTATTATGATGAGAATTGATTGATGGAATCCTGAGTTGTAATGGAGGTTAAGCATGTTTGGACTGAGAACAGTTTCATTGAAAGCAAAGAGCAAGGGACAAGGAATGGTCGAATATGCTTTACTTGCAGTGTTGATTGCAATGGTCATTATGATCGCCATCATTGTATTTGGCGAAGAACTTGGCAATCTATATAATAATATTAGATTGGACTTGAATTTTTAGGGTAGTTACTAAATAAGGACAATAGTCCCGCATGAATATGACAATAGTGACTAATCTAGTTTATTTGCTAGATGTATAATAAACACAAGCAATCATACAATGACGATGGAGAGTTTAAAAAGGAGGTTCATATGATTACAACTTTTATGAATTTAATGAATTTGATGAGAATTAAATTGAACGAGCAAAAAGGACAAGGTATGGTGGAGTACGCACTATTGGTTGCTCTAATAGCTATTGTAGTTATTGCAGCATTACTTTTACTTGGTCCAGCGATTGGAAATATCTTTAACAACATCACAACAAAACTTTAATTTTTCTTGTAACACAAACGACGCATGGTCCTTTTGAAGAGAGGTATACATAGCGCCGAGGAGAATCTTTCAGTTTAGGCTTTAAAATTACTGGCCGTCTCTATTGAGGCGGCCTAATTTCATAGCGGAGGTGTTAAAATGCGCAGTAAGAAAAAGGGCCAATCCGTGGTGGAGTTTGCTATCTTAGTACCTGTACTGGTACTTGTGCTAATTGCAATCATCGAGTTTGGTTTGGTGTTTAACGCCTATTTTGTACTACAGACTTCTGCTAGAGATGCGGCTAGGCAGCTGAGCCTTGGTGAAACCGATGCGAACACGATTGCTCAAATCGAAGCTCAAGCTTTTGGTTTAGATACAAGTAAGTTGACGATCACAATAACGCCCGCAGATACTTCTAGAAGCAGTGGAGATGATGTTACGGTCAATGTTATTTATAACCATACTGTAATAACACCTTTATTAGCCGCTTTTACCGGTCAAGAACTTTCGCTTGAAGTGGAAGTTGTAATGCGTGTAGAGTAAGGGAGTGAAAATCATGAAGAGAAAAGGCAGTGTGATGATTATCGTCGCTATGTCCATCATTCTGATCATGGGAATAGTGGCAATCGTCATAGATTATGGTGTTTTTTTAGTAGAAAAGAACAATTTGCAGTACGGAATGGACGCGGCCGTACTTGCGGGAATCAAAGAACTACCTGATTCAGAGCAGGCCGCACGAACAATGGTAAACGACTATCTGGTGCTTAATGATGTAGATCCAGCGAATGTAACGATACTCATCGATAATGAGGAAGGTATTATAAGGCTTAACGGTGAAATCACGGTTCAGACCATATTTGCTAGGGTCTTTGGCGTAACCGAGGTGAATATCGCGCAAACAAGTGCCGCGCAAGTAGGAGTTGCAGGATCTGCAGCAACTGGTCTAAGACCCTTTGTTGTAAAAGAGGATCAATGCTTTCCTGGCAATATCGTTGTGTTAAGAGAGATGGTCGGCGATCAGGGAAACTACGGACCTGTGAGATTGGGTGATGCAGACTCTGGTTTGTCCGACTTGGTGGATAACGTACTTTATGGTACCGATGTGGTAATCAACGTCGGCGACTTTTTAGACACGGAACCTGGTGCCATGACCTCACTTTATAGACAGGCGAGTGATTATATCAATAGTTTGGGACCGGATGATGACGACAGATACTGGGTGCTTCCTGTTATAGGAAGCGATGTGGATTATCAAGGTTTGACAAGCGTCGAGGTTAAAGGATTCGCACTGATCAAAGTTAGTGATTTAGTAAAGACAGGCAACGACTGGACGATTGAAGGCGAGTTCGTCGCTAAAGTAATTGCTGGCAATATCAATAATGAAGCTGGCGATTACGGATTACTATCTTCACGATTAATCAAATAAAGTAGGTGGATGATGAAAAATTTTAGAAAGATACTATTGATTCTGGCAGTTGTCTTTTCGGCGCTATTGAGTTTTTCTGTTTATTACTATATGAATGAAAGAAGCGTTGCTACAAAAGTAGTCGAGCAAGAATATATATCTATCGTCGTCGCCACAGAAAGCATTCCACCACGGACAAAAGTGACCAAAGAAATGCTCACTACCATCGAAGTGGCGGACGACGGTTTTTACGATGCCTACATCTTGAATACGGATGAGATCATCGGATATTACACAAGAGAATCCATTCTGGCGGGTGAGGGCATCAGATCGGAACGGATCATCCAAAACATCAATGACGAGCTAAGCCTTAAGATCAAAGACGATTACCGTGCGATTTCTATCACGGTAAACAAGAATACCGGTGTAAGCGATTTGATCAAGACGGGTGACTGGATAGATATCGTACTGACACTACCGGCGATGACAGCTGATGAAAGAACCTCTAGACCAGACTTGTCAATCATGTTTTTGCAAAATGTCAATGTGCTTGCAGTGGATAGGAACTTATACCGAGATGAAATGAACCGGATCGATTCACCGGATGTATATACGTTGACGCTTGCTGTTCCTGTAAAGGATGTAGAAAAGCTGGTGCTTGCTGAAAACATAGGTGAGTTGAAAGTGGCGCTTAGACCGCTTGACGGTGATTACGTATACAACACGGGCGGAACGATATGGGAAGAGCTCATTATCGATGACTTTGACCGTATCAAGGACCTGTTCCCTCAATACGAAATTATCGCGCAGCAAGAAGTGACTGAAACACCTGTAGAAATTCAAAAGTATATTTATTATACTGTTAAATACGGTGATACGCTCAATAGTATCTCACTTGCATTTTATGGTGATGAATCACGCTACTCACTCATTCAGACCGTAAATCGCATTGCAGATGAAGACTTAATCGTAGTAGGTACCGCGTTAAAGATTCCAGTTTTAGAAAATACAGAGGCGGGTGATGATGGTGGAACAGAAAATTAGGATTTTAATCGCAGATGATATCAAGGACACAAGGCAGCTGATCAGACGGCTTCTTGAAATGGATGAGCAGTTCGAGGTGGTCGGTGAAGCGGAAAACGGACTTGAAGTACTGCAGTTTGTAAAGCAGAATGAAGTGGACATCGTCTTGATGGACATCAACATGCCAGAACTCAACGGTCTTGAAGCGACGGGTCAGCTCACGATAAACCATCCGGACATAATCGTCGTGATCATGTCTGTGCAGAGTGAAAGTGAATATCTCAAAAAGGCCATGCTCTATGGCGCTAAGGAGTTCATCATCAAACCGCTCAATTTTGAGCTTGTCGCCCAAACCTTGACTGAAACCTATTCAAGGCATAAGAAGATCAAGCAAGTTTCTGCGGTATCACATAAGGTGTTTGATACAAAGATTATCTCTTACTTTGGCACAAAAGGTGGAACGGGAAAAACATTTTTAGCGATGAATACCGCGATCTTTCTATCAAAAGAACAGAAGAAAAAAGTACTACTGATAGACACAGATCTTCAGTTTGGAGATCTGGGTCTTTCTATGGGTTTAAAGCAAGACCGTACGATCACAGATATTGTCGAGGAAGGTGCTGAGCATTCTTATGAAGCATTGATACCCTACTTACTACATTACTCAGAAAATCTAGATGTGATCATATCGCCTCATAAAGCGGAGCATGCGGAGTACATAAGCAAGAAGGCGATTGATGATCTGTTGAAAACTGTGAATGGGTATTATGATATCATCATATGCGACTTAGGTGTCAACTATTCGGATGTTACCCTGGCGATTATGGACGCGAGTACTCAAATTCACTTTGTGACGAGTATGGAGCTCGCTGCCGTTCAAAATGCGATCCAAGGAATAGAAGTCATGAAATCGCTTAATTACACAAGCGATAAGGTGAAAGTCATTGTCAACAAATCCTATAGGGGATCCGGCATGACTGTTAAAGATATCGAAAAAGCCATAAAAATGAAAGTACATGCTGAAGTGGAAGAACAACCCAAAATTGTTAGACACGTGATGAACATAGGCGACCCGGGAAGCTTATACACCAGGCATCGACATACAAAAATAGTGAAGCAGCTCAATATGGTCGCAAATTTAATCGATAGTTAGGAGGTCTAGCTGATGTCGTTGAAATCAAGATTGGAAAGTCAACCTAAAGGGACTCAAAAGTCATTGTCATCCGATAAGGAAGAACAGATCAATAAACTGAAGATGACACTGCAAAATCGTGTGATCGAGGATTTGGATATCGATTTTTCGGCACTTAGCGAGATGAATGATGAGATAAAAAAAGAGATTCAAGAAATCATCGAAAAGCATCTGGAAGCGGAATCGCTAAACATGACCTCGGTGCAGCGAGCGAGAATCCGGGATGAGTTGATGGACGAGATAACAGGATTCGGACCGATCACAAGCCTTTTAAATGATTCGGATGTTTCAGAGGTTATGGTCAATGGGCCGAATCATGTCTACGTGGAAAAAGATGGTAAACTCGTGCTGACGGATGCGAAGTTCAAGGACGACAACCATGTAATCCATGTCATTAAAAAGATAGTAAATCCCATAGGTAGGCGTATAGATGAAAGTTCGCCGATGGTTGATGCAAGGCTGCCGGATGGTTCGCGTGTAAATGCAGTTATTCCACCACTCGCCCTTGATGGACCTTCGCTTACTATCCGTAAGTTCAGTGAGGATCCTTATAAGGTGAATGACCTGATAAGATTTGGAACGTTGAATACCAAAATGGCTGAACTGATTAAAATGTGTATTGAAGGAAGACTCAATGTTATCGTATCCGGAGGTACCGGTAGCGGTAAGACGACGACGCTCAATGTATTGTCGTCCTTCATTCCAAATGACGAGAGAATCGTAACCATTGAAGATGCCGCCGAGCTGCAACTGTCTCAAGAACATGTCGTTAGACTTGAAACCCGTCCGACAAATGTCGAAGGCAAGGGAGAAGTGACGATAAGGGACCTTGTGAAAAACTGTTTACGTATGCGCCCAGATAGAATTATCGTAGGTGAGGTACGTTCAGGCGAAGCCCTTGACATGTTACAGGCGATGAACACAGGCCATGACGGCTCACTAACGACTGGGCATGCCAATTCACCAAGAGATATGCTCGCAAGACTTGAAACGATGGTGCTGATGTCAGGTATGAATTTACCGATCAAAGCGATCAGAGACCAGGTCGCATCAGCGGTGGATCTGATCATCCAACAGTCAAGACTTCAAGACGGTTCACGTAAGATCACGCATATTACGGAAGTACAAGGTATGGAATCGGATATTATCGTGTTACAAGATATTTTTGTATACAGGCAAAAGGGCTTGGATGCCAAGGGACGCGTTGTGGGTGAGTATGAGTTCACAGGCGTCAGACCTAAATTTATTGAAAAACTTCAGGATCACGGAATTCAAGTTCCGTTTAGCATCTTTAGTACAGACTGATGAAAGGAGAGTAGTTATGGCTATCATAATAAGTGTTCTATTTTTTATGATTCAAGTACTCATCATTATTCTTCTTAGTGCCCAAAAACCCCGTCAACGTGTGATCGAGAGGGTTTCAGCTTCAGAGGAGCTTATTAAAAGTTCAAGCGTCTCCGGCATCAAAAAAAAGAAAAAGCCTAAAGTACGGGTAAAAAGAATCGAAAAGATGCTGACCCAGGCGGACCTTCAAATGACGAGTATCGATGCCATTTTTATCTACTCCATATTGCAGGTAGTCGCCTTATTCAGTGGCTACATATTCGCAAGAAGCATATTCCTTAGTCTTGTATTGATGGTAGTCGTTCATTTTGGTTGCTTGTTTGTACTTAAGATCAGGTCGAAGAGAAGGCTCAAAAAATTTGAAAAGCAGTTGGGTGATTCGATTCAAATCATCTCAAACGGGATGAAAGCGGGTTATAGTTTCTTTCAAGCGCTCAATAGGCTTGTCGAAGAGACGACCGATCCTATCTCCGGCGCATTCAGGCAAGTCATCAAGGAAATGAGTCTTGGTAAATCTACCGAAGACGTCTTACAGCAGCTGGTTACGAATTTTCCGATTGAGGATTTGGAACTGATGATAACAGCCATACTCATACAGAAGGAAATTGGCGGCAACCTGGCGGATATTCTTGACAACATTTTAGAGACAATTAGAGAAAGACAAAGAATATTCAATGAAGTAAGAACACTTACAGCGCAAGGTAAGTTGTCAGGAGCGATAGTAATGGCACTTCCACTGTTCATTAGTGGAATCATCTTTATCATGACTCCTGAGTACATGTTGTTGCTCATCAATACATTTGCTGGTCGCATCATGATCGCCTTAGCACTTTTCAATCAAATGATTGGTGCACTTATCATTAGAAACATCATCAAGATCGAATATTGAGGTGAGCTTATGGAACTGATTATCACAATTTTAGTGTTTGCACTCCTGCTTATCCTGTTTTATGGTGTGCTTAATATCATTTTTGCAAAACGGATTGAACTGATGAAAAGGCTCGAACGGTTTGGGGATATCCAGGCAGAGGACAAGGGCAAGAAGGCCTATATCGGACAGCTCGCCAAATTAAGTGAGTTATTCTTAAAAATCACACCTGCCAACAAGCTTAAAAGGCTACAAGTGAAACTTGATAACTGTGGATTGTCTAAAAAATATACACCGACTGAATGGATGTTGCTAACGAACTTAGTTAGTTTTATCATTACGGTCATTGCCACACTCTTAATGTGGATCGCTAGCGGAGCTTTTGATCTGAAACTGATTCTGGTGTCGATTGTGGTGTATTCTTTTGCAAAGTACTGCTTTAGATTCTATACCTTAAGGGTTGAGAAGAAACGAAATGCGTCTATGATACGCGAGCTGCCATTTACACTTGATTTGGTTACAGTCAGTGTCGAAGCGGGATTGTCCTTTGACGGAGCGATCCTAAAAGTCGTTCAGACCAGGTCTAATCCACTATCGGATGAGTTCGAAAAACTTTTGAAGGATATCAAGATGGGCGTCGTAAGAAGAGACGCATTGAGAAACATGATGAAAAGAGTGAATATCGATGAGCTTAACACACTGCTTTTATCGGTGATACAGGCGGATGAACTAGGTGTGAGTATAGCAAAGGTACTAAAGGTTCAAGCAATGCTCATACGCGAGAACAGAAAAATGATCGCACGTGAAAAAGCGCTTAAGGCTCCAGTCAAAATGCTGATTCCACTAATCGTATTTATCTTTCCATCCATATTTGTAGTTATACTTGGGCCGGCAGTGATTCGAATCTCTGATATGTTTATGTGAGGATGTTGAGATGACATTAGTTGAAGTTGTTAAAATGGAGACCTTCTTCACCCGTTTAACCGGTTTGATGGGTAGATCTACAATCGACTCAGGTAAGTTCTATCTACTGACACCTTGCTCAAGTATCCATACTTTTTTTATGAAACTGTCACTTGATGTCGTTTTTGTGGATGAAACTGATCAAATTTTGGCACTTCACAGAAACATAGGAAAAAATAAAATGCTCTACCATCGTGGTGCGAAAGCCGTGTTGGAAGGGCGTGTCGGATTAATAGATGAATATCATTTGAAAATAGGTGAGCAGATTCGAGTGGTTTAGAACTTGAATCTGTTTTTCATTGTACAAATCGTGTATAATAAGACCTAGCCTAGGAACTTAGACCTATATGGAGAATCAAGATGAAGAAACTTAAATGGTCCACGATCAATTGGAAGTATTTTTTTGTGTTTTTATTTATCGTATATATGCCTTTTCTTATCATTGTAAAATTGCATTTTGACAATACTGTCGCCCTTGAACTAAAAAATGATTTACTGCTACATTATCAAAGCTATGAAGCTTCTTATGATAGCTTGGATAGGGCGACTTCTGCTTTAGCTAGCAATATCGATCAGGTGGCCTCTCATGCAGGTGTGATGAGAGGCTTGGAGATTTACGACAATTTGGAACTTGCCAATAAACAGAAATTTGACGAGTTCTTAGCAGAGAAGTCACAAGAACTTATTGAAAAGGAATCGATTGTAAGGGCGGTAACCTACATAACGCCTGGTGGAACGATGATCTATCCTGAACCCCGTTATGGTTGGGAAGAAGGAGAAGTGCTGTATCAGGAATGCCTGGCACTTAATGAAAGCGACGGCGGAGTGATCAGCGACAGGGAATTTTTTAAACCGTTTGTTAATGCTGATATTGTACTTTTAAAGCCCTTATACGGTATAGCCGACCATAAGGTCGTATCCTTCATGCTTGTTAATGTAAATCTATCAGAACTTGAACTTAAGGTTAAGAACAAAGAAATTGAAGCATTCAGCTTAAAAGATGACAAACTGCAGTTGCTTGGCAGTACGGTTCCCGATTCTGATGCGATACTAAAAAATGGTGAGAATAAGTACGAAGTGATGAGCGACGTGTTGTCTTCTTATCCATGGGCATTTACAAAATACGTCAATATAGAAAGCATAATTGAGCAAACTACCGATAGGGTGAATACCTCGTACTTTTATTACGTTCTGATCTCATTGATCTCCATTTCACTTTTGACGCTTAGTTATTATCTGATGTTGGAAAATCATAAATCATCTCAACTGAATGCGCTACAGCTACAATTGACTGAGCAGCATAACCAGAAACTTAGGATATACAAGCACGACCTGATGAATCATTTGCAGGTTATCACAGGACTGATTGAAGTGGAATCCAATGATAAGGCGCTTTCTTACATAAAGCAGTTATCAAGGGATGCCAGTTACTCCAAGGGAAAGTACGAACTTGGTGTTCCAGAAGTTGAGATACTGATATTCGGGTATATTAAAAGAGCGAAGCAACTGGGTCTCGAATTTGATATTACGCTGAAGGAAATCGAGGATTTCAATCTAGATGTTTACAAAGTGAATACAATTATCGGAAATTTGTTGAAAAACGCATTTGAAGCGACAGCTTCTTCTGATAAACTGGAAAAAGTTGTTTCGCTCGATATTCATGAGACAGCTATGTTTTATCGAATTGAGATCTTTAATAATACTCCGATAATAAGTGAGGAGAATCAGAAAAAGATTTTTGAAAAAGGATTTTCGACAAATGGAATTAATAGAGGATTAGGACTACATATCGTAAATTCGGTTGTCAACGAATTGTCTGGGATGCTCGAGCTGAGAGTGACTGAAGATGGTAACCGATTTATAGTGATGCTTCCGAAGTTTAAGAGCTGACAGGGGAGTATTTGATCTTAAGGTATGTGAAAAAATATAAAGTTTTATCTGAGGAGAATTAATGTGACTGGAATTTTAATAGGATCAGCACTTGTTGCAGTGATCAGCGGTTTAGTGATTTATACTGCAACTAAACCGAATAATGGCAAAGCAGACATTTATGAAGATTTCAAGGTGATAAAAAGAGCGCTTAGCGAGTTTAATAAAGCGAATTTGACAGGTATCAAATCGATCTCAGAGCTGAACAAGTATATTGAGAAAGACGCCTCAATCATTCTGCTCAATTATGAACTGACTAGCGACCAAAAGTTCTTGATTGTAAATAGGGCCAATGAGATCAGTCATCGAGATCAACTGATTGAGAAAATAGGTGGCAGCTCCTATTATAATGATGAGGAAAAGAAGTTGTATTTAGCCTTGTATAAGTTCAAGCTCAGCAAGGTTGAACCGGTGGCGGTGATTACTTATTTTCCGAAAGACAATATCACGACAACAACGAAATTGGAGTGGAATCACAATCAGTCCATTGCAGACAACAAGGAATTCAAACATGTCGAATGGAAAAACAAAAAGGAACGCTATTCCAAAATAGGAACCTATACGATCGAAATGCGCATACAGGATAGAAATGACAATTGGTCGGACTGGGCCAGCGTGGAGATTGAGGTCAACGAGGAAAAAGGGATCAAGGGCATGGCATGCTCTGCCGGTACGCTCTTTAGAATCCACAATTCCGGTAAAGTCGACGCTTTCGGGAAGAACCAGTACGGACAAATAGGTGACGGAACACTCAATGATTATGACAAGCTTCAAAGGGGGATCGGAGTGGAGAATGTCGCTCAGATATCCGGTGGCGACACACATACTCTATTTAAGGCCAATGACGGTATAGCCTATAGTTGTGGAAACAATGATTATGGGCAACTTGGAATTGGCACTAGGAACCATTCGAAGTCGCCTCAAAAAATCTGGGGGCTCGAGCAGGTGAAGCAAGTCGTAGCGGGACCTGATTATAGCGCTGCGATACTAGCGTCAGGTGCGGTGCTTACTTGGGGAAACAACGAGTTCGGTCAGCTTGGCGATGAGGTATCAAAGTTCAAGGAGCTCCCTAAACGTGTAAAGGATGTCAGTAAAGTTAAACAGATCAGCTTAAGTTCCACCCATGCGACCTGTGTGCTACATGACGGCACGGTAGTCTCTTGGGGAGACAACAGCCATGGACAGCTGGGAACAGGTTTCAAAGGAAAAGCGACTCCGCCCACAGTTTCGAATATTACGGGAGCGTTTTACGCTGCAAACGGTAAGAATTTTACAATTATTGTTTTAGATACTGGAAAGGTGAAATGTTTCGGACATAATAACAACGGACAGCTGGGGATGGATTCGGAGACGGATGTTATGTTCGCAAAAGAGATTCCAGGACTCAAGAGTATCGTAAAGGTTGTGGCAAGTGAATCCTTTGCTGTTGCGATGAGTGATATCGGTGAAGTCTTTACTTGGGGACGCTATTCAAGCAAAGAGGGCGAAACCTACTACAAGCCTCAAAAGATAGAGGGTCTTAAGTACGTCAAGGATATCGGTGTCACGACGAATAGGGGGTTCGCCCTGTTAGAAGATGGATCGATAGTCAAATGGAATGGCAACATCGACTTTGTCGAAAAGGTAGAAACCAGATCAATTGCGGAGTGATTGGATAATAAGCACAAACATCGGAGAAGATGTTTGTGCTTTTTTTATAAAATAGCTTGATTCAAGTAAGCAAATCATTTATGATGTAACAGATAAAAACATAAATCACTTCGTATAATTTGGAAATATGGTCCAAAGTTTCTACCGACTACCGTCAATAGTCTGGCTACGGAGTTTAGCGCGTATGCATTAAACTCCTTTTTTGAGGAGTTTTTTTTGTACGCCAACCCAAACAGGAATATCGAGAGGTGAATTGTGGAATTTCTTAAGGCAAAAATTCGAACAGAGGGTCATGTTATCGGGAATCATATCTTGAAGGTGGATGCGTTTTTAAACCATCAGCTGGATATTGGATTGCTCAATGAGATGGGAAAGGTATTTTTTGAGCGCTTTAAAAATGAGGGCATCACAAAAATATTGACAATCGAGGCGTCGGGCATTGCTATTGCAAGTATTGCGGCGCAATATTTCAATGTGCCTGTTGTTTTTGCAAAGAAAGCACAATCTCTGAATCTTGATGGTGACATGTTAACCACCAAAGTGCATTCCTACACGAAGAACAAAACCTATGATATCATGGTCGCTAAACGATTTATCGATAAAAGCGATGTGATGCTGATCATGGACGATTTCTTAGCGGAAGGAAGCGCATGCAGGGGCTTGATAGAAATCACCGAAATGGCAGGAGCGAAGCTCGGCGGAATAGGCATTGCGATCGAAAAGGGATTTCAAGACGGTGGCAAGGAGTTAAGAGCAAGAAATCTGCCTTTATATTCACTGGCTGTAGTAGAAAAGATGTCAGATACTGATGGGGTTACTTTTAAACAGGATTAGTCCAAAGGAGAAAAAAATGAAAAGAGTGATTGCAGTTGTTTTAATCATGTTGTTAAGTTTCAGCCTTATCGCTTGCGGTTCAACGGAAGAAACAAAGTCTGAAGATCAGACATTAACGGTCGGATTTGTGTATGTGGGACCTGTCGGAGACGGTGGTTGGACTTATGCACATAATGAAGGACGCTTAGTCCTTGAAAATGAACTTGGAGTTAAAACGCTATATAAAGAGACAGTAGCTGAAGATGCTGAAGTGAAAACAGTAGTCACCGGTATGATCGATCAGGGTGCATCTGTGATTTTCGCCACAAGCTTCGGTTATATGGAATACATTGACCAACTTGCTAAGGAGTTTCCTGATGTGACCTTCTTACATTGTTCAGGATATACTTCTGCAGAAAACTTCAATAATTATTTTGGAAGAATGTACGAGCCTAGATTCTTATCGGGTATCGTTGCGGGTCTAAAGACAGAAACGAATAAACTAGGTTATGTCGCTGCTTTTGAAATACCAGAAGTTATTCGTGGAATCAACGCCTTCACACTAGGTGCGCAATCGGTTAATCCGGATGTTGAAGTTGAAGTAGTTTGGACCCATACATGGTATGACCCTGCTACCGAAAAAGAAGCTGCAAAGGCTCTCATCGATGGTGGTGCGGATGTTATCGCGCAACATCAGGATACTGCAGGTCCTCAACAAGCGGCTGAAGAGGCTGGCGTATTTGCAATCGGATACAATACAGATTCAAGAGATAAGGCGCCGAGTGCTTATATGACAGCTCCAGTTTGGAACTGGGGACCGTACTACGTAGACCAGGTACAAAAGGTGATTGATGGTACGTGGACTTCAGTAAACTACTGGGGTGGAATGGCTGATGGTGTCGTTGCGATCGATACTTTAACGGAGAACGCTCCAGCAGAGGCTAAAAAAGTGGTTGAAGAAAGTGCCCAGAAGATCATATCTGGTGAGCTTCATCCTTTTGCCGGTCCGGTCTATGATCAAAACGGCGAGTTGAAAGTGGCTGAAGGCGAAGTATTGTCTGATGGAGACATGCTTGGTATGATGTGGTTTGTTGAAGGTGTTATTGGAAAAATAGAATAGGTGACTCATGGATAAAGCAATTGAAATGATTGGTATTTCTAAATGCTTTGGTGAGGTACAAGCACTCAAGGACGTCCGATTGGACGTCTTTGTTGGTGAGATACATTCGATTTTAGGTGAAAACGGTGCGGGAAAAAGCACTCTGATGAACGTGCTCGCAGGCATCTATCAGCCTGACGAAGGCACAGTCAAAGTATATGGAGAACACGTACAAGTCAGAACGCCGCGTATGGCCATCGACCTTGGAATCGGTATGATTCATCAACATTTTAAGCTTGTTAACGCACTTACAGCAGCTGAAAATATCATCGCAGGAAATGAAAAGAAGAACTGGATCAATAAAAAGGAAGTTGAAAAGCAGATCAGCGAACTTTCGGTACGATTCGGTCTTAAAATAGATCCGTCAAAACCGGTCTATCGAATGTCTGTCGCTGAGAAGCAACGTGTCGAAATCCTAAAAGTGCTTTACAGGGGAGCGAAAACGTTGATTCTTGACGAACCAACGGCTGTTCTTACTCCGCAAGAGACAGACCATCTGTTCGAAGTACTCACAGCGATGAAAAATAGCGGTCATAGCGTGATCATAATCACCCATAAGCTAGGAGAAGTGATGTCGATCAGCGATCGTGTCACCATCATGCGAAAAGGTGAATATATCGAAACGAAAATCACACTGGAAAGTTCAGAACGTGATCTTACGAATGCAATGGTAGGCAGAGAAGTGGATTTGTCCCTTTCTTGTCCGACGACGGATTATGATGAAATACTGCTCAGCCTTAAAGGCCTGTCAGTGGATGATTCAAGTGGAAGCAAGCGGTTAAAGGATGTAAGCTTTGACTTAAGAAAAGGTGAAATATTAGGTATCGCAGGTGTGGCCGGAAGTGGTCAAAAAGAGCTTTGTGAAGCGATCGCCGGTCTGCTACCGATAAAAAAAGGCGAAGTCATCTACGAGGGTGAGGATATTGTAGCACTCAACCCGAGAGAAATCATCTCAAGAGGCATATCCTTGAGTTTTGTTCCTGAAGACAGGCTCGGTATGGGATTGGTGTCGACCATGGATATCACCAACAATATTCTGCTCAAGGAGTACCACAAGCAAAAAAGTTTTTTCATTACAAGAAAGAACAGTAAGAAGATGGCGAACTATTTAGTTGAAAAGCTCAATATCGATACTCCCGGAGTAACACACCCTGTGAGGCTTCTTTCTGGTGGAAATATTCAAAAGGTGCTACTTGGCAGGGAAATAGAGAATAATCCTCATCTGATCATTACAGCCTACCCATCAAGGGGGCTGGATATCGGATCCTCTCATCTGGTATATGACTTATTGAACGAACAGAAGGAAAAAGGTGTGGGCATTATCTTTGTAGGCGAGGATCTTGATGTGCTCATGGGTCTTTCAGATAGATTGATTGTCTTATCCAGCGGGAGAGTCACCGGTGTCTTGAACCATAAGTCTGAATTTGACAAGGAGACTATCGGTTTTATGATGTCAGGCGGAGTAATGGAGGATGGACATGTTTAGGATTTCAAAACGGGCTTCTATTTCATTTAGAAGACATCTGATGATCAAAACAAGCGCAATTTTACTGGCGCTTTTGACACTGGCCATATTTCTAATGTTACTCGGTCATAATCCCATCAAAGTTTACGGCGAAATGATCAACGGATCATTGGGTTCAGCATACAGGGTCAAAGAGACAATCAAGATTGCAATTCCACTAACAATGACCGCAATCGGGATTTTGCTGGCCTTTAAAATGAAATTCTGGAACATCGGTGCTGAAGGGCAAATCATGATGGGCGCGATCGGCGGTACTTATATCGCGCTTTACCATACGTACCTTCCCACACCGATCCTGCTTTTAACAATGCTTGTGGTAGCAGCTGTGCTTGGGGGCTTATGGGCCCTGATACCTGGATTCTTTAAGGTCAGGTACGATAGCAATGAAACGCTGTTCACGCTGATGATGAACTATATCGCTATTAAAATAGTGGTGTATCTCCAGTTTTCACTCTGGAAGGATCCAAACGGATTTGGGTTCGCTAAGATTGCACAATTTGATCCCAAAGCGGTTTTTCCGTCGATTTTTGGTGTGCATATCGGTTGGGTGATCACGATCCTTCTGGTAGCGGTTGTCTATTTGCTGATTAACCACACAAAATTGGGTTATGAGATATGTGTTGTGGGTAGTTCGAAAAACACTGCCAAGTATGCAGGAATGAACGTGGATGGCACGATCCTCAAAACGGTGTTCTTAAGTGGTGCGATCGCAGGAATCGTTGGAATTGTTCAAGCGTCTGCCATCAATGGAACGCTTTCTGTGGATGTCTCCGGTGGATATGGATTTACAGCGATCATCATTGCCTGGTTATCAGGAATGAGCACGTTAATCATTCCAATCACCGCATTCTTGTTTGCAATTCTAACGCAAGGTGCGATGTTCATCCAAACTGCGTTTCAAATTCCACAATCGGTTGCAGAGATCCTTCAAGCGATGATTTTGATTTTTGCCTTAGGTAGTGAGTTCTTCACCGCCTATGAAATAAAGAGAATTTCTTTAAAAGACAGAAAGGCAGGCGCTTATGATTGATTTTCTATTTGCGGCTGTACAAGCTGGAACACCACTTTTGTTCGCGACAACAGGTGAGATCATGACTGAGAAGTCGGGTAATCTCAACTTAGGTGTCGAGGGGATGATGCTCATTGGAGCGGTATTCGGCTTTTTAGTAGGCCATATGACCAATTCACCCGTCCTAGCGATGATGGTGGCGATGATGGCTGCTGGCCTTAGCGGAGCCTTATACGCATTTATAACCGTCACGCTAAGGGCCAATCAAGTAGTCACCGGACTTTCCCTGACAATACTCGGAACGGGCATTTCAGGATTTGTCGGACAGCTTCTGATGGGTGAAGTATTATCAGAACAGTTCAGACAGTTTTACAAACCGATTGCCATACCTCTCCTTTCAAAGGTGCCGGTGATCGGACATGTGTTATTCAATCAGAATATCTTCGTATATTTAGGGTACTTTGTCGCAATCGTGTGCAGCATTTACCTGGCAAAGACAAGGTTCGGCTTAAATCTGAGGGTGGTCGGTGAGAATCCAGCTGCCGCTGATGCGAGTGGAATCAATGTAAGTCTATATAAATACATTCATATCATCCTAGGTGGAGCTCTTTGCGGTCTGGGTGGAGCCTATCTGTCGCTTGTCTATGTTCCTGCGTGGCAGGATAATCTGACTTCTGGCAGAGGATGGATCGCGATCGCACTGGTTATCTTCAGTAGATGGGATACAAAAAAAGCAATCGCAGGAGCGTTTCTATTCGGTGGGCTGGATATTGTCGGATTTAGGATTCAGTCTATGAATTTACCAGTATCCCAGTACTTTTTCGACATGCTGCCTTATCTGATCACTATTTTTGTACTGATCGGTGTTTCGATGAATAAACATGCTAAAAATGAAGAACCTGAACATTTGGGTGTATCATATTTTAGAGAGGATAGACATTAGCGCGCACATTTCATATAATAAAAGAGCCTAGCAAGGGCTCTTTTATTATATTCGAGGTGTTTTATGAAAAAATTTGCATTATTAGGAAACCATATAGATTATTCGCTTTCACCCCAACTACATCAGATGATCTCTGACAGGATGGGAAAACCGTGCAACTATGAGATAGTAGACGCCATGGATTCGTTCTATGGTGCTTTGGAACGTATTAAAGACGAGGGTTATGAAGGATTCAACATTACGATTCCCTATAAGGAAGAAATGCTAAAACATGTTGATGAGGTCACTGAGCATGCCAAAGGAATCGGCAGTATCAACACGGTGACTGTCAACGACGGCAAGTGGGTCGGTGACAATACCGACGGTTTGGGATTTGTAAAAGGACTGGGCTTAAGAGGCTGTTCTGTGACGGGCATGAGGGTACTTGTAATTGGAGCTGGAGGTGCCGCTAGAGGAATTGTCCATGCTCTATTGACTTCTGGAGTAAAACAGGTACTGCTTTACAACAGAAGCACAAAAAAGAGAAATGAGCTTTTCAGTATTCTCAGCAAACAGTTCAAAGACCACCGTATGATGGTGGTGGATGACTATTCAGGCATCGTGGTTGATCTGGTGATCAATACGACACCTGTGGGCGGTCCCCATTTTCCTGGAGAGCGTGTGATCGATCTTGAGAAGATGACAGTGAGCCATGTGGCGGACATTGTCTACAAGCCACATAAGACGCCGCTTATTGAACAGGCTACCGCTCTTGATAAAAAAGTATTTCATGGGATAGATATGCTTGTATGTCAAGCGGTACTTGCTCAAGAGATCTGGCAAGGAGAGACCGTTTCTGATGAAGCGATTGAGGAGATCATCCATGAGCTTATCGGCTAAGTATGTGTTAAAACCTGATTCAGGTACTAAGGAACTTGTGTCACTTGCAAACGGCAGAAGGATTTTTCTCGTTGTCGACAGGCAAGTTAGTATGCTCCATAAGTCGTGGATAGACCAACTGCTTGATAACAGCTTGGTCGTAGGCATGTATGACAAGATCGGTGGGGAAACAGACAAGAATTTTGAAAATGTCCAACTGATTTTAAACCAGCTGCTGGAACTGGAACTAAACAGAGATGATCTGCTCATTGCCATTGGTGGCGGGGTTGTCACCGATGTCAGTGGTTTTGTAGCCTCAATCTATAAGCGGGGAATGCCTTGGATCGCATGTCCTACCACCTTGCTTGGAATGATAGATGCTGCGATTGGTGGTAAAACTGCTGTAAACACTTCTTTTGGGAAGAATCTGATCGGTACTTTTCATGAGCCGGAGAAGATTTTCTACCGACTGGATTTTTTGAAAACGCTACCAAGAAAAGAATGGCTGAATGGACTTGGAGAACTTCAGAAATATGGTATGATATACGATAAAAGCTTGTTCGATTTTGTAGTTGAAAAGGGTGAGAAGTGGGCCGATCACATCAGTGAGGTGATTGAAAGCTGCGTAAACTATAAACTCGAAATCGTACACTCGGATTTAAAGGAATCAAGTCATAGGATGGTGCTGAATTTTGGCCATACTTTCGGACACTGCCTGGAAAAGGAATTTGATTACAAGGGGTTCGGACATGGTGAGTCCGTCATGTATGGTATAGTGATCGCTTTGTCATTATCTAAAAACATGATTGGAATGGATGAGCGGATCTATCTGGAATTTCTTCAGTGGATGTCCTCAGAGCCTTGGTTTGACTCAAGCGTCTACAAACATCCGCAGTGGTTTATCAATGGCCTAAGGCAGGATAAAAAAATTCGAGAAAATAAGTTGAATCTGATTCTATTAAAGGATTATGGATGTCCAGTGATTCATTCTATTGAAGAAACTGAACTTGTAGAAGTGTTGAGGGGGATTTTCAGTGAAATCAATCAAGATCTTATCAAAGAAAATTGGCGGTGACTTAAGGGTACCTCCTTCGAAATCCGATTCCCACAGAGCGCTAATCAGTGCGTCTCTTTGTCGAGCGGATTCCACAGTGTCCAATCTGATCTTCTCTGAAGATATCAAAGCGACGATAAACGCGCTTAGGGCATTTGGTGTGGACCTCGATGAGCAGGAAGACAGCGTGAGGATAAAACCTAAGCCCCTTGTCGCTCCTCAAACAGAAGTTGATTGCAATGAATCGGGTTCGACCCTTAGGTTTATGATCCCTATGTCGCTTCTTGTCGACGGA
The DNA here is from genome assembly GCF_004125825.1 of Fusibacter sp. A1. Lineage (NCBI taxonomy): Bacteria > Bacillati > Bacillota > Clostridia > Eubacteriales > Fusibacteraceae > Fusibacter > Fusibacter sp. A1. Next base: position 45,623 of record NZ_QQWI01000006.1, on the reverse strand, counting down.
AAAACCACTTTTACAGGACGAAACAGATTGGTTGAAAGACCGATCGACGATTTTTTACATATATTCGATGCGAAACAGGTTGAGTATCGCTACGACGGGAAATTACCTCTTACGGTAGTTGGAAAAGCCATTGATGGAAGTGTCAGCCTGTCTGGAAATGTGAGCTCGCAGTATTATTCAGGACTGTTTTTCATCCTGCCGCTGATGGAGCATGATACAGAAGTAATCGTAGAGGGTGAACTGGAGTCAAAAGGATATGTCGATATGACTCTGAATACTCTTAAAAAGCATAACATTGAAGTGATCAATGAGGATTATAAACGGTTTATCATTAAGGGAAATCAAGAGTATGAGACGACAGATTATGTCGTTGAAGGTGACTATTCAAATGCTGCGTTCTGGATTGTCGCAGGACAGATAAGCGATGAGATTCGACTAAAGGGATTGCATAAGGAATCCTTACAGAGAGACTCGCAGGTCATCGACGTGATCAATGAAATGAAAGGCGGTTTAAACTGGGAAGGCGACATGCTGATCAGTACTCCGACTAGAACTCATGGTACGACGATTGACGCGTCTGAGATTCCTGATATCATTCCGATACTTTGCGTTTTAGCATCTGTATCAGAAGGACGTACTAGGGTCATCAACGGACAGCGGTTAAGAATCAAGGAATCCGATAGGATTAAAAGCACTGTTTCTGAATTATCGAAGCTTGGTGCGGATATCATAGAGACAGAAGATGGAATGATCATCAATGGCGTATCCAAATTAGAAGGTGGCAGCGTGTCCTCTTGGAACGACCACAGGATAGCGATGGCGATGGCGATCGCGAGTACGGTATGCGAGCAACCGGTCATCATCGATGGCGCTGAAGCGGTTAAAAAGTCTTACCCGCATTTTTATGATGACTTTGCTCGTTTAGGAGGCGATTGTCGTGAGTAGTATCAAAGGAAACGTGGTCCAATACTCACTGTTCGGTGAATCGCACGGACCTGCTATCGGCATGACGATAAACAACCTCCCCAGCGGTCTGACGATCGATGAGGATTCTATAAGAAACGCACTAAGTAAAAGAAGTACTGGCGGTCAATATGCCAGTCAAAGACGCGAAACAGATAGCGTCGAATGGATTTCAGGAGTTTATCTTGGACAAACGACTGGCGCTCCACTTACGTTTATCATCAGAAACTCAGACCATAAATCCAAAGATTACGATCAACTGGCGCATATCATGCGACCATCGCATGCGGATTACCCAGCCTATATCAAGTACGGCGGTAAGAACGATATACGGGGTGGCGGAATGTTTTCGGGTAGATTGACAGCTTGTTACGTGGTTGCCGGGACGCTTGTCAGACAACTTTTAGAAACCGAGGGTCTGAGAATAAAAGCCAGTCTTGTCAGGCTTGGAAGACTGACGCTTCCTTTTGATGCCGTAGACAGTGGAACAGGTACTTGGTATGAGTGCCTTCGACCGGAGTGGAAAAAACTTGTGACTCAGCTCTTAAGCGAGGTTCAAGGAAAAGGTGATTCAGTAGGTGGTGAGGTGGCGGTGAATGTAAGCGGAATGCCTGCCGGTATTGGCGAACCACATTTCAATTCGGTTGAATCGGAGCTTGCAGCATGGCTATACGGCATCCCAGGAATGAAAGCGGTTCAGTTTGGCTTGGGAATCGATTTTGCCAAAGCCCATGGAAGTCAGGTGAATGACAAGGCTTACTATGAAGATGGCCTTGTGAAGCACAAAACTAATTTTAATGGCGGCATATTCGGAGGCATAACCAATGGAATGGATCTTGAATTGAAATGCACCTTTAAACCGACGCCATCGATCTATATAAGACAGGAAACGATTGATATCAGGGAAAAAGTCAACATAGAGCATGAGTTGACCGGAAGACATGATCCGGCATTTGTTATAAGAACACCCATTGTCGTAGAGTCAGTCATTGCGATGGCGCTTTACGATCTGATGAGGATGGCTCAAAGATGATGGTTTTTATCATTGGCATCACGGGCGTTGGAAAAAGTTCAATCGGTAGGATGTTGGCAAAAAAACTCAATTTCGGATTTGTCGACTTGGACGCTTGGATTGAAATCAGATCAAAAAAGAGAATCCCCGAACTTTTTAGTGAAGGTGAATCTGTATTTAGAGACTGGGAAACAGAAAGCCTAAAGGCTTTGCCGACAACAAGATCGCTAGTCGTTGCGACTGGAGGTGGTGTTGTCACCCGTGAGGAAAATGTGAAGTGGATGAGGAGCAACGGCCTGGTCATTCAGTTGGACCGTCCGATAGATAAGATCGTAGGGCATATCAATACAAAAAAAAGACCGATGCTCAAAGACGATCCGTCAATACTATATAAGCTGTATCATAAGAGGAAACAGTCATATAAGCGGGCGAGGCATGTGGTTGTCAATTGCTCGAATCGAAAAAAAGCGCTTAGAAAACTGGTTGAGGAGGTAAGAAGATATGAGAATTCGAATCATAAACGGCCCTAATCTCAACAAATTGGGCACCCGTGAGCCCCAAATTTATGGTAATCTTAGTTATGAAGAACTAAAAAAGAACTTGGTAGCATATGGAATCGAGCACGAGGTTCAAATTGAAGTGCTACAATCCAATCATGAAGGACAACTCATCGATTGGTTGCAGCAGACAGATGCATTTGACAAGTTGATTATCAATCCGGCTGCATACAGTCATACCTCTGTTGCGGTTCTCGATGCGCTGTACAATCTTAAGTGCCCCAAAATAGAGGTGCACATCAGCAACGTACACAACCGTGAATCCTTTCGAAGTAAGCTGATCACAACCAAAGGAGTCGATGGTGTGATTGCTGGCTTGGGCACCGATGGATATTTCAGCGCTGTTGATTATCTGATCAAAAAATGATAGATATCAGGTAAGAAACTCATAATTAAATTTTCAAATGTTTGGTTACAGCCATTTATTTTTGGTATATATGAGGTAAGGCTTATTCCATGCATACATGGGGACGGTAGTATGTAAATACATTTTTTATGACATAGTTTATTTGCCAAATGCGAAGAAGGTGATGAAAATGAACGATAACGATTTGCTATTTTATGAAGATCAGACGCCAACTGCAACAAGTCCTGTCCACCTGCAGCCTTGGAAAGTGATTGTTGCCGATGATGAAGAAGAAGTTCATATCATGACTAAAATGGTAATGCGAAAATTTCAATATGAAAACAGAGGGATTCAACTTCTAACCGCATATTCTGGCGAGGATACCAAGAGACTGATGAGGGAGCATGAAGATGTTGCGATTGTTCTTCTTGATGTGGTCATGGAAAACGAAGATTCCGGTCTTGAAGTCGTTAAATACATCAGAGATGAGCTGCAAAATCCATTTGTTCGGATCATCCTAAGGACAGGACAACCTGGACAAGCTCCTCAGGACGATGTGATTAGAAACTATGATATCAACGATTATAAATCTAAAACGGAACTTACTGTTCAAAAGTTATACACTGCAGTCATCGCATCCCTTAGGTCCTACATGGACATGCGGATGATAGATAGAAACAGGCGTGGTCTTGAACTGATTCTCAATCAGTCCAGAGAGCTTTTCAACTTTAAGGAGTTCGAGCAGTATGACGCCTTGATGCTTCAGCACTACCGAGAACTTCTAGCCATCGAAACAGGTACGACCCCTCATATATCGGCACTTGTAGTCAATGAGATCGATGGAGAATACACGGTGGGCAACACTTATGGTGATTTTGAACATAGCAAGGACATCCTTATCACAGAGCATACCTTTAAGGGGTTATTGAATCAGATCGAGTCGTCGAAATATCATAAGGATATCGTGTTCAGCGACCAATCGTTTGTATTCTACTTTGCCGGACTCTCAGACATGAGCCAGTACTTTTATGTTAAAAGCGAAGTCGACTTTTCGGACTTGCAAAGAGATTTGATTAAAATTTATGCCAATAACGCTAAAGTCGCATATGACAATACACTGCTTAATTCAGAGATTGTGGAAACGCAAAAAGAAGTAATTGTGACTTTAGGTGAGATAGTTGAAACACGTTCTAAAGAGACAGCCAACCACGTTGTGAGGGTTGCCGAGTATTCGTTTAAGTTAGCACAGCTTTACGGACATAACGATGAGGATGCTAACCTCTTGAGGTTGGCTTCGCCGATGCATGATATCGGTAAAGTGGGGATTCCCGACCAGATACTGAATAAACCTGGAAAGCTGACCCCGGAAGAATTCGAAATCATCAAAACCCATACTCAGATCGGATATGACGTACTGAAGCGGTCTAAACGTCCGATTCTGAAAACTGCGGCCACGATCGCTCTTTCACACCATGAACGATGGGATGGATCCGGATATCCAAACGGTAAAAAGGGTGAGGAAATCGATGTATATTCTAGAATCACCTCTATTGCGGATGTATATGACGCCCTAAGTCACAAAAGGGTCTATAAGGAAGCATGGGCGGACGAGGATGTTTTACGCTATATCCAGAGTGAGAGCGGAAAAATGTTTCAGCCAGAACTCGTTGAACTCCTGACAGAGCATATCGATGAGTTTATTAAAATCAAAAAAGCGTATCCCGATACGGATTGACATTGACTGTCGTATATATTGTGACTCTCACGGTTGTATGATACACTATAATTACTTAATGAAGATGAGGTGAAATAATGAAAGATAGAAGACGTTCAACCAGATATCCTACACATATTTCCATAAGAATCGAATCGCTCTATAAGCAAGACTATGTGAAGATTGACAATGTGAATGAAGATATTACAGTGACAGACGTATCTAAAACAGGTGTCGGCTTCGCTTCGACACATGAATTGCCGCTGAATTACTACTTCAATTCCAAAATCACTTTTGATGATGAGAAATTCTTTTATTCAGTCTTGAAAATCATTAGAATCGGTCAGGAAGGTAATGTCTATCAATACGGTTGTGAGTTTGTAGGTTTAGCGGATATATTAGCATCGACAGTTGATGAATATGCTGAATTAACAGAGCCGCTGGAAGATTAAAAGTTGTACGAGTCAGATGCAGAAAATGTATCTGACTCGTTTTTCGTAGGTGAGGTGACAGGATGCATGTTGTGATGACTTATGATTATGGTAAAGAAGTGATTGATGAGATAGAGTCGCTCGGCTACTCTGTCGAAATAGTTCCTGAATCGGGAATTACAGAAGAAATGGATTTTTCAAGGGCCGAGGTTTTAATCTGCTATGATCCGTTTGGCAGAATGAACCTGTCCACACTGACGAATCTCAAGCTGATCATGCTCTCAAGTGTAGGAGTGGATCAGGTTCCTGAAAAGTTAAGCTCGAGAGAAGGGCTGATCATCACAAACAATAGGGGCGGATATAGCCCACCGATGGGTGAGTGGATCGTCATGATGCTGCTTGTGGGCGTTAAAAGGGCATATCCTCTGATTGTGCAGTCCTTAAATAGAATTTGGAAGATCGATACGCAGGTTGAAGAACTGACAGATAAGCAAATTTTGTTCTTAGGAACAGGATCGATCGCTCAAGAAGCGATTAAACGCCTTAAGGGATTTGGTGCCTATACTATCGGCATGAACAGAAGCGGACACTATGTAGAGGGGTTTGACAAGGTCATAGGTAAAGATCAGGTAGATGAGTATATTAAAAATGCCGACGCACTTGTGCTTTGTTTACCGCAAACCGTTCATACAGAGCAGTTTATGGATAGTTATAGATTGTCTCTGATGAAGGATGATGCGATACTCATCAATATATCAAGAGGTTCGGTACTCGATGAGCGAGCGCTTGAAGAGGAGCTTCTAAAAGGGAAATTCAGGTTTGTGGCGCTAGATGTCACAAAAGAGGAACCTTTGAATTCGGATTCAAGCCTATGGACCTATGATCAGGTTCTGATCACGCCACACAATTCGTGGGTATCGGAGCATAGGAATTCAAGACGACTTGAGGTCATTATGAAAAATTTGAAAAGATTCACCGCACAAGGTGATTTGATCAATACAGTAGATATCGAAAGAGGGTATTAGGATGGCATTTATCGTAGATTTACACACACATACAATTTCGAGCGGGCATGCATATTCCACATTGATGGATTATGTGAACTACGCAAAAGAACATGCCATCAGCGCATTTGGCATATCCGATCACGGACCGGCAATGCCGGGTGGTCCCAATGTGTTTCATATCGCAAACCAGACCGTCATACCAAGATATATCGATGACGTGCTTATCCTAAGAGGGGTAGAAGCGAACATCATCAACTTCAACGGAGATATCGATATCGAGGAGAAGTTTTTAGATAGGCTTGACTATGCGATCGCGTCACTTCACGATGTCGTACTTAAACCGGGTACTGTCGAGCAGAATACGAGTGCGGTCTGCGGTGCGATAGAGAAAAGCAAGGTTAGGATTTTAGGTCATTTGGGAAATCCTAAGTTTCCACTTGATTATGCTGCGATCGTTAGGGCGTGTAAGGACAAAAACATAGCCATTGAAATCAACAACAGCACATTTGTCTCAGGAAGCAGATCAGGCAGCGAGGAGCATTGCATGATGCTCGCGAAACTATGCTATGAAAACAACATTCCGATCATACTGGGCAGCGACGCGCATATCCACTTTGACCTTGCAGAGTTCTCTCAGTGTTACCAGCTGCTTGACAGGGCATCGATCCCAAGAGACTATCCGATTAACTACAGACGCGATCAATTTTTCAATTGGTTGGGTGTGGAAGGACTAGAGGTGTAAAATGAAACCGAGTTTATATGCTTTGGATATGGCCTCACTCGAGCAAGTGGTCGTATCCTTAGGGGAACCAAAATTTAGAGCGAAGCAGATTTGGGAATTCATGATGAATAAACGAGTCGCTTCTATCGATGAAATGCATAATATTCCTAAAAAACTTAAGGATAAGCTTTCTGCAAAATACCAACTTTTCGACATGAAAATCGTTAAAGTGCAGGGCAGTGAGGAAAGTTCGACGAAAAAATATCTGATCTCCTTAAGGGATGGTCATCAGGTGGAAGCGGTATTGATGAAATACGCGCATGGAAATTCCATTTGCATCTCATCGCAAGTCGGATGTAGAATGGGCTGCACATTCTGTGCTTCGACAATCGACGGACTTGCAAGGAACCTGGAAAGTTACGAGCTGTGGGAGCAAATCTCAATCGTGGCTGCGGATGCGAATGTAAGGGTGTCTCATGTGGTTCTGATGGGTAGTGGCGAACCTTTGGACAACTTTGAAGCGGTGGTTGAGTTTATCAAAACGGTAAGCAATCAGGAACATCTAGGAATCGGACAGCGACATATTACCGTTTCGACGTGTGGACTTGTCAACCGTATCGATCAGCTTGCAGACGAGAAGCTTCAGATCACACTTGCCATCTCGCTTCATCAGCCGTTTAACGATGAGAGAAGCCTAGTAGTACCCGTGAATAAGAAATACCCGATTGAGGTCCTGATGGCTTCTGTTGACCGCTATATCGCCTTGACCGGGCGTAGGGTGACTGTCGAATATGCGCTCATTAAAGGAGTCAATGACACAAGAGAGCATGCGGGCGCGCTTGTAAAGCTTTTGAAAGGCAAGTTGATTCATGTCAATCTTATTCCTATCAATCCGATCGAAGAGCGCGATTACGAACCGACCCTTAAAAAAGATGTCCTTCAGTTCAAAAAGATGCTGGAAAGCGGAAAACTCAATGTAACCGTAAGAAGAGAGTTAGGCGATGATATTGACGCAGCTTGCGGTCAGTTGAGAAGATCTTTTGAGCAGAACTAGCTAAAAAAACAAAAAAATAAAAAATTCAGAAAATTTAAAGGGATTGGCGAAGGAACGTCGAAATATATTTGTATCAGGTTATTACAACACGACATCGCCCGAAATGGGTATGATTAAGGAGATGGTTAACATGGTCAAATTAATTTCAGGAAAAATGGGTTCAGGTAAAACTAAAAGAATTATTCAATTAGCTAACGAGGCGATGGAAAAATCGGCAGGACATGTCGTATTCATCGATGATGACAAGAGACATATGTATGATCTAAAGCATGATTTGAGATTTATCAGTATGGCTGATTATCCGGTTACATCAATCAGTGAGTTCTTAGGTTTTGTATGCGGTGTGATATCGAACGATTATGATATCGAACATATTTTCATTGATGGTCTTTGCAAAGTAATGGACTGCAAGGTGACTCAAACGCCTGAGTTCGTTTCGAAACTGGAAGAAATCAGTAAGCGTTATGACATTAGTTTTATTGCTACAATTAGTTGCGACGAGCTTCCGTCTGAACTAGACGGTTACCTGATATAAGTTGTGTTGATTAAAATTAAAAGCCGAGCTTACGCTCGGCTTTTTAGATTTTTTGCCTATCAGAAAGTAAGAAATTTGGGACCAAGATACTTCTTGATCACTTCACGATCAGAAAAGTCATCAATTTCAATAACGCGTCCTGATTCTTCGAAGTGAACGATAATTTGAACGTCTCCGGCTTTAAATGCCGAAGCAACGGTTTCTTCCCTTAAATATCTGATTTTATTCTTATGATGTTTGATTGTTTCGTATTCTTTTAGAAAATAGGAATCTTTCAAAGAAAATATTTTGTGGTATGTTGTCATGTTAACCTCCCTTTGTACGCTACTGATTGATTATATATGAAAAACACAAAAATAGAAAGATATCCGTCTGTTATTTGACTATCGTATGGGGTATAATTGTTTGGGAAACGTTTTCACAATCGTGAAGGAGTTTAGTTGCTCGTCATAATATGTTCATATTTTGCAAGTATGATTATCATGAGGAATCAGGGAGGTATTTATGAGAAGCAAAACAAAAGTGATGGTTTGTGTCACCCAGCAAAAATCTTGTGAAAGGCTGCTGGCTCACGCTGCTGAATTAGCCAGACACGATCATGATGAAATATATATGGTACACGTGGTTAAGGAAAACTGGAGATATTTTGGAAAAATGAAAGAATCGGATGCGCTGGAATATCTGTTTGACATATCTAAAGACTACAACGCCAGTGTCAATGTCTTAAAATCAAAAGATATCGATGCGTCTCTGGCTGACTTCGCACAAAAGCTGAATGTCGATTATATCGTGATGGGAGAATCGCTCGAAGTCACCAAACAGCAAAATATGATACACCGATTACAAAACATCACAAAGAAGAATGTGAAGTTTGAAATCGTCAAAATTTCTGACGAAGGCGACCAAGCCAGCTGATGACAAATTAATTGACTGAACACCACTTGCGTGGTGTTTTTTTTGTAGGAAATTTGGTCGAAGTGACATGGAAAAGATACTGCTGAGGCTTGAAATCATCGATAATGGGTATCAATAAAGTAAGGTAGGTGTTCAACATGCGTATCGATACTTACAAAAAAAACGTAAATGCTTATCCTAATAATCCTTCGGATCGCGATCAAAGAGTACAAGCAGATAGACCGATTGAAAAGGACGTGAAGAACGCTTCTGGCGTGGAGAGTCAGACTACGACAGATGATTCAAAGAACAGGTCTGTGATCAGGGAGCTTGTAAACAGGGAGCGGGAAGTGATAGCGCATGAGCGCGCCCATCAATCCGCAGGCGGAGACATCGCAGGCAGCGCCTCCTATACCTATACGATTGGTCCCGATGGGAAACGCTATATAAGCGGCGGTGAAGTTAGTCTGTCCATTCCAGGTTCTGATGATCCTGAGGAAATGATACAAATCGCCCAGCAGGTCATTAAAGCTGCGATGGCACCTGTGAAACCGTCCTCACAGGATATCAGTGTTGCTTCGCGCGCACAACAGATGGCTTCTCAGGCAAGGATGTTGCTTGCATCAAAAAGATATGAAGCGCAAAAAGAGGACAAGAAGGACAATACGGTTGATTTATTGTTGTAAGATCAGCCATAATTCTGATTATTCAAAAAAAGTGAGGGTATAAAAGTAACAGAGTTGTAACAAAGCTTGATTTTTTAAGAATTGTTAATCTGAATGTGACGAAGTCGTTATTGCATCCGGAGCAACTTCTTGGTAAAGTTTATATGAGCTAAAACCCCTATTAATTAATAAATCCCCTTCATTTTGTTTTGAGACCGATTGGTCTCCTTTTTTTTACCTTCTCATGTCAAAATATGACATATAGATAAAGTGTCACAAATTTAGCGGTTGTTTTTTCAGAAACACTTTGATACACTCAAAGGGAATTAAATAGTTATTTTGTATCAGGGGTGCCGAAAGGCTGAGAGGCGTATGCTAACCCTAAGAACCTGTTTGGTTAAGACCAGCGTAGGGAGTATACTAATTGCGAGTGCAAGAGGACTTATTCTACGTGAATAAGTCCTTTTATTTTTGTCTATATAGTATACAGAATGTGTTTTACATGATGGAGGTGAACGTATGGTTGTGGTAAATGGTAAGGAAATGGAACTTGATCACAAAACGATTTCTCAAATGCTCCTAGATCTTCACTTGAATCCTGTTCTTGTTGTGGTCGAGTTGAATAAGGTGATTGTAGAAAAGGCGGACTATGATAGCATCCGGTTGAAACCAGGTGATAATCTCGAGGTAGTTCAGTTTGTAGGAGGTGGCTGATGAGGATTAAATACAATGGTTGTATTATCGAGTCGTCATCGATTGATTTGAAGTCATTCAGGCTTCTTCATGATGAGGATGCCGATATCAGGTACGTCAATGGATTCAGCGCATGCGACGACTACCTCTTGCAGGACGGGGACGAAGTGGTCCTGATCAAGCGCGGGCGCAAGCCATCTAGTGAGACGCTTGAACATTTGATGGCAAGCAGGCATACACCAAAGGTTCATGAACAGATGAAGGCTTCTACTGTTGGTATCGCAGGTGTCGGTGGGCTGGGATCAAACGCTGTGCTGGCACTGGCAAGAATGGGAGTCGGAAGGCTTGTCATCGTCGATTTCGATGTGGTGGAACCATCCAATCTTAACAGGCAGGCCTACTTTATCGAACATCTGGGTCTTCTAAAGGTGGATGCGATGAAAGAGCTGGTTTCGAAAGTGAATCCATATATCGTCGTTGAGTGCCATCATGTGAAAGTGGATGAGAAAAACGCCGTGTCGCTATTCGAAGGATGCGATGTGGTCATCGAAGCCTTCGATGACCCAAAGAGCAAGGCAATGCTGGTATCAGAGCTGCTTACGCACTGTAAGATGCCGATTGTAGCGGGGTCTGGCATGGCAGGTACACTTTCAAGCAACACGATTGAAACGACGCGTAGGTTCGACAGGTTATACCTTGTAGGTGATCTTGTCACAGGAGCTAAGGAACACATGGGACTTATGGCGCCAAGAGTCATGGTAGCAAGCGCTCATCAGGCAAACATGGCTGTGCGGTTGATCTTAGGCGAAAAGGAAACGTAGGAGAATAGAGATGCTTAAACTGGGAAACATGGAATTCAAATCGAGGCTGATCATAGGAAGTGGCAAGTTTTCTGACCAGGCCCTCATGCCCGCAGTGATTGAAGCAAGCGGTGCGCAGATGGTGACACTTGCCTTAAGGCGTGTGGATTTAGAAGCGGGTAGCGACAATATCTTAGAATACATACCAAAGGACCTTACACTGCTTCCCAACACTTCTGGGGCTACAAACGCCGAAGAGGCCATTCGGATCGCCAGACTTGCAAGAACGATGGGTTGCGGCGATTTTATAAAAATTGAAGTGATTAACGACACAAAGTACCTGCTTCCTGATAATGAAGAGACCATCAAGGCGACCAAGGTACTCGCTGAAGAAGGTTTTATCGTACTCCCCTATATGAATCCAGACCTGATTGCGGCAAGAAAGCTTCAGGAGGCAGGGGCTGCGGCTGTCATGCCTCTGGGATCGCCGATTGGGTCCAATAGGGGGATTCAGACAAAAGAGATGATTCGTATCATCATAGAGGAAATCGACGTGCCGGTGATCATTGACGCCGGAATCGGCAGACCTTCTGAAGCCTGCGAGGCGATGGAGATGGGAGCGGATGCGGTGATGGTGAATACGGCGATCGCTTCGTCTGATTGTCCTGAGATCATGGCAAAAGCCTTCAGGCAGGCGGTTGAAGCGGGGCGCAGCGCCTTTGAGGCCAAGCTTGGACCTAAAAGCTCTTCTGCTGTCGCCTCATCACCACTCACCGGTTTTTTAGGTGCCTAAGATGAGTTTGATCAAGCTCCTTAGAAGCCTGGATACAGAATTGCTGCTAGAAAAGTCCGAGCGGTTCGGCGAGAAGCATGTGAAAGACGCCCTTGATATCGATTTTGCATCGTTTGAACACTTTTTATCGCTGATATCGACTGAGGCCTCAAAGCATCTTGAAAAACTTGCTGTGAAGGCGAGTGGAATAAGCGCGAGGCAGTTTGGAAAGACGATCGGGCTTTATACCCCCCTCTATTTGGGTAACTTTTGTGAGAACCAGTGCGTGTACTGCGGGTTCAACAGCGAATCATCGACTGTTCGAAACAAGCTTGACCAGGAAGAGATTCAAAAGGAACTGGATGCCATATACGGTACCGGACTGCGTGAGGTATTGCTTTTGACAGGGGAGTCCAATAAGCACACTCCTGTAGACTATATCGAAAAGGCGGTCGCGATGGCTGCTGTGAAGTTCAAGTCCATCGGAATCGAGATTTATCCGCTGGATGAGTCCGGATATGAGCGTTTGATCAGTGCGGGAGTGAACAGTCTTACGATCTACCAGGAGACCTATGACGAAGCGGTCTATGACAGGCTTCATCTGAAGGGCCCAAAAAAAGATTACGAGTACCGTTTAAACGCACCCGAACGCGCCGCCAAGGCGGGAATGGCACAAATCGGAATCGGCGCGCTTTTCGGCCTGTCCGATCCAAAATCTGATGCGATCAAGCTATATCATCATCTGAGGTATCTTGAAAAGCGCTATCCGCAAGTGGAGCTTAGTATTTCACTCCCCAGGTTAAAACCCATTTCGGGGGACTTGGAGTTTGGAGCAACGACGGTTTCTGATAAGCTCTTTGTACAGCTGCTGTTGGCGTTTAGAATATGCTTTCCAAGGCTGGGAATAAATCTGTCGACAAGAGAGTCGCAAGAACTACGAGAGCATCTGCTAGCCCTTGGTATCACAAAGATGTCCGCTGGTGTGAAAACCACGGTAGGAGGTCATAGCGACAAGGCTGCAAGCGATGTTCAATTCGACATCGACGATAAGAGGTCTGTAGAAGAGATTATGGACATGCTAAAGACTAAAGGGATACAGCACGTGCTATCGGATTGGGTGAGAAGATGAGTAAACTATTAAGAATAATCGATGTCAATGTCAACAGGGCGGGTGAAGGCATAAGGGTACTAGAAGAGTACATCAGGTTCATAACGGATGACCCGGTATGGATGAGTGAACTTAGGAGCATGAGACACGATATCAGAAAATCGATGCCTGAGAATGCACAAGATCATAGGGATGCACAGGGAGATGTAGGTAGAGACGTTTCTTCTTCCAACACCCTTGACGACAAAACGTCGGTTAAGCAGGTGCTGACTGCGAATTTTGTGAGGGTGCAAGAAGCCTTAAGGGTGCTTGAGGAATATTACAAAGTGATCGATCACTATGAAACCGCTAAAAGAATGGAACGGTACAGGTATAGGATGTATGAATTGGAATCGACAATAAGCATCAAAAGACAAATCAAAGGCTTGTACGCGATTACCTCTCAAGGAAGCCGCGATGAGATCCTTTGCCAGGTGCAGATGTTTATCGACAGCGGTGTTGGAATCATCCAGTATAGGGACAAGTGCAACTCAGAATCGGTCAAGCTCGAAATCGCCTTAAGGATCCGTGAACTGACAATGGAACACGGTGTGATCTTCATCGTCAATGACTCACCGACGCTTGCTATGGCAAGTCGTGCAGACGGCGTACATGTCGGACAGGAGGATGAATCCCTATGCAAGGTAAGAAGACTTTGCAAGGATATGATTATCGGTATCTCCACCCATAATGAAGTTCAGTTTGAAGAGGCACTGAATCATTCCCCGGATTATATCGCCCTTGGACCGATCTACGGGACGACATCGAAGAAGGATGTCGAGCCATGCAGCGGAGAGTCCTATGCCAGATGGGCCAGAAAACGCACTGAACTTGCGCTTGTTGCTATCGGCGGTATAGGAATTGAGGAACTGGTCAGATTAAAGAAAATCGGCATCGACGCATGCGCCATGATTAGCGCGCTTGAAAACGAAGCAACAATTAGGAAGTTGGTCGAGGCCTACACAAATTAAAGTATGGCTTCAATGAAAATACATAAGGAACTCAAGGAGATAACATGAATTATTCAACGCAAATGGATGCGGCTAGAAAAGGTATTGTCACTGAACAAATGAGAGTTGTTGCGGAAAAAGAAAATCTGGATATGACGTGGCTGCTAGAGAAGATGGCGCTCGGACAAGTGATCATCCCTGCAAACAAGAACCATAAATCGATTGTAGCAGAAGGTGTCGGTGACGGACTTAAGGTTAAGATCAACGTCAATCTCGGAATTTCAAAAGATGAGAACAGCTTTGAAAAGGAACTTGAAAAGGTGGACAAGGCGATCGAGATGGGTGCCGAGGCGATCATGGATCTGAGTTCATACGGCAAGACTGAGGAGTTTAGAAAAGCGCTTGTTGAGAGGTCTCCGGCTATGATCGGGACAGTGCCTATCTATGATGCGATAGGGTTTTATGATAAGGATCTAAAGGATATCACGGCGGATGAGTTCTTCAAGGTGGTCGAGAAACACGCTGAAAACGGAGTGGATTTTGTCACGATCCACGCGGGATTAAATAGGGAAACCATGGACACGTTCAAACGTAATCCAAGACTGAACCATATCGTATCACGTGGAGGCTCGCTCCTTTATGCGTGGATGGAACTCAATCAGGCGGAGAATCCTTTTTATGAGCAGTACGACAGGCTGCTTGAAATCTGTGAAGCCTACGACATGACGCTCTCTCTAGGAGATGCGATGCGTCCAGGCAGCATCAACGATTCGACAGATGCAAGCCAGATCAAAGAATTAATGGTGCTTGGTGAGTTGACAAAACGGGCTTGGAAGCGTAATGTACAAGTGATGGTTGAAGGTCCGGGGCATATGGCCATTAACGAAATCGAAGCGAACATGGTGATTCAAAAGAGACTTTGCCATGGAGCTCCTTTTTATGTACTCGGACCTATCGTAACTGACATCGCACCTGGATATGATCATATCACAAGCGCAATCGGTGGTGCTATCGCCGCAAGCCATGGAGCAAACTTCCTATGCTATGTGACGCCTGCAGAACACCTTAGACTTCCAAATCTTGACGACATGAAAGAAGGCATTATCGCGGCTAAAATCGCCGCACATGCCGCTGACATCGCAAATGGCATCAAAGGTGCGAGAGATTGGGATTATAGGATGAGTGAGGCAAGGCAGGCGCTGAATTGGGAGCGTATGTTCGAGCTCGCCATCGATTCTGAAAAAGCGGTTAGATATCGACATGAATCGATGCCTGAACACGACGACAGCTGTACCATGTGCGGCAAAATGTGCTCGATGCGCAATATGAACAAGATCATGGCTGGTGAGGATGTGACTTTACTTAGCAAGGAGATCACATGATTATTGGAATTACAGACAGTTCACTTTTTGATACCTGGGAGTCATTTAAAGAAAGGGTAGTCACACTGCTTGACAGCGATCTGGATTACCTGATTCTTAGAGAAAAAGCCCTTAATGCTGAGGAGATGGTTTCTTTGCTGCTTGAGTTCATGTCAGCCACAGACAACGCATGCAGAAAGATTGTCGTTCATTCTCAAGTGGAGGCGGCAAGGCATTTAGGGCTTACCTATGTGCATTTACCAGAATCTCGAGTGACAGAAGCGAGAAGATCACATACAAAATACAGCTACAGCGTCCATTCGGTTGATGGGCTTAAAGCTTTGGAGAAGGGAACCTTGTTCACCCTGATAGGGCCTGCCTTCGAAACGGCCTGTAAACCGGGATGCGCACCCTTGACTGAAGAGGCCATGAAAGAAGCTCTGAGTGTTTTTGATGAGAATCTTGTCGCCCTCGGAGGCGTTACGGTTGAAAATGCGAAATCGCTCAAAGAAATCGGATTCGAGCACATCGCACTAAGGTCGTCGCTGATGACTGTTGAAAACCCGCTCGAACTGATTGGGCTTTACAAAGAGATGGGTTTCTAATAAGATTAGTCATAAGGAGGGGCATATGGATAATTACAAATGCACGATTTGCGGTTATATGTATAAACCTGAGCGCGGAGATTACATCAATGAGATCCCGCCAGGAGTAGCTTTTGAAGATCTGCCTGAAGACTATAAATGTCCTATGTGCGGTCAGCCAAAGGTTGTTTTTCAAAAAATGTGATAAAAAACTGTTGTAAGACGAAACGTTTTACAGCAGTTTTTTTTATAGAAGTTCACAGAAGTACCATAATAATTTTGATGCACCTTGCACTTAATAGATTATTCAGATAAACTAAGGGTATAATACATGAAAGAATTTTCATATGATTAGGGACAAAGTGTCAAGTTTTGTCCCTTTAGATTATCATGATATTTCGACTATCTAAATATTATCAGGGAGCAGTCATGACGAAAAGAGAAGAAGTTAAAGAGCAACTCATATCTGTTTTTAAATCAGGTATCAAATCAAATTATTTAATCGGTGCGGAGTTCGAGCATTTTATAGTAAGAAGAAGCACGCTTGAAAGTTACAATTACTATGAAGAGAACGGAATCAAGGATATTTTACTCAAAATGAAGTCTTACGGTTGGAACTCAGATGACGCGACAGACGCGATCATGATGATGAGAAAAGGTGATGGCATCATAACACTTGAGCCAGGCGGTCAGATTGAGCTAAGTATCATGCCCAATGAGTTCGTGTCGGAGCTGACAGCCATCTACAAATCCTTTGTAAGGGATATCAACGCATGTCTTACCGAGGAGCAGGCGCTGATCAGTGTGGGCTATCATCCGGTATCTAAAATCAACGACATACCCTTTATACCCAAATCAAGATACGGCGAGATGTCCGCATACTTCACTAAAAGGGGCCGTTATGCGCATAACATGATGAAAGGTACAGCCTCGACGCAAGTGGGAGTCGACTTTAGCTCGGAGCAGGACTGTATGGACAAATACAGGATGTTTTCCGCCTTGTCTCCATTCTTTACAGCCTTCTTCGATACGACTCCCTATTTTGAAGGGGAAAAGGTTCCGGGACATGCGATGAGAATGCAGATCTGGGAAGAGACGGATAGCGACCGATCAGGAGTTTTAGAAGAAGCATTTTCGCCAACCTTTTCTTTTGGGGATTATGCCGATAGGGTTTTGAAATGTCCTCCGATTCTTGTACTCGACGGCTCGGATGTCAAGGCTACTCACGAGAAGACCTTGGGATCGCTACTTGATGAGATCGAGATGGACAAGGATCAGATCAACCATGTTCTGACCATGCTGTTCCCAGATGTCAGACTCAAGAATTTTGTAGAGGTGAGAATGGCGGATGCGATGCCTTTTCCTCTCAATATGGGTTATGTGGAGCTGATCTACGGACTGACCTATTGCAGCAATCTTTACGATTATTACAGCCAGTGGGCCAAGACCTGTACCTATAATGAGATTCAGCAGTTAAAGGCGGATATCGCCGTACACGGAAATACCGCTAGCTTTAGAGGGCGGACCGTCAGAAGCTTCATGCTTGATCTGATGGACAGGGTTTCTAAATCTTGTCATGACTTAACTTATTTTGGCTCGCTCAGAGAAACGTTCGAGCAACACCCGCATGGATACGCGAAATACCTTGCGGGACTTAGCAAAGAAAATCTACTGGAAGAATTGGAGGTAAAGTTCAATGACTAGAGAAGCCCTTGATCAGTGGTTTATCAATAAGGTGATGGACAATAAGGAGCATTACGCAGAGGATTACAAGAAAGTGAACCAGGCGGTAGCCAGTTCTAAGGCCATCTATAAAGGTAAACCGGTACCCTTCCTTTACATGCCTAAGTTTTATACGGAACACGATCTGGCATCCTTCAATCGCCTAACGGAAAGCATGATGAAAATCTGTAGAAAGATGATCGACCTATATAGAAGCGTTCCTTTAATCAGAAAGAAATACAATTTTGACTCAAGGCTTGAAGCGTTGATCCTAAAGGATGAAGCATATCGGTCTTACGTTCCAATGGCCAGATTCGACGTGTTTTACTATGGACCCGACGACTTTATGTTTTGCGAACTGAACACCGATGGAACCTCTGCGATGAACGAGGACATGATTCTCGCTTCGATACTTGGAGAGAGCGAGATCGTTGAGGAGATGAGCGAGACATTCGAAATGCGAAGCTTCGAGCTATTTGACACTTGGGTGAAAGAGGTTCAGAGCATCTACACGGAAGCGACCGGGAAACTGAGTAAGCCGACTGTGGCGATTGTCGATTTCATCGATAAGGGCAGCAATATCGAGTTTGAAGAGTTCAAGCTCAGATTTGAAAAAGCGGGATTTGAGGCATACATTGCCGATCCCAGGGATTTGACCTATGATGACGGTCTGATGTTTGAGGATGTAAAGCTTGATGTGGTCTATAGAAGACTGGTGACAAGGGATATGATGGATAGGATAGACGAGATTCCGGCATTTGAAAAGGCATGCCTTGACAATAAGACGGTCGTGATAGGAAACATACGGTCGCAGGTCGTGCATACGAAAGTCTTCTTCGAGCTGTTATTCGATGAATCGGTCAGAGAGTTCTTCACAAAGGACGAACTGGCTTTTATCGACAGACACGTGCCATATACGGACCCTATTAGGAATATCAGTTATTCCATAGATAAGTTTGTTGAAAACAAGGACCAGTACTTAATCAAGCCTCTGGACTTCTATGCGTCAATCGGCGTGTATGCGGGTGCTTCTCATACAAGTGAGGAGTGGCGCAAGATTCTTGAAGAGCATCTGGACAAACCTTATCTGATTCAACGTTTTTGCAAACCTGCGATCACAAGCAATGTGGACATGGTCGATGGTGAGCTTCAAGTCGGAGAGTACAAGAATATCACCGGTCTTTATATCTACAACGAAAAGGTCTATGGCGTCTATTCAAGAGCGGGACGTACAGCGATCATATCAGGACTGCACGATGTATTCACGCTTCCGACGTTTTTTGTAAAAACAGAGGATGAGATGAGCTTGACATAGGTGGGATGATGGAAATCAATAAATTGTTTGACACCATGCTCGAACATATGGCGGAAGGAATCATCGTGATCGACTCTGAGGGGATCATCACCCACTTCAACGAACCGGCAAGTGGAATTGCAGGCGTTGACGGCGAGTCTGTCATCGGTAAACATCTTCTCAAAGTGTTCGGTAAACTGAAGCAGGATCAATCGACCCTGATGCGGGTACTTAAATACGGTGAGCCCGTCGTTGACTTCTTGCAGGAGTATGAGAACGCCAGAGGCGAAAAACAGGCGATTCTCTCGTCGACTTTTCCTATCCTTGAAAATGGAATGGTGATCGGCGCCTTTGAAATCTATCGGGATTTAAAGCCCTATAGGATGATGATTGAAAAATTGGGGACATTTATCGTCTCGAAAAAAAATAAGGATTCCAGAACGATCCATACCTGCGAAGCAATTGTGGGCAAACATCCGAGCATCATCAGGTTGAAAGAAAAAATCGCTTCGGTTGCCCTGACCCCGTCGACAGTGCTTATCACAGGTGAAACAGGAACAGGAAAAGAACTTGTCGCACAGGCGCTTCATAGCCACAGTGCAAGGAGCAACAAACCATTTGTGGCACAAAATTGTGCCGCTATTCCAGGTACGCTACTTGAGAGTGTCCTCTTTGGAACGGTGATTGGAAGTTTTACAGGTGCGAAGAATACCCGTGGCCTTTTTGAACTGGCAAATGGCGGTACTTTGTTCTTGGATGAAATAAATGCGATGCCTTATGATTTACAGAGCAAGCTGCTGCGTGTCTTGCAAGACGGTGTAGTCAGACCCATCGGCAGTGAGGTGGATTTGGTGGTCGATGTGAGGGTAGTCGCTTCCTCTAACAGTGACCTGAAAAAGGCGATCCGGGTGAATGAATTCAGACCGGACCTATACTACAGGCTAAACGTGGTGGGATTCCATCTTCCCGCTCTCAGAGAGCGAATAAGCGACATCGGACTACTGGTGGATCATTTTAGCCTTTTACTCTCAGGATCGATGGATAAGCCTTTGAAGCATTTTGATCAGAGCGCTATCGAGATCTTGACAGAAAAGCAGTGGGAAGGAAACATACGAGAGCTCAAAGCACTGATCGAAAGAATCTATAACCTCTATGAGACAACCGCTGTAGATAAGATGGTTTTACTCGAATGTATAGAAGAAGACCAGGAACCCGCCGTCAATGCGGGTGTTTCAAAAACATATGGGCACCTTCAGCTCAAATCACGTGTTGCAAGCTTCGAAATAAACTGCATTCAGGAAGCCTTGTCCGCTACGGGAGGCCATATCAGCAAAGCCGCTGACTTGCTTGGACTACCCAAACAGACACTTCATAATAAGATGAAGAAATATGAGTTGACCGCTGCGTCCCAAAAATAGGACTGTCCCAAAAATGAGACTGGACTTGTCCCTTTTTTGGGACTTTTTTAATTTGAATGAGGCGCAATCAGGCTGAAATTGATGGCATGGTAATTGCATTATAAAAAGACAGAAACTCATGGAGCTTTATCATAAAAAAATTAACGGGTTTAGGTGGACCAATGCTAAGAATATTCGATATCAAACGGTTCGCGGTGCATGATGGACCGGGAATAAGAACGACTGCCTTCTTTAAGGGGTGTCCTTTGGAATGTAGCTGGTGTCACAATCCAGAGTCGATCTCGATGCAGTTGCAGCTGATGTGGCATAAAAACTTATGCAATGACTGCGACAAATGCATTCGCCGGTGTCCAAGCGGCTTTGAAACCAAGGAGCAAATGCTTGGGTGCACTGAGTTGATGCACTGCTCTAAATGTACAGACGCATGCGACAGCTCAGCTCTCATCAGAGTGGGCAGGGACCTAATAACAGATGAACTGATCGATCAGCTGATTGAGGATGAAGTCTTTCACAAGGCCTCAGCCGGTGGTGTGACCTTATCGGGTGGCGAACCGCTTTATCAGGGATATGAACTAGTCGATCTGGTAAAGGGACTGAAGGAACGCAACATAGACGTATGGCTTGATACCAGCGGTTATGGCGATTTAAACCTGCTTGAGGAGCTTGTAGGGATTGTGGATGGAGTACTTTTCGACATCAAACACTATGATCCTGACGCTTTTAAAAAATGGACAGGTGGAGATTTGGAACATGTGCTTGATGGACTGGATATCTCACTTGCTTCCAAGGCGCGGGTAATCGTCCGGTGGCCTCTGATCGGTGGTGTCAATGACAGCTGGTCTACGATTGAGGGGATGATTGAACTTTTTAAACGTCGCCATGTAACCGAAGTGACGGTGGTTCCTTACCACAGCTACGGCGCACAAAAAAGAGAGAAGTGCGCTGTGAAAATGGAGGACCAGGCATTTTATACGCCGCAAAGGCAAGTGCTGGACTCTATCGTAAAGAAATGCTTAGCAAATAATATGAAGTGCGCTGTGGAGGAGTAAGATGAGAAAAAGAGTGGTGGAGTTAAGAAAACAAAGCATCGATGTCGTACCATCGATGAGCATGGAAAGGGCTTGTCTTGTCACAGACGCCTATCGACTCTATGAGGGAAGTGTCAGCACGCCGGTTTTAAGAGCGCTTGTTTTGAAACATATTTTAGAGAAGAAAGCCCTCTATTATGGAAAAGGTGAACTGATCGTAGGAGAGAGGGGCTCGGTACCCGGAGAGGTCCCGACTTATCCTGAACTTTGCTGCCATACGGTGGAAGACCTAGAACACATCCGTTCTCGGGCAAAGATTCCATTTAAGATAGAGGATAAGGAAATCAACAAGCACGAAACCTATATCATACCTTTTTGGAAAGATCGGTCGATGAGGTCGATGATTCTAAAATCATTGCCACAAGAGTGGCATGAGGCCTATCAGGGAGGAATATTCACTGAGTTTATGGAGCAGCGCGCTCCTGGCCATACGGTGGCGGATAAAAAGGTCATCGAAAAGGGAATGATCGGATTTAAGCAGGAAATCAATGAACGACTGACACGTGCGATCAAAACAAAGGAAGACGATTCTATTGTCGAACAGTTACGGGCGATGTTGATTACAGCGGATGCGATCATTGCCTACGGGCAGCGATACGAAAAGCTTATTGAAGACGAAATCGAAAAGACTCAGAGTCCACAAGAGCTTAAAACTCTAAGGCGAGTTCTTCAAACGCTCAAACGGGTTCCTAAACACCCGCCGCGTAACACGCATGAAGCACTTCAGATGTACTGGTTTATCCATCTGGCGATCATCACAGAGCTCAACACATGGGATGCGTACTCTCCAGGACGGCTGGACCAGCATCTGATCGGATATTATGAAAAGGATTTGAATGACGGATTTTCCAAAGAGGACATGGAGGAACTCTTGCAGTGTTTTTGGATCAAATTCAACAATCAGCCGGCACCGCCCAAGGTGGGAATCACGCTTCTTGAAAGCGGGACCTACACCGATTTTGCGAATATCTCCTTAGGCGGGCTGAAGATGGATGGCTCATCTGGAGTGAATGAGGTAAGCGTGTTGCTGCTTAAGGTGATCGATGAGATGGCGCTTTTACAACCGTCTACCAACATACAGGTCACTCAGAACATGCCGGATGATTTTTTGCATAGCGCTCTAAAAGTCATTGAAAACGGCAGGGGACAGCCTTCGCTATTTAATGCGGACGGCGTTGTCAAACAGCTTTTGAGGCAGGGAAAAACTAGAGAGGATGCCATACAGGGTGGTACAAGCGGCTGTGTTGAAACGGGCGCTTTTGGAAAAGAAGCGTATATTCTGACAGGCTACTTCAATATCGCAAAGATTGTCGAGATGACGCTATTTAACGGCTTCGACCATTATTTGAACAAGAGAAACGGACTCTCGGGGATTTCTGTTGAAGCAATGACGACCTACGACGAGTTCTTAACGGCATTTGAAGTTCAGATGAAGCATTTTTTAAGAATTAAGCTGAACGGGAACCATATCATCGAAAAGTTGTTTGAGGAAAAAATGCCGGCGATGACCCTGTCCATCGTCACAGATGACTGTATCGAAAGGGGAGCGAACTATCATTCTTATGGTCCAAGGTACCGCACCCGCTACGTTCAAGGGGTAGGTATCGGAAGCACTGCCGATATGCTGTCTGTGATAAAGCATAGGGTTTATGGAGATGAAAGGCTGACAATCGATAGACTTAAGACGGCCCTTAAGAACAACTTTGTGGGTCATGAGGAGTTGAGAAGTGAGCTGCTGAATAAAACGCCTAAGTTTGGAAACAATGACATGCGGGCAGATGAGTGCGTGAAAGACGCCTTTGATATTTTTTTCAGAAATGTGGATTCCGTGATATCACCCATGGGATTTGTCTATAGGGTCAACCTGCTTCCGACGACCTGTCATGTGTATTTCGGTCATGTCATGATCGCTTCTTCAGACGGCAGGTTGAGTGGTGAGCCCTTATCTGAAGGCATATCACCGGTTCAGGGAATGGACGTCAAGGGACCTACATCGGTGATCCTATCGGTGTCGAAGATCCCTCATGAGCTCACTGGCGGAACACTTTTGAATCAGAAGTACACTCCTGATTTTTTCAAGTCGATAAAAGGGAAAAACGCGGTTCAAGCGCTCGTAAGAACGTACTTCGGTTTAGGCGGGCATCATATCCAGTTCAATGTGGTGGATAGGGAGAACTTGCTGAATGCTCAGAAATCTCCCAAAGAATATAAAAATCTTGTGGTGAGAGTGGCGGGCTATTCGGATTATTTCAACCATCTGACGCCTCTTTTACAAAATGAGATCATCACTCGCACGGCGCAAATGTAATTAATTAGCTTCTTATCGTAATTTTCGGTGAGAAGCTTTTATTTTGGGTAAAGGTGTAATAAATTATGTATTATCCGGAGGTGTGACGTGATTGATATGACAGCAATACTAATCAAAGAGGCAGTGGCGAACATAAGAAAGCTTAACCACGATTCAGCGCTTGGCTGCATGTGGTTTGCAGCGTTGTCAGAAAAGAACTTCTCTGATGGCCTTTCGAAGATGATCAATCGGTGCGATTACTCTGGAAGGTCTCTTGTAGAACTGTTTTTAGCCTTTGACAATCAAACTGCGATATCAGCGGACGAGTGGATCAGCGCGATCTATCAGTTCGCCCTTTGTAAGAGTTATCCCCAGACCGCTGTGATTCCTGAAATTGACGGTCTAGAGGACTGTTCAGTCGTATTCCTAGAACTCTTTAGATTGATCAACCAGGTGGAGAAGAAGTCGAGTAAGGAAAGCTATATCAGCAGATATCCCTTTGAGTTATTGTTGCCACAAGAAGTGAAGGATCTAGAGAATACCTCTGAATATGAAATCATTCAAGAGTCGTTCAGATTTGACTATATCTATGAGATGATGAAGCTCAACAAAGAGGTATCGGGACATGCCACACTCGAACATATCACGGGTGTGCATTATCTGGCCCTATACATAGCAAGGCAGCTGAAAAAACTCGGCCTGCCCGTAGACTTGGGAATCGTTTCGGGTGCGGCGGCGCTCCATGACATCGGAAAGTTCGGATGTAAGCCTGAAGAGAAGAGCAAGGTAGCCTATTTTCATTATTACTATTCCGATGAATGGTTCTACCGAAAGAATATCAAATACATAAGAAACATAGCAGTGAACCATTCTACCTGGGATCTCGAGCTTGAACATTTGTCGCTTGAGTCGCTGGTGCTCATCTATTCGGATTTTAGGGTGAAAAGGCATAAGGATCCAAACTGGCCATACGCGATGAAGTTTTTCAATATAGACGATTCGTTTGATATTATTTTAGATAAACTGGATAATGTGGACAAAAAAAAGGAAAAGCGATATAGAAAGGTCTATGAAAAACTCAAGGATTTCGAAGACTACATGCTCTATTTGGGAGTAAACGTTCAATTTGACAAGCGTTTTGATAACGCCCAAGAGGTCGCGTTTGGAGAGAGTGCGCTGCTGACTGGCTCGGAGATCGTCAAAAAGTACAAGAAAATGGCGATTGCACATAACATTCTACTGATGAACGGACTAAGAACGGAAGAATCCTTGATGGTCATGCTTGACGAGGCACGTATCCAGAAGACCGCGCAGGATTTCAGACGATATATGCACCTGTTGGAGCAGTTTTCAAAGTACCTGACTCCGGCGCAGAAAATGATCACGCTTAAGTTTCTTTTCAGTATGTTGAACAGGTTTGAAGAGGATATCAGGAAGCAGGCTGCAGGAATCATGGGTACCATTATCGCCTCCTTTGACGATCCCTACAGCAAATACCTTCCACCGACGATTGACCCGAATGTATTCAAACTTTCAAAATCGGGTGTGCTAAGAAGCTTCGTCAATGAGTTTCTAAATCCAGAAAACATCCATTCCAAGCAGAAGGAAGAATGGGTAGGATATGCCTTATCGGATCTGATCAGAAAAGTAGTGCGCCATTCAAAAGAAATCGTCAATACGGTGGACCTTGTGATAGAGAAACTATCGGAGTTTCAAGGAGAACGAAGACTGTATCTGTTAAGGACGATCATTTATTTTCCTGTCTCAAGGCTGAGTGACGACCAGCTTTCCAAATTGACACTTTTGGTGAGCGACTCCTTGGATTCAAGCTACAAAGAAGTGAAGCTGCTTGCCATGGAATGCATTTATCATCTATCCAGCAGCAAAAACAAGGCGATTGTGGCTTTAGCGACAGGCCTGATGACGATCGATGAGCAGATGCCATATGAGTCCTTTATGGCCAGTAAGATCAATAAGAGGCTACACGTTCAACATCAAATCGAGAACCACAGCGAGTTCGGATTCAATCAAATCAGCACAGAGCAGATATCCTACATGTACCTTAGCAATTTAAAAACCGCGACGGCGATGACAGTCAAGAAACTTCATATTGAAATGATACTCAAACATATGCTCACCACTGAAAATGCGGATAAGTTCTACGCGGCAATCCATTATTGCAACCTGATCAAAAACAGCGTCTCCCACGATATACGCATACTTTCAGGTAAGGCGCTTGTCACACTTACAGAGAAACTGACCAAATCACAAATCAACGAGGTGGCGATAGAGCTCTTGAGGGGTCTTGAAATTGAAAGCTATCAGTTTTCAAAGATTATTCCAGGCGTGCTGGGACGCATACTCATGCTCCTTGAACGCGACGAACTGATCGAGCTGCTTGACGACCTGAAAATCAAAGTGAAAATGGGGTCAACAGCACTTAAGATGGTCATTGTCGAAACTATCGGACACGGTATCAATGCCGCTCTGATGATTGGACGAAAAAGCAAAGTGAAGGATGACCTGATCAAAGAGATGCTGGGGATCATACTTTCAGGACTTGTACAATACGATTCGCCTGTCCACTCGATCGCTTTCAATACGATCACTAATGGAATCCTATCGAGCAAGGTCACGAATCTGTCTGAAAAACAACGGATCTACCAGCTGCTGCACAAAAAAATGCTGACGATCCTTGATGAAAGTTCCAGCGGATTACTGGAGCCTGCCATGGATTACGCGTTCGGTTTAAACAAACTCTATGCGTTCATCAACGAATACATCCATGAGAAGGGGGGATTCACCTTTGAGTCGGACCACCAGGTCGCCTATTTTCCTGGGACCTTCGATCCCTTCAGTCTGGGGCAGAAGAGTGTGGCACGGCATGTGAGAGATGCCGGTTTCGATGTTTATATCGCAATCGATCCGTTCAACTGGATGAGAAGGACGCAGCCGACCCTGCTAAGAAGAAAGCTGATCAACATGACGATAGCGGATGAGTTTGGCGTCTATCTGTTTCCTCGTAATAAAATTATCAATCTGAATATGGAAGACAGCTCAAATAGACTGTCGGACCTCTTCCCCGAACAGCCTGTCCACCTGGTGACAGGTGAGGATATGCTTCTTTCGAATGCTTCTTATATGAATGAGGACAGCCATCTGTTCGACCTTCCCCATATCGTAGTAAGTAGAGGGAACCTTACTAAAAAGAAGAAGGATCAGGCGCTTAAAGTCATGGATGGGATAGAACAGGTGACTCATGTGAATATCATGGTGGATCTAGAGCGGATCACTCCTGATCAGATCAGGCGTGCGATCGATCTGAACTGGGATCTGACAGATGTCATGGATCCTCTTGCATCGCGAGCCATCCGTAAATTCGATATGTATAAAAACGAACCTCAGTTTAAAAATGATCTGGAACCTAAAACGACTGAGGTGCTTACAATGGACGGTCTTTCCGAATCGCTGAAAAAAGAGCTTCAAGAAACCTTTCATCTGGAGGTCGACAGCCTACTTCAAGGAGTGGTTTGTCAACAGAATTGCAAAAGGAAAATCATCCTGATCAAAGGAAACAATCCTGAAAGCATTATCGGTGTCGGAATATATCGTGGGATCACTGAAAATGAGTTTGAGGCCATGATGAACCACGACAGCCTGAAGGCTGATTATGTGGACTTGTATGTCGAGAACACTGCCCTCATCGAGGTGCTTGTGGCAATTCCTGAAACGCCACTTCATAATAATTTACTTATGCTACAGACTGAACTGCTTGTAAGTGTGATGAGTCAGGGCTATGAATATTGTTATTACAAAGTTGGCGAAGGGATGGTGATGACCGATCTGCTCAAAGTATTGAGGACGACGGGATTCACTGAAAATAAGGAACTGAGAATCATGATGTGCAGTCTGAAAAATCCTGTCGTGATTATTCTTGATGCCCAGTCTATGCTCAAGGATGACTACAGGAAAGACAAAAGTATTCGAAACAGTATGTCGAACACGCGTGACAAACTCCTTTATGCGGTTGTCAGCAGGCATCCCAATCAGGTGGTTCTGGCATTCGACCGGGGTATGATGTACGATCAAATCAATCAGATGATCAGCCATCACAATGTGCCTTTAGATGATACGGGTATCGGAGCGTCGATGTGTGTGCCTTATGGCGAACTATTCAAACGTTGGAGACTACCGCATTCTGTTACAAAAGCGCTACATACCGAGAGGGTATACGATCAAAAGTTAAGGTATTTCGATGTCAAGCCCTATCCGTATTACCTGTCCATTGAAGAACAGACCGCGATCATCAAAGCCTTCAATAAGCCAGTCATTCTGATTGATGATCTGCTGGACAAAGGATTGAGACTTCAGGCCATTGAAATGTATTTTAAGAATGAGAAAGTATCAGTAGACTCCATCATCGTAGGAATCATGTCAAGAAGAGGTCGGAAACGCATTGAACAAAAGGGCTACCGGGTCCATGCGGCATATAATATTCCAAACCTGTCGGCGTGGTACACAGAAAGCATGCTTTATCCGTTTATAGGAGGCGATTCCTTATGGTTAAGTGAAGAGTTTCCACCGGGAAACATGCCCTCTGTCAACAAGATACTGCCCTATATGGTATCCAAAAACGATTACTGCCGTCCGAAAAGAAGCTATGTCGATTTTTCACTGAAATGCTTGAATAACTCACATAGTCTCCTGAAGGTAATCGAAGAAAGATATGAAGCGATGAATAGAAGGCCATTTACCATTGAGAGACTTTCTGAAGTGTTTATCACGCCAAGGATTCCTCAGTATGGCAAAGCACTTTCTGTAGATGTTCATGTCTTGCCGAGCCAGATGGTCGAAAGTGACATCATCAGACTCGAGCATCTGTTAAAACTATTTGAAGAATAAAAAAACCCCTCTGATTTTTGAATTATATCATCAGAGGGGATTTTTCTGTTGCTTATTTCAAGAGCCTTTTAAGTGTCTTCATGCACATCTCATAAAAATCCGGAGCGATATCGTATGCCCAGGAACATGCTGAAAGCGTATAATAGAGAAGGTGATACTTAAATCGTTCATCAAAGTGCGGATCACTATGAAAAGAGGGGTGATACCCTCTGAAAAAGGCGACTTCCAATTCGGGATGGTCATAAAAATGCTTTAGATAGAGCTGGGAAAAATCAGCGTAGCTGTCCCATGGAACACTGTGTTCGAAATCCAGGACTGCTGTGATTTCATAGTTTTCACCGATTTTTCGGATGAGAATGTTTCGTGCATCAAAATCTTGATGACATAAAACAGCTTCTGTTGCATAGTCTAGGCAGGACATGTGATCTTCGAGATATTTCCAAGCCAAGTTCAGCCATTCCCTGTTGGGTAGGTCTGGATCAGCTAGCCGCTGGTCTAAAAAATCTAACTTTGGCTGATATGCCGTCTTTAGAGAAAGAGGTGTTGTCAGCTGCAAAGTGTTCCATGTTCCGAAGTGGTCGAAATGAACGGTATGGAAAGCCTTTAAGACCTTGCCGAGCTCCTCGAATAGACGAAGCTGCTGCTCGATTGGGATATGTCTTAATATCTTCATCATGGGAAGACCTTCAATGTAGGTCATCAAAAGCCAGGTGCGCTGGTCGTCGAGTGCTCCACTGTTGATAATTTTGGGTACTGGAAGCTTATGGGTCGCAAGGTATTTAAGGGCTGCGATTTCTCTTGACGCATAATGTGATTGATAGAAATACTTAAAGACAAAGTGCTGGTTTTCAGAGGTGGTAAGCTTGTAAACCAGATGTCTGTTCAGATCGTGGTTGCCTATGGGGATCAGTGTGACTTTTTCACCCACAAGCTGTGAGGCAATTCGCTCAAGTTCTTTTCGTGTATACTTATCTGTAGGCATCGTATGCTCCTTAGTAGGGTAGACTATTCTTTAAATACCCTGTTTTGAGATGGTCACTCGTTTAAATAATTCGGATTTCGAAATATTTATAGCAAATTTGTAACGTTTATGAACTTAGCCTCTAAAAAAGGTTATAATAAAATGAACAATCATTGCAAGAGAATTTGCAATTCGGATAACTGGCTATAAGATTTGAAGGAGGCAATATGCATACTTTTTTCACACAGAATCGCGAAAATCTAGTAAAAGACCTGAACAATGGAGATGTTGTGATTCTCTTTGCCGGACAAGCGCCAAAGAGCACAGCGGATGCGCACTATGTTTTTAAAGCGAATAAGAACTTTTACTATTTGACTGGGCTAACACAAGAGAATTTCATTTTAGCCGTTCAGAAGGTGGATGATCAGGCGAAATCGACTCTATTTATTGAAAAATCCGATTATGATATCGAAAAATGGATGGGTAGAAAATTAAAAAAGGAAAAGGCCGCTGAAATTTCGGGAATAGACAAGGTCGATTACATCGAAGGGTTTGAAAGGTTCTTAACTGGCGGCATCTACAATGACGCCATTAAAACGGTCTATCTGGATCTTGAAAAACTCAGCTGGAAAGAAAGCCATTCTACTGCGCATCACTTTGCCCAGGACTTCAGCTCGCGTTTTGTCCATATTCCAGTAAAATCGGCTCATCCGATATTCAATCGATTAAGACGAATCAAACGGGACTATGAAATCGTAAAAATCGAGAAAGCCGTTGAACTGACTAAAGTAGGCCTTGAAGCCGTCATGAATGAGCTAAAGCCGGGAATGATGGAGTATCAGCTGGAATCCGTATTCAGTCATACGATCAGATATAACGGAGCGGACGGCAACTCGTTCCCAACGATAGCGGCTTCGGGTGAAGATGCTGTTATCCTTCATTATGTTGAGAACAATAAGGCTTGTGAGGAAAACACGCTTGTGCTTATGGATCTTGGTGCTCAGTATCATGAATACAGTGCCGATATCACTAGAACTTATCCTGTGTCGGGTAAGTTCACAGAAAGGCAAAAGACAATCTATAACATCGTCTTAAAAGCGATGAATGCGGTCATTGAAAGTATGAAACCTGGAATCGCCTTCAATGACTTGAACAAGACGTGTTCTGATGTTCTTGTCAAGGAATTGACTGACATCGGTTTGATCGAAAAACCTGAAGAGCTAAGCAAGTACTATTACCATGGAGTAAGCCACCACTTAGGACTTGACGTCCACGACTTAGGTGGAAGAGATATCGTGCTGGAGCCCGGTATGGTCTTCACGGTAGAACCAGGTCTTTATATCGCCGAAGAGGGTATCGGCATAAGGATTGAGGACGATATTTTAATCACTGAAGACGGCCACAGAAATCTTTCTAAGGATATTATTAAAACAGTGGAAGAAATCGAAGCGTTCATGGCTCAAAAATAAGAAGAGAACAAACCTAAAAAAACCTGATGATTGATTGATCACTCATCAGGTTTTTTCTTTGTATTCGTTCATGACTTGGCGGTGATTTGAAGAATCAAATTTTCAATAGCCTTTTTCCAAGTGTCTTCGAACCACTCTTTTGCCTCTTGCCAATCCTCTCGTTGCGGCCATCCCGAATGAACAAGGTGGACTTGGGTATGCTTATCGGTTGTACTGAAAAAACTGATGGAGACATGGGTCAAAGGATCGTGATGGTTCATGAAGTGACTGAACCGCTGCGGTCCTTTCCAAGTGAAGCCGAGCATACGGTTGAGGCAATAACCGGTGATGACACAGCCTTTTGTATTGTCAACAGCCCGATCCTCCAAATTCCAATAAAGCTCATAGGCGCCGCCTTCGTGCGGAACGATGTGCGCATCCTCAGCCAGCCAGGACTTTATAAGGTGTTCCTCAGTAAAATACTGAAAGCAGATGTCCGCAGCGAGCGGTATGTCAAATGCTAAATGAATGACACTGGTCATAAGTCACACTCCCAAGCTTTGTGCGAACTGAAGGACATTGTTGTCGGGATCATAGATCTTCATGAGTTTTACCAAACCTTCGATGGTTTTTATCTCATCGCGCTTCACATCCAACAGGTCAAGCTTTGAAGCGACTGCTTCTATATCGGGCGTAGAAATTGTCAAAATAGAATTCTGAGGAATAAAGGATTCAACTTCTTCAAGACCCACTGTAACGCCAGGCATTGGAGTTTTGAACTCAGCCCATAGCAAGTCGTCCACTTGATACATCAAAGTGAATCCTAAAGTATCTGTATACCATTTTCTAGAAGTCGCCAAGTGGTGGCATGAAATGATACACGTGATTTCGCCGGTGTAATTTTGTTTTGTCAACATAGTGAGACCTCCTACACTTCTTTTACCCAATCAAAGATAAATTAGCCAAAAACATTTTGAGTGAGGATCAAAGATAATAGCTTAAGGTTTCGATTAAACTGTAGGCATCATTTGAATACTGATACAGGAAATAAGCGGCGATCAGCGCTGCTATGGCACCTACAACCAACATCACCCTGACCCAATCAAGTGGGTAATTACCCTGTACTTCACCAGTCTGACCGTTTATGCCGAACTGATAGGTCTTGTCGGCGTAGCGGTAACTGGAAAGCCAGATGGGGAGCAGGACATGCCTAAATTCGACCTGCTCATAATCGGTGCTGAGCCTTGCGGCCCTGATATGGTCACCGTGGTACTTGCGTTTGATCGAATCGACGATTTCATGATGTAATTGCGGCTTGAGAATTTCAAAGCCTTCACTCAAGCTGATTTCGTACTTTTGAGCCACGAACCCCGACAGAAAATCGGTATGATAGGCCTTGGTCTTTCTGAGGTCGAATGGTTCAAGGGCGTTAATCTTACCGGTGTTGAACTGTCTGGAAGCGTTGATCAGTTCGTCATCGAAGATATTCGAGATACGTCCGGTCTTATGTTCCCAACGGATTCTTGTTTCAGAGACGTTTTTTGTCACCTGCTTGCCGTTTTCCATGACGGTCTTACTGACAGTGACCGTGTAATTGTAACCGATTTGACAATGATAAAAGCTTTGTGTGTTGACATCGAACTGCCAGTAAGGAATATAGACGCCCTTCAAACGTTCAGAATCCTGGGCGTCCTTTACAGCTTTTTTAGCAAAAAATCTTTTTTTGATCCACTTCTCAAATGCCTCGAAGGCGTCTTCGCGTGTCAACTCGAAAGGAACAACACCGTGGGGTCTTATCCCAAAATCGGAGTTCTGAGGAATAATGTGGGTCGAGCCGCAAAAGGGACAGGTCAAGGTCGTATCTTTTGAACTCATATTGCTGCTTGCTCCACAACTTTCGCAGTGTAAAGAGTTGATTTCTGAGCCCCAAATGTGATTTGCTGTAGATTCGGCTTCAAAGAAATCATAGTTTGTCAGTTCGTTCTCAAGCTCCAAAGGTTTTTCATAATCGCAGTACTCGCATGTGAGTGCCTGGGTTTTGGGGTTGAACTTCATAGGACCGCTGCAACTTGGACAGGCGACCTGTTCTGAATCCGCTATGATTTGCTCATTTTCGTCATAACCTTTCATAGGGTAGTCCCACAATTTGTGCAAAATTTAGAACCTGGAGTAAGTGTCTGATGGCATTTTGGACATTCAGTCGCCACGGTTTGATTGGCACCGCAGTGTGCGCAGAATTTGGCATCTTCAGGTATGTCCAGTTTGCATGAGACGCAGGATTTAGTTTGTGGTGAGATGCTTTTTCCGCATGCCGAACAGAATTTGCTCCCTGCTGCGACTTGAGCTGAGCAGTGTGGGCAAATCACTTTAGCTTCTGAGGTCTGCGACTGATGGCTTTGCCCCTGCATGGCACCTGCGATAGCGGTAGACGCGCCGATACCCGCACCGATACTTGCCATCCCGCCACCTGGATTGTTCGCGGCATCTCTGATGGCCTGTGCCGTCTGATACTGTGTGAACTTGTTCAAGTCACCCAGTACGCCCATCTGTGTGCGCTGGTCCATTGCGGCTTCCACCTCTTTAGGCAGCGACAGGTTTTCTATGGTGAAGTTTGTTATGGATAAGCCGTATTCGTTGAACTGCTCAGATACTTTTTCTTTGCAAGCCTGTGCGAACTCATCGTAATGCATTGCCAAATCAAGCGCAGCAATGCCGGACTCGGCAAGAAGGTCTGTAAGCGATGAAAGTATCTGCTTTTTAAGTTGAGGTGTGATCATCTCTGTATCTGCGAACTTATTGGTGCCGAAAACTTCTCGCATGAACTGTACAGGATCGGTCACCCGGTATGCGAAGGAACCGAAACCTCTCAAGCGGATGATGCCGAACTCCTTGTCCCGCATCATGATGGGGTTTGTGGTACCCCATTTTTGATTGAGAAACTGAGTGGTGTTCACAAAGTAGATCTCCGCCTTAAAAGGGGAGTTAAAACCGTATGACCAGGATTTCAACTTGGTCAGTATAGGCATGTTCTGAGTGGTAAGCTCGTAACGGCCCGGTTCGTAAACATCTGCGATTTGGCCTTCATTTACAAAAATAGCGACTTGAGATTCCCGCACGGTAAGCTGAGCGCCCATTTTAATCTCATTTTTATGTACAGGAAACTGATAAACCATTCGATTCGATCTTGACTCTTGCCATTCGATTACTTCTATAAACTGCTTAAATAGTCCCATAGTAGACCTCCTTTTTGATAGTTTCAGTTTATCAAATTATGGATTGATTTACCAATGGTGTCTGAAATAATTATTGTGCAGGACCAATTTTCTGTTTAAAGTCGTAATCTTAAGGTATAAGAAAGATACATCAGTCTTATGTTTAACATATTCTGATGGCGGTTAAAGCCGCAGCCCCCAACATATCTCTTAATTTGTGCCGTATGGCACTCTTTTTTTTTATGGCAATCGGCTTGTTGCAATCTCATAGGCGACATTGTATCCTTTATATAGAACTGCACACCATTTTCTAAAGGAGCAAAAGATGAAAATTATCCTATCGCCGAGTAAACTGCAAAAGAATGAGCTCGTAGAAACCATGCAGACAAAGTCTGCTTTTGATAAAGGCAAAGCGCAGCATTTAAAAGACCTTATCTCTTCACTGACTTATGAGGAGCTTGGAAGACTTTATAAGATAAAAGGCAAGTTACTCGATCAGACCTTTGACAATTTCCACTCAAAAGAAAAGCAGTGCGGTCATGTGATCGCCAGCTATAACGGAATCGTATTTAATGAGATCAATTGGAGAAGTTATGACCCTGTGCAGACACAGTATCTGGTCGACCATCTGGTGGTGCTCAGCGCGATGTATGGTGTACTGGAGCCAAACTCTTTGATTGAGCCCTATCGTTTGGATATGACGACAAGACCGAGTGGTATCAACCTATATGAGTATTGGCAGGAGCAAGTGGACCGATACTTCAGTACAGAAAACCTGATCATCAACTTAGCCTCGGTGGAATTCAGCAGAATGCTGAAGAATCATAAGAAAAAGATGTTGAATATCCATTTTAAAGAAGAGCAATCAGACGGCAAGCTAAAGATCGTGACAGTTCATGCAAAGCAGGCGAGGGGACTAATGGTAGACTATCTCGTGTCTCACTGCATAAACAATCCTGAAGAGATAAAAAAATTCAGTGAGGCGGGCTATGCATTTTCACAGTCGCTATCAAGCAGTGAAGACTTTGTCTTTATCAAACCATTTGAGTCTTATGCGTCTGCGGTTCAAATGAGTAATAGATAGCGGTTTTTTTTAGGAAATTCATAAAACTTGATTATTGTACTCGAATAAAGGTATTCAATAAGAAAGAGAAAACGGTTTGTTTATAAGTTGACTGGCGGAGGCTGCTATGGGTTATAAAAATGAAAACGAAGATTTCACGCTGGACTTTCTGATTGATGATGTTGAAGACGTTGGGAATAAGCCTGTCAAAAAACCATATAAGATAATCATCGCCGATGACGATCAAGAAGTTCATATGATCACGAAGATGATTTTGAAAGAGTTTGAATTTGAAGGAAGCAAACTGGAGTTCTTCGATACCTATTCAGGGAAAGAAACCATCGAGCTTATAAAGAGAGAATCGGATATCGCGATTGTATTTTTAGATGTGGTCATGGAAAGCCATCATTCCGGACTTGAAGTGGTCACCTATATGCGGGATGTGTTAAAAAATACGATGACCAGAATCGTACTAAGGACAGGCCAACCGGGAGAAGCTCCTGAGGAAGATGTCATTAAGCAGTATGATATCAACGATTATAGGCTAAAGACAGAACTGACAGTAAAGAGGCTGCATACTACCCTGTACACAGCACTTAGAAATTATCGCGACCTAAGGCAACTGAGTGACCATAAAAAAGGTTTGGAGAGAATCATTAAAACTAGTAGCCAATTATTCAGTCACGCCTCACTCAACGACTTCTTAACAAGTGTGCTGGATGAACTGTCCAATTTCTATCAGGAACCAAGCGGAATGGTTTATTTGAGAGAGGATCATACAGACCACTCGATCAATAGCGGCTTTGTGACGATAGACAATCGCAATAAGACAAAAATTGTCGCAGCAACAGGAAAGTACAAAGAATATATTGGTAAAGACATCGAGGATGTGCCGGAACTTTCATTCATAGATCCCAAAGTACTTAACGAGACACCGTTTGAAAATCCAATCAGTCAAGTGGAAAAAGGCTTTGTCGTTAAGAATAGGGGCCGCAGCATGATCAACAACTACGTCTATATCGAAGGCGAGAGAAAGCAATATGATTTTGAACTGATCAACTTATTTTTGCTTAACTACTCTTCGGCGCTTGATAATTACCTGATGAGTACGATCTTATCCTCAGCGAGAAAAGACATTATTCGTGCGGTGATCTCTGCAGTAGAAAACCACTACACCGATCCAGACAGCCATATTAAGAGGACTTCATGCATGATGAGTAAGTTCGCCATCGCCTGCGGATATTCACAGAGCGAGGCGGAGGTCTTAAGGGTATCAAGCAGTCTGCATGATATCGGTAAGCTTGAGATACCAAAGACAATTTTATGGAAAACCGAACCGCTAAGTGAAGGCGAAATTGAAATTGTCGAGCATCATACCAAGGCAGGGTACGATATTCTAGAGCACTCGGATCTTGATCTGTTGAGGATTGCGGCTGAGATGGCACTCAATCACCATGAAAAATTTGACGGAACCGGATATCCCGAAGGAAAAAAAGGTGAGGCTATACCAAAAACAGCAAGAATGTTGTCGATCGTCGATGTTTACGACGCGATCACGCATGACAGGACCTATGGAGACATCTATAACGAAATAGATGCGCTGGAACTGATTAAATCCGAAGCAGGTAAAAAATTCGATCCTGAACTTGTGAAAATTTTTGTCGACCACTACGATGAAATAATGTCATTTGAAAAATAAGAAAAAATACAGCACCACGCCACGTGATGCTGTATTTTATTTTTGTAACTTTAATGAAAAGCATTGAACAAAAAAAGAGATATGGTAACATGTAGTGTAGAATTGACAAGGATGTGAAAAGATGAATGAAAAAATGATAAGATTCGGTGCCGAAGAGTTGATAAAAAACAAGAAAGCACTCGAACCGACAATGAACTATACACAAATGCTAAGCAGGTACACACTCAATGACCTTAAACAGATCGCTGAGTTCTGGAGTATCAAAGTCACCTCAGCCATGCGTAAAAACGATTTGGTGCAGACGATTAACGACCACGTGTGCTCGGCTGTCAAGATTGAAGAGCTGGAACTCACCTCAGAAGCCGTCAACTATCTAAAGACCTACCTGACTCAGACGGGTGAAAGAACAACTGAAATGGCCACAGGTGCTGCTTACCTAAGGGCGCTTGGAATTGTCTTCACAGGTACTTTCGAAGACAGGCTGATCGAGATCATTCCTGGCGAGTTATCAAAAAATCTTGCCAATATGGTAGGTCTCGGCTTACAAAACGAAGACCAGCTAGAACTGGCCGCGCTTCTTGACACCATCGTCATCTATCATGGAGCATTGACCTTTAACGATGTAGTCGCAGTGGTCAGAAGCTATACGACATTAAAAGGGAACGATCAGGAACTGCTTGAAAAGATACACCATGCGCTGCATTTCACAAGACTTGCACGAAAAAGTGAGTTCTTATTGGCACATGGACGAGTAAAGAATCCCCAGTCCCTATACGAGGCGGTACTTGGCAGCGACCAGACAGCCTATGCGAAAATTTCACCTGAATATATCGCCGCGGTTAAAAAGAAACAGTCACCGGCGTTTTCAATTCACCATGACCGCCTGAAGCAGTTTTTAGGATCGGTCCTACAGCTTGATCCCGTGTCCGCTCATCTTCTGATGGACGACATGATGATCAAGATGAACCTTGACTGGCAGATGGAACAGATCATCTCAGACCTTGACGGTACAGTCAAATTCGAGCATCCCGAACAGCGAAACGGCTTAGTTCAACTTCTCGGGCTTGTTTACCAGCACACGCCAAAATGGCTCGAAAAAGGCCATACCCCGCATGAGCTGTATATTCCAAAAGAGGATACAAAGCCAGACATGCCACAAGAAAAGCCCAAGCAAGTGGTCAATACCGATAAAATCGGCAGAAACGACCCCTGCGCCTGCGGAAGCGGAAAAAAATATAAGAAATGCTGTCTTTAAAAGACAAAATGAGGCTGTTGCAAACTTGCAACAGCCTTTTTCCATACTCAAGCCAAAGCCCACAAAAGCGCCCGCCATCTTTCGCGTAGTAGCGACCCTAGTGGTCGCCTCTCTAAAATCAAATTCCCAAATGTAGGGGCCTTTAGAACAAACGACGTTCTTTAGGCCTTATGTGCGCCCTCACTTTCAGCGATGTGTCCAAAAACACGATTATATAGAGTCTATAACCACCACCTAATCCGTATCAAACCCTTGAACAAAGGCGTTCCCTTTGACAGAAATGAGAATCTTGTTCGTTACTTTATTAATTAAAATTATCTTATCATGGAAAAATTAGGTTAAAAATTACTTTCCCGAATTGATATGCTAGACTATGTATAAATAGATTTCGTAGGAAAAATAGGGGGATTAATGACTAGTCTAAAAATTGGCTTAGTTGCTGCAACATTCATTGATGGAGACATCGACCACCAGATTAAAGAAATAAAATACTATGTAAAAAATAATAACCACTTAGACATGCTCTTCTTTGGCGAAAGTTACATACAAGGCTTTGAAGGTTTAACATGGGATTATGAAAAGGATTTAGACATCGCCATCAGTTTAGATTCACCACTGATGGCTGACTTAAAGAATTTCGCTAAAGACCAAGCTACAGGAATTTCTTTTGGTTTTATCGAAAGAGAAGGCAATGAACTGTATTCATCAAATGTGGTCATTGATTCAAAGGGTAAGATCATCAATCTTTTCCGCAGGGTATCTGAAGGCTGGAAAGAACCTATAGCCACAGATATGTACAAAGAAGGTAAAGAGCTAAACACTTTTGAGTTTGGTGGTAAAACATTTACGACTCTTATTTGTGGGGATCTCTTCCATCAGGAAAACCTAGATGCAGTACAAAAGGTAAAGGCAGATTATTTGTTGTGGCCACTATACATAGACTACAGTGTTAAAGACTGGCAAGAGAGTGTAAGTGCAGAATATGCTGAGCAAGCAGGAAAAACAGGCCAAAAGGTACTCATGATCAACAGCTTTAGTGTAGATGAAAACAGGGCCCATGGTGGGTGCTATGTCTATAATAAAGGGAAGATTGAACAGGAATTATCCCTTGGCAATGTAGGTGTGCTTGAAGTGACACTATAAAAGAGATTGTATTTAAGTTCGCAACGAAGATTAAATAAGAAAATGGGGG
Organism: Fusibacter sp. A1; assembly: GCF_004125825.1. NCBI lineage: Bacteria > Bacillati > Bacillota > Clostridia > Eubacteriales > Fusibacteraceae > Fusibacter > Fusibacter sp. A1. The sequence goes on along the minus strand of NZ_QQWI01000006.1, from coordinate 5,876 downwards.
ATAATTATGACAACTAATGAGAATAAAGAAGTTTTTCTATTGAGTAATGGGGACGTACAGATTAGAAGTTCTATTAATTCAGATATTGAAAACTATGTCAGGTGGCATACTGTTGAAACAGAGTGGTTAAAACAGGATTCTCCATGGGATGACCACCAGAGTGATCCTGATGAGATTAGAGAAAGACTTACCCGGATTATGTCAAGACCTAAACCAGATGTGTGGAGAAGACTACAGATCTGTGTTGAGGAACAGGTGCATATAGGCTCTGTGAGTGAATATATCAAAGAAATCGATGGAGAGGAACGTCGCTATATCGGGATTTTTATAGGTGAAAAAGATCATTGGGGAAAGGGAATGGGTGAGAAAGCTTTAAAATTGTGGCTGGCTTATTTATTTAATACTACAGGTGATCTGAGTCTTTACTGTGGAACCTGGTCTGGTAATATTGGTATGGTCAAACTCGCTGATAGGTGTGGTTTTGTCGAGATTGAACGGAAGAAAGATCTGCGTCAAGTCAATGGAAAGAATTATGATGGGTTAGCTTTCAAATTAGATAAAGCTAAATTTGTAGAGAACAATCGCCAATTAATGCAAAATGTACAAGAGCGGCTACCAGTTACTCCAAATGAAGCATATGCTTCTATGACACAACCTGTTACACGACAAGATTCCTGAAACAGTGCGAGTAGTCATCAACACACAACACATTTCGAGTGTTTTTCGGTGATATCAGAATAGATTAGTTTAGGTAGCAGGGCAATGCCCTGCTATTATAGTTTAAAGTTATACTGAATGCTAAAGGTACTATCCTCATTAACGATTACCTTATCAATGAACTTTTGAAGTACATTTCGATTAATGGTATCGAAGGACTTAATTTCAGTGATTTCTTTGATTAACCGTTCATGCGAGTAGATATCATCTTTAGATTGAGATTTTAGTTGTAGTAGATTTTCTTCGTAAGCAAGTGATTCCTTTTTTAGCTTATTCATTTTTAGATGATAGATATCTTCATCAATTGTACTAGAAAGTAGTAAGTCCAGAAGCTTCTCCTTTTTCAAAAGGTTGCTTTTAATAGCTCTTTCAAGTTGCTTTACTTCATTGAAACGTTTACTATTACCTTTTTCAATAGCTTGAAGTGATTGAATGAGATCTTCTGTATTAATGCTTTCTGCTAAAGCCTTTAATTCGTTCTGAATTCTTATGGAAATAACATCCTCTTTTATAACATGAGATGTACAAATATCCTTCCCATAGCGATGATACTTACCACAGACATAACCCTTTCGTTGCTTGAGATACTTTAATGCGCTGCCACAGTCCTTGCAATAGAGGTAATTCGTATATAGATAGGTTACTGTTTTATGTTTACCTTTACCTTTCTTCTTTCGTTTAGAAAGGATGCTTTGGACAAGTTCAAAAGTATTCTTGTCGATAATTGGCTCATGTGTATTTTTTACGACCACTTGATTTTCCTTGGCAACTGGTATTCTTTTACGATTAATGACGCTGATGTTTTCTTCTCTAGCTTGAACTAAATCACCAATATAATGTGGATTGGTTAAAATCTTCTTGATTGTAGAACCATGCCAAAAGTCACCAGCATTGCTTTTTCCAGCCACAGTTGCTGGTGTTGGTATTTTTCTTTTTGTTAGTAGTTTAGCAATACCTTGAAAACTGTTTTCTTTTAAAAAGAGTTCAAAGATTTCTTTAACAACAAGTGGGGCGCTGTCTGCTCTAATAATTAATGACTTATCCTTACTAATTTCATAGCCATAAGGAGCTGATGAACCAAGAAATTTGCCTTCTTTCATTTTACTTCTGAAGACAGACTTAATACGAGTTGATATCCGAACTGATTCTTGTTCAAATATCCATGCATATAAACCAAACATATTTTGCTTAGCTGGATCTTTTGTATCAACTAGACCATCTAATGTAATTAAATGAATCCGATTGTTCACTATGATACGTTTGATACGATAAGCCAGTTCTACATTTCTTACAAGACGGGATAATTCTTTGGAAATTATGATATCAAATTTCTTATCTTCAGCATGATCTAGAAGTTTATTGAGTCCGTTTCGTTCTTCTTTGGTACCACTTTCAACATCCTCATAAAAACCACCGAATTCAAAACCTCTTTCCTTAATATATTGTATAAAGAGCGTCTTTTGGTTGTCTTGTGAATCTTCTTGCTCTATTTTATCTGTCGAGACTCTAATATATCCTACTGCTTTCATTGTTCCACCTCCAAGTTGTTTTCACTATTCTTGGAAGTGACCATTTCTAATTTACTATCATTGTAATCCTCATTTGCTCTATGCTCAAGTTCATCAACTAAAAAAAGTATAAAAATCTCACTAAAAGTTTTGGTTTTCTTAATTTTATCCATACTATGCTCCTCCGATCAAAGAAACATAGTCTTGTTACTAAGCAATTTACATCATTACTGATTTCTTTTAGTGATAAGGGACAGATTATCTAAATATCTGTAGGTGTATAAAATAACCTCAATACAATAAATTATTTTGGTAAACTAAGTAGATATTTTGGAAAGAATAATTAGAGTTTTGGAAAAGTGCTTCCCATTGTTGGTAAACTCGCAAAAAAATTTGGTAAAGTAGATAGAAGTTTTGGTAAAATATTAATTTCTAACAAAACAAAAAAACTTACTATTTACACAAAAAAACTTACTAATTAATAAGTTATTGATAATAAGTTTTTTGTTTTAATATTTTTAAGGCGAAAAAGTAGTAATACTGCCTCATTTAAAGTAAATTATATAGATGATTCAAAAACTTACAAATTATAAGTTTTTGAGTTTGTAAGTTTTTACATCGAAGAAGTAGAATAAATTCTGATATGTGCGGCTGTTGCTAAAAGCTTAATATAGAAAAGTGTCGAATGAACCCTCGAATCTGTTGATATCTAGGGGTTCTTCTTTTATTATGAGTAGAAACTAAAAAAACCGAAAATTCCAACTATTTTATCGGACGATATAGAAATTGTAGTGAGTTATAGAAATTTAGATTCATAAAACAACTTACTTCCATACGATGTAGATGGTAGTGGTTTTGAGCATGAACAAATTGAAATAGCGGTAAGTGACAGTAACTATTGTATAAAAAAATAAATCATAGCTTACTATGATTTATTTTAATGAGTTGATTTGATTATTTTAATCTTTAAGAAAGTCTAATAAAAGTTTGTTTAGCTCATCGGGTGTATCCCTCATAACCCAGTGGGTAGCTTCTTCAATATACGCTACCGACCCTTTGGTTGACATCTTAGAGGATGGTTCAGCTTGTTGCCACATCATGTGGGGGTCTTGTTTTCCCCATATAACTAATAATGGAACATCAACAACTCTATTTGGCACTTCAGTTTCAGGTTGTGTAAACAAATTACGATACCAGTTGAGCATGGCGGTGTTGGCCCCTTTCTGTGACCAGGCTCGCTTATATTCATTGATTTCTTCTTCTGTGAAAGAGTCTTCCATGGACTTACTCATAAGGGCATAATCGTTAAATTTGAGTGCAATTTCAGGAATATAGGGTGTTCTGAAAAAGTAGGCATATTGGCTTTTTTTTCTTTGTTCTTCATTTGCTTCTTGAAATTCAAATAAGACCTTTGGATGAGGTGTATTTATTGTAACCATTTTATCAACACGGTCTTCGTGTTTGTCTACAATATTCCAGCAGACAACAACCCCAGAATCATGACCCACTATGTTAAAAGTATCATAACCAAAGTGGTCAGCTAAACCCAATATGTCATTAGCATGATTTTCAGGTGTATAATTATCGAGTCCTTTAGGTTTGTCACTAAGATTGAAACCTCTTTGATCTGGTGCAATCACTCGATAACCTTCTTCGCTTAATGCAATGATTTGATCTCGCCACCCAAAACTTGCATCTGGGTAACCATGAAGTAAGAATACCGGTTCACCATCCTCGGGTCCTGAAAGTGCGACATGCAGGGTAATGCCATTCGTCTCAATATATTCATATACGATTGTACCATCTTCATTAATAACGGTGAAATCACCATAATCTCCTGCTGGCCAATACCATATAACTATTCCAATAATGATGAATAAACTGAGTATACTACCAAGGGCCATGAGGGTTCTAGTCAGTGATTTTTTCATGTTTTGACCTCCTGTTAATAAAGAATTGTACGAGCGAACCAATTAAAGCAAGAAGAACAAACATAAAATAGCTTAAGTCAACAAAATACATTTGAGTTGTCAAAGGGTAAGAGACTGTTTTTTCAATAGCTGCAATTTTACTGTCATGGAACTGTGCAAATGCTGGATCAGTGGCCATTTCTATCATGGTTCTTCTGTCTTTATAGCGTATGATAGCACCACTTGACCATTCAGTTGCATTTTCGATTCCCCATACTTCTTGAGAATCTAGGAGAGCAGTTCCAGTGTAAATCGGGTAAGAACCATTTTTTATAAGGTAAGGAAAGACAAAACCTGTATAGTCAGCGAGTACTTCTTCAGCCGTCATGTCCGTTGTCATACCTTTTTCTATCATAGCATCTGTTAGTTTAGGCTGATCATAATTTTTTATGACGTTTATCATATAGACTGGTTTACCATCACCACTTTCTAAGAATTCTCTAAGATCTTCTTTGTTAGTATCAGTACCAAGGTCTGCTGCATGATATTTAGTCATAAGCTCATCAACTTCAGCCTGGTTCAGCGGTCTATCAAAAGCACCATGCCAAGTTAAAAATAGGATAAATATAAGTGTGATGATTGACCAATTGATGATTGTTTTTCTTTTGTGTGTCATTTTAATTCCTCCTTGTAGTATACTTATCGTAAAATGTGGGATAAAGTATCAGTTTTGTGTTATTATATAAATGAATTGAACTTAATTCAAGCGAATGACATAAAGTGATACAGAAGTCAGGAGGTGTACCATGAAAAGAGAAGAACAAAAAGAAGAATCGAAAATGATGATTGTAAATGCACTATTGGAATTAATGGAATCAGAAGATTATGATAGGATAAAGGCTTCTGATATCATAAAGAAAGCTGGTGTAGGGAGGATGACTTTCTACCGTCATTTTGAGGACAAAGATAAGGTTATTTATCATTACTTTTCTAAGTACACTATTGAGCAAGGTAAACTACTTTCAAAAATGAAGAATGCGAGTATTGGAGATTTATTACTCAGTCACTTTCAAATGATGCATTCTGCAAGGCATATTGATTTACTCATTAAAAATAACCAACTGATTCCTCTGCTAGAAGAATATAGTCTTATGACTATGTCTTTCTTTGAAGTCGTTAAAGAGACTGATTTATACAAAAGAATGTTCAATACAGCAGGGATATTCAAGATAACAGAGCATTGGATTAAAACAGGCATGAAAGAGTCAGCAGAAGAGATGACAGATATTATCATGGACTTGATAGAAAAATAGTACCTCTCTTGCATCATTCAAAAGAAGTACTATTATTCATGACTCTTATTTGTCATACGTATTCACTGGCGTTGCATTAACACACTTGAGCTTGTTCTTGATATAGATAAAAAACCTATTATTGTATAATTTTTACTCAACCTTCCGCTGATGATTGAAAAAAGAACAACCTCAACAAGAAGGTCTCATTGCACAGTGATTGGAGCACTTATTCACTTACATCCAATTAATAAGGTGTCAGCTTTTCAAGTTTTGGTTTTACTAGTTCAAATGGCTGATAAATACTCGCTCGAATAGCGATTCTAATTTTATCCAGTGTCCCTCTTGTTATGATGCTTTGTTTAAATAGTGCAAGCAAGCAGTACATGATCAGACTTAGATACACTTGATTCTCAGTGCCTTCTTGTGTACAAGCATAGAAGTGTTTC